>NZ_JACJFB010000009.1:0-187266 GCF_014164325.1 Pseudoalteromonas sp. SG43-4 | reverse complement strand
AAAGTCACCTTGTGCAAGGGCACCTGGAATCTCAATGTTCCAGTGGCCATCGCTGCCAACTAGGGTCTCAATGGTTTGCACAGCGCCTGCGCTGTCGGTGATGGTGAGTGTAACAGTGCCACCAACTTCATTACTGGTGCCCTGAAGCTCTGGTGTTAAGTCGCTGACATCGCCTACGTTTTGAATGGTGAGTATTGGCGCTTGCGTGTCTAACGTAATTGTATCTGTAACTGTTGTCGTATTTCCTGCTTCGTCAGATACACTCACTTCGATGGTGTTATCACCTTCATTTAAATCTGTTTGTGGAGTTACTTCCCAGTTACCATTTGTATCTACTGTGGTGGTAAGTGTTTGTTCAACCCCGTTATCATCAGTAATAACAACCGTGATGCTGGTACCAACGTCTGCATCACTAGTGCCTGAAATGGTAGGTGTTGAGTCGTTAGTTACAGTATCAAAGTTTACGGTTAAGCTAGGCCCTGATGTATCTATAATGCCTGTAGCAGTATCTGAAGCACTATTTCCAGCAGCATCAGATACTTCAGCTTCTACAGAATAATCGCCCGAGGCCAACTCTTGGGAAAGTTCAACACTCCAATTACCATCTGCATCTGTTGTTGTGCTAAATGTGCGAACAACCCCTTGAGAATCAGTAACCGTTAAATTTATAACTGTGCCTGCAACTACGTCAGTTGTGTTACCAGAAATAACCGGTGTTGTATCATTACTTGTTTCTAGTTCATTTACTTGTATGGTTGGAGGCGTAATATCAATTACAGCATCAAGCTCTGCATTTGCGCTTCCACCACCTATGTCTGTTACTGTCGCACTAATTAAAATGGTGCCTTCAGCCAAATCGGCTGGCGGAGTAACACTCCAGAGTCCGTTTTCATCAACAACCGTAGTTAAAGTAATTATTCCACCCGCTGAGTCAGTGATCTGAACTTCAACTTGAGAGCCAACTTGTGCATTAAAAGTATCACCATTTATTTGAGGTGTTTGATCGTTAGTTTCGCCAATAACATCAATGGTAATAGTCAATGCGCTTGTATCAATTGTGCCTGAAGCACTTGCTGTGCCTTCATTACCAGCGCCATCGCTAATACTTGCATCTACAGAGTAGGCCCCTTCAGCTAAAGCCGCAGGTACTTCTACTGTCCAACTTCCGTCTGCAATTACTTGTGCTGAAATTGTTTGTACTGCACCATTAGCATCGGTCACTGTTAAAGTTATGGTTGAACCAGCAGGCTCCCCGCTAACCGTGCCTGAAATGGTCGGTGTTGTATCACTCGTATCGCCTAGTGCATTAATAGTAACTATTGGCGCTGTGGTATCAACTTCTCCCGTTGTTGTGGCTGTGGTTTCATTACCTGCGTTATCGGTAACCGATACTTCAACAGTAAATTCACCTTCACTTAATTCGTTCGGTACATCAACACTAAAGGTGCCATCGGCTTGTACTTCTGTGGTAATAGTTTGTGGATTACCTGCTTCATCAGTAACTGTAATAGTAACAACCGTGCCCTCTGGCTCACCGGTTGCGGTGCCTGAAATAGTTGGGGTGGTGTTGTTAGTATCACCTACTGGGTCAATAATAACTGTTGGCGCGGCAGTATCGACTTCGCCTGTTGTTGTTGCGGTAGTTTCATTACCTGCAGTATCGGTAACTGATACTTCAACAGTAAATTCGCCTTCACTTAATTCGTTAGGTACATCAACACTAAAGGTGCCATCGGCTTGCACTTCTGTGGTTATAGTTTGTGGATTACCAGCTTCATCAGTTACTGTAATAGTAACAACCGTGCCCTCTGGCTCACCCGTCGCGGTGCCTGAAATAGTTGGGGTGGTGTTGTTAGTATCACCTACTGGATCAATAATAACTGTTGGCGCGGCAGTATCAACTTCGCCTGTTGTTGTTGCGGTAGTTTCATTACCTGCTGTATCGGTAACCGATACTTCAACCGTAAACTCACCCTCACTTAATTCATTTGGTACATCAACACTAAAAGTGCCATCGGCTTGTACTTCAGTGGTGATTATTTGTGGGTTACCAGCGTCATCAGTTACTGTAATAGTAACAACCGTGCCCTCCGGCTCCCCCGTTGCGGTGCCTGAAATAGTTGGTGTGGTGTCGTTAGTATCACCTACGGGGTCAATAATAACTGTTGGCGCAGCAGTATCAACTTCGCCTGTTGTTGTTGCGGTAGTTTCATTACCTGCTGTATCGGTAACCGATACTTCAACAGTAAATTCACCTTCACTTAATTCATTTGGAACATCAACACTAAATGTGCCATCGGCTTGTACTTCTGTGGTTATGCTTTGTGGGTTACCTGCTTCATCCGTAACTATAATAGTAACAACCGTGCCTTCTGGTTCGCCCGTTGCGGTGCCTGAAATAGTTGGTGTTGTATCGTTACTATCCGCCAGTGCATCAATCGTAATATTTGGTGCGGTATTATCAATAGTTCCCTGTGCAGAAGCTTCACTTTGGTTACCTGCTTCATCACTAACGATGGCATTAACACTAAAGTCACCTTCAACTAACTCATTAGTATCGGCTGTCCAGCTACCATCAGCTAGCGTTTGTGTTGTAATTGTTTGTGTATTACCACCAGCATCTGTAACGATTAACGTAACAGTTGTTCCGGCTGGTACATTTTGTACAGAACCTGAAATTGTTGGAGTAGTATCGGCGCTATCTGGGATTGTATTAATTGCTATAATTGGAGCTGATAAATCAATTGTTCCACTAACAGTATCGCTTGCTTCATTACCCGCAGCGTCTGTTACTGTTGCTGTAATTGTAAAATCGCCTTCAGCAACCGCTTGAGTTGCACCTACTTGCCAAGTTCCATCTTCTGACACAACCGCCGTCAATGTTTGAGACTCACCATTTGCATCAGTAACTAAAACACTAACAAGGCTACCCGGTGCTACATCACTTGTTGTTCCGCTAAATGTAGGCGTTGTATCGTTTGAATCAGCAAAGTCATTTATTGCAACTAAAGGAGGGGTGGTATCAACTGTGCCTAATTGTGAATCTTGAGCTGCGTTACCTGCATTATCAGATACATTAGCAGTTACGGTAAAATCCCCCTCGCTTAAAGCAGTTGGAACCTCAATACTCCAAGTACCATCCGCACTTATAGTAGTAACTAACTGTTGCTCAGCCCCTAGATTATCAGTAACAGTTAAAGTCACTTCACTGCCCGATGCTAATCCTTGGGTAGAGCCTGTAAGAGTAGGTGTTGTATCGTTTGTATCTGCGATATTGTTAATAGTCACACTTGGTGCGGTTAAATCAACCGTACCTGTAACAGTTGCCGTACTGCTATTGCCTGCAGTGTCGCTAACACTCGCTGTTACTGTGAAATCTCCTTCACTGAGATCTGCAATAATATCCGCTGTATATGTACCATCTGTATTTGTAGTTGTTGTAAGTGTTTGTTCATTACCTTCACTGTCAGTTATTACTAATGTAACTTCGGTCCCTGCAGGTACATCAATTACATTACCGCTTACAGATGGGGTTACATCATTCGTATCCTCAATAGGATTAATCGTGATTGCAGGATCTGTTAAATCAATTTCTCCAGTTTCACTTGCAGAAGCTGTATTACCCGCAGCATCAGTTACAGTTGCAACCACACTAAACTGGCCTTCAACTAATTCATTACTTGCCTCAACTGACCAGCTTCCGTCAGCACCAGTAACTACTTGCACGGTTTCTGCTACGCCATCGCTTCCTGTAAATGTAACGGTTACTACCGCACCAGGTTCTACGTCTTGTGTAGAGCCGCTAATTGTTGGTGTTGTATCGTTAGTATCAATAATAAAATTAATACTTACAGTTAAATCAACATTACCTACTGCACTTGCTTGCGCTTCATTACCCGAGTCATCTATAACAGCAGCAACTACTGTAAAGTCGCCCTCCGGTAGAGGAGTTGTTACTTGTGCAGTCCACGAACCATCTTCTTGCGTCACTGCAAGTAATGTAAATGTGCTGCCATCGCTTGCCGTAATAGTTAAAGTAATGGTTGTACCTGCAGGCACATTACCGGTGTTACCACTTAAAAATGGAGTGGTATCGTTAGTATTAGCAATTGCATCGATTTGAATTGAAATAGGAGCAAACGTTATTTCGCCGTTTGTTTGCGCAGATGCCTCATTACCCGCAGCATCGGTTACTGACGCAGTTGCGGTAAATTCACCACCTGGCAAGATTTCACTAGCATCAACACTCCATGTGCCATCTTCATTTAATAAAGTAGTTAAAGTTTGTACGTTACCGTTTATATCGGTTACTAATACTGTAATTACAGAGCCCGCTGGAGCGTCTTCTACCCTACCTACAAATGTTGGTGTAGTATCGTTAGTATCAGCAATTGCAGTAACGGTAATATCAGGGTTTGTTAAATCAACAACACCTTGGTTATTTGCTTGGGCTTGATTACCTGCAGCATCACTTACACTTGCATCAACCTCAAACTGCCCTTCAGCCAATGGCGTAGTTACGTCGATAGACCAATCCCCATCAGCGTTAGTTTGGGTTAATAATGTTTGAGTTTGACCATCAAAATCGGTAATAACCACACTAATAATAGAGCCTGCAGGTACATCTTGCGCGTTACCTGTAATCGTTGGCGTGGTGTCTTGAGTGTCGTTAATATTATTAATTTGTACCGAAGGCGCCGTTAAATCAATTACTCCTGAATCACTTGCTAATGCTAAGTTTCCTACACTGTCGCTTACTTGTGCATCAACAGTAAAATCACCTTCAGGTAAAGGAGTCCCTACTTCTACACTCCAGCTTCCATCGGCTTGGGTAACTGCAGTTAATGTTTGTATTTGTCCTGCACTATCTGTAACAGTAATTGTTACTTGAGTGCCCTCAGGAACACCATTTGTTGTTCCAACAAGTGGTGGTGTTGAGTTATTTGTTTCATCAGTTACATTTACGGTGATTACCGGAGCAGTTAAATCTACATTCGCTAAAGCTTGGTCTATAGCTTGATTTCCAGCTGCATCAATCGCAACAGCGCTTACGTTAAACTCCCCTTCAGATAAAGGTGAGGTGGTAGTAATTACCCAATTTCCTTGAGCATCAACCTGAGTAACTATTGTTTGTACCGTACCTGCACTATCCGTTAACGTGACTGATACATTATCCCCAGTATTCAAACCAGATACTGTCCCTGTCACTGTCACTGTTTGCGAAGCAGAATCGGCAACAGGATCAATAGCAATAAGTGGAGGTGTTGTATCAACCTCAATTGAAATAGTGTCGTTTATAGGATTACCAACAGGATCCGTCGCTTCAACAACAACCGTTACAGGGCCATCAGCAATTGGTGTTGGTAGGGTTATTTCAAAGGTACCATCAGGGCCAATTACAACACTAACTACTTGAGAGTTTCCATCAACATCAGTTACCGTTACATTAACCGTTTCGCCGATTAAGTTTTCGCTCGTACCGGTGATTGTAGGTTGTGATGAGTTAGTAATACCTAGCTCATTAAGTGAAATAGATGCAGTAGTTGAATCAGGCACAATACCGTCAGAGGTATCTCTTAAATTAAAAGCTTCAGTAGCGCCTTGCTCAAAAGATGAATCAAAAGTAACACTACTAGGATCAACACTTTCAGAAATTCGGGTTAGCTGTACAAACGAACTGCCTCCATCTGCACCCGCAGCGTTACCCCCACCAGCGGCTGTTGCCTCTAAATTATCTAGAATGTCCCCATCACCTTCTAACGCATCTAAAAAATCTGTTACATCAGAATTAGCCGCTGTTGATGGGTCTTGCTCTGCCCCTAAATCTAAGCTTGCAATTGCTTCATCTAAACTTTCATCAAAAACAGTTGTTTCGCTAGAATCTCTGGCTTCTTTCGCTAATAAGTCTGGTGTTATTTTTACCTTTTGATTTGCGGGTATAGATAAGGTTTCACCTTGCACATCAATTTGTAAAGACGATTTAATAGCAGTAACAACTAAATCACCCACGGTGATAATGTCACCAACATTTAATGCTCTTATTGACCCATCATCCAGCACCACACCTGCCGAACCTTGAATATCAATAACTACCAGTTGATTTGCTTCCATTTTGGTACCCTCAAACTTTTTAAAATAACAATCTAATAAGTTAAAGGTAGGACAAAAAAGCCACATAGATACTGTACTCAAGTACAGGTTTAAAAGAAAAATTCAAAAAATAAAAAATCAACAAGAAAGTGGTAGAAAATTTTTTTTATGCTAACCAAAACGATTACTTGCAAAAATAGTATTCCTTTACTAAATACTTAAGGGAGTATTTACGGTCTTAACAGGATCTAAGAGGAAGAAATGATTACAAAAAACACTTTTAAGAAACATCAAGAGACTATGTTAATCGGACTAACGATTACAGCCGCAACTCTACTAAACTATGTGCATGCAAATGAACAATCAGCAATGCCACTTACCTATGTCTCAAGTAAAGCGATTGAAAACAATCCTGAAGTACAAGAAGCATGGCATGCTTTTAAATCTTCGATTTATGGAGTAGATGCTGCCCGCTCAGGTTATTTACCAAGTGTTGATGTATCAGCAAGCGCGGGCTATGAAAGAAGAAATTACGGTGTTGAAGAGGAATATAACCGTAATACAGCCGAGTTAAGTGTTACTCAAATGCTTTACGACGGTTTTAGAACCTCGAATACTGTTGATCGCTTTAAACGCATTCAACTCATTAGGTACTTTGAGCTTATTTCTCAAACAGAACAAACAGCACTTGAAGCCTCAATAGCCCTGCTCGACGTACAAAAATTCAAAGAGTTAGTACAACTTGCAGAAGCAAATTTACAAGAGCACGAGTCTGTATATCAACAAATAGAACAAAGTGTAGGAGCTGGTGTAGCGCGCGCTGCCGATCTAGAACAAATTAGTGGGCGCTTATCTTTAGCACAATCTAACGTATTAACGGAGTACTCAAATTTACATGATGTAAGCGCTCGCTACTTAAGGGTTGTAGGAGAGCTTCCTATGAACGATATAAAGCAAGCTGACCTTGATGAAAAAAATATACCAATTTCAGTTAATCAAGCGCTAGACGTCGCTTACAAAAATAGCCCTTCATTTTACGCCTCTTTGTATAATATTGAAGCACAAAAAGCGAACGCAAAAGCACAAAAAGCAGCGTTTCATCCTAACGTAGATTTATCTGCCCGCTACGGTAGCCAAGATAGAGATGAACTTGGTCAAAATGAAACCAGAACAGAAGCGCGAGTCGGCATCGATATTAGCTATAATTTATATAATGGTGGTCTTGATAATGCCAATTTAGAACAAGCCTATCAGGATATAAACATTGCAAAATATCAACGCGATCAGTCTTGTATTGATATTCGTCAGAGTCTGCAAATTGCTTATTACAACGTCACTATATTAGAGCAAAAGTTACCGGCGCTTGATCAACACCGCGAATCATCAACTAAAGTTAAAATTGCATATAAGGATCAATTCGATATAGGCCAACGAACTCTACTAGACGTACTTGATGCCGAAAACGAGTCATTTCAATCAACACGTTCATACATAGTGGCGCTTTACGACCGTCAATCAGCTATTTTAACTATGCTAAAAGAAATGGGGAAATTACTGCCAGCACTTAACGTGATGTCAGATAAATACCCTACATTAAAAGAGCTAACTGACGACCCTATTGTTCATAACGCACAAAATATCTGTCCGAGTTACGATGTAGCAACCACTTTTAGCCGCAAGGCATTTCTTCAAAAAAAAGCTAAGCAAGATAATGCATACATGAGTGTAACGGCTATGCCAAGGTACTTAGATATACCGCTGGAAACCGACACGACAGCAAGCAGCTTTACCGATGATGATGGTGACGGCGTACCAAATGAGCAAGACACTTGCCCAAGCACACCTTTGAGTACAAATGTAGATTTATCTGGTTGCACAATTTATAGCGCATCAACCTCGAATATAGAAATTGGTATTCCTTTTTCTGCTGACTCAAGCGATGTAAGGTCTCAATATATTCAAGAAATTAGTCGGCTTGCAGATTTTTTAAAAGAGAACCCAACTAAACAGGTTGAAATACAAGGTCATGCCTCTTTAGATGGAGACCGTAAATATAACCGTAAACTATCAGAAAAACGTGCGTTTGCCGTAGCTGAAATTCTGATTAAGCAATTCGATGTAGAACCTAAACGTGTTAAATCGTTCGGGTATGGCATCGATCAACCACGTGTAAACGAAATATCAGTAAGAGCAAATGCTGCGAATCGACGTATCGAAGCTGTAATTACTGATACCTAAGACAATTAACGTTATGTAAATAACCTAAACTCGGCATGAAATATTTAAGTCGAGTTTAGGTTTACTAGTAACAATCCTATGCAGTTCTACATAACATTGGATGGTGTATGGAATTAAACGATGTACTTGATCATGGTGGCATCCTCGTTGACTGCCTAGAAGTTTTATGTCGTCATCATGGTAAAGAGTTTTCAAGAGAAGCACTATTAAATGGACTTCCTCTAACTGATGGAAATCTTACTCCATCAGGTTTTTCGCGCGCAGCAAAGCGCATTGGCTTTAAATCAAAAGTAGTTAATAAGCCACTACAAAAAATTAATACAGCACTGCTACCTGCCATCTTAATTTTAAAAGATAACCAAGCCTGTGTTATTAATTCTATTGATTACGATAAACAGTTGGTGAGTGTAATTTACCCAGAACTTACAGAATCAGTTATCGAACAAAGCATTGATGAGTTAGCTGCTAACAGTGTAGGTTTAGTTATTTATGCTCAACCAGAGTTTGCATTTGATGAGCGAACACCTGTACTTGAAAAACTATCAAAAGATGGATGGTTTTGGGGAGTAATTAAAGAATGCCGCTCACTTTATAAAGACGTAATTATTTCGGCTGTTGCTTTGGGCTTTTTGTCGGTTGCTATGCCTTTATTTGTAATGAACGTATATGACCGCGTAGTGCCCAACCACGCAACAGAAACCTTATGGGTACTTGCCATTGGCATTTTAATAGCACTCACTGCTGACTTTGTTTTGCGCTTAGTAAGAGGCTACTTTGTAGAGCTTGCTGCCAGTAGAATAGATGTCAAAGTATCGGCTGTAATAATGGAGCGGGTATTAGGTATGAAACTAAAAAACCGCCCATCGTCCGCAGGCTCCTTTGCTAGCAACATTCAATCATTTGAAGCTGTACGTAACTTTTTTAGCTCCATAACACTTGTCGCATTAGTAGACTTGCCATTCGTAGTTTTGTATTTAATTGTTATTGCCATTATTGGCGTACCTCTAAGTTTACCTATTATCGCGGGCGCACTTATATTATTAGCTTACGCTATAGCCGCACACCGCAAACTTGAGGCTCTTTCAGAACAAACAATGAAAGCAAGCTCAATGCGAAATGCAGTATTAGTCGAAAGCTTAACCAATATTGAAGATGTAAAGAGCTTTCACTCAGAGTGTAAAACACAGTCTGTATGGGAAAAGTCGACCATTTACATTGCACAAGTAAACGCACATAGCCGACTCGTTTCTAGCTCTATATCAAATACAGCATCATGGATACAGCAATGCGTAGGCGTAATAATAATGATAATAGGCGTACACCTCGTTATTGAAGGTGAGCTAACTCAAGGCGGGTTAATTGCAGCCTACCTATTATCGTCTCGTGCTATGGGCCCAATCGGGCAGTCGGCCGCTGTTTTAGCACAATATCATCATGCCGCAATAGCAATGCAATCACTGAACGAGATTATGGAAAAAGAGGTCGAGCGTCCACCTGGTAAGCATTGGTTAAGCCACCCTATTTTAAAGGGCGATATAGAATTTAAAGATGTATGTTTTAAATACTCTGACGAATCTCATAATGCGCTCAACGGCGTTAGTTTTAAAATTAAAGCCGGTGAAAAAGTCGCCATTTTAGGACGTAATGGCTCAGGTAAAAGTACATTAGAAAAGCTTATTTTAGGACTATACGAACCCTGTTCAGGATCAATTTTGATGGACAATAATGATATACATCAAATTGACCCAGCTGAGCTTCGTCATAATATTGGCTACCTACCACAAACCGTTGCCCTGTTTTATGGAACCTTGAAAGACAACCTCACCATGAGTGCTTGGCATGCCAAAGACGAGCAAATTATTGAAGCCTGTGAGCGAAGCCAATTATTTGATTTAATTAATTCGCACCCAGACGGATTTGATTTACAAGTAGGCGAGCAAGGTCGTCAATTATCAGGTGGCCAGCGCCAAGCTGTAGGTATGGCAAGAGCCATAATTAACGACCCTCCAATACTATTACTAGATGAGCCAACATCATCACTAGATCATAATAGTGAAAGTAAAATTATTAATAATTTAAAGGGTTATTCTAAAGATAAAACCTTAATCGTGGTGACTCACCGCTCATCATTACTTGAGCTTGTTGAACGAATTATAGTTTTAGATAACGGAAAAGTAGTTGCTGATGGACCAAAACAAAAAGTAATTGCAGCGTTAAATAATAAGACAGTGGAGCAAGCCTCATGAGTGACAATAAAAAACCACTTGAACAGCGCTCCTTTGAATCTGTTAGCAGAGCAATAGAAGCAAGAAAACAAGGCAAGCCATCAATATTTAATAAACTATTTAAAGGATGGATTTCTCCGCCTAATAGCCAAGACTGGGTAGTCGATGCGCAGTGGGAAAAAATGCAACAGGAGCCAGCAAGCGCTAGGTTATTGCTCTATTTAATTTGTTTAACGTTTATATGTCTTATTGTGTGGTCTGGTTTTGCTAATTTAGATGAAGTTGCTCGTGGTGAGGGGCGAGTTATTCCCTCCAATAAATTACAACTTATTCAATCTTATGATGGTGGTATGGTCGAAAAAATAAATGTAAAAGAGGGGCAAATAGTAAATGAGGGTGATGTACTCATTAAAATAGACCCTACCCGCTTTATTTCTAGCTTTAGAGAAAACCAATCCAAAGTTGAGTCGTTAAGCGCAAAAGTAGCGAGACTCAGAGCACTCACTCAAAAAAAGGAGCTCGTATTTAGTGAGTCTGTTATTAAAAATGCGCCTAGAGTTGTGCAACATGAACGTTCTCTTTATTTGAGTAACAGCCAAGAATTAGAGCAACAAGTAAGTATTCACAAACGCCAACTAGAGCAGCGACACCAAGATTACATTGAAGCCAAAGCGGCACTTGAGCAGCATACGAGCGCGCTGCGCTTAACAAACAGAGAGCTCTCTGTTACTCGCCCATTGTTACGCACGGGCGCTATCTCAGATATAGATATTATTCGTTTAGAGCGACAAATAGTTGATCTAAACGGCGAGATAAACAGAACCAAGGCAGTTATAAATAGGAGCCTTTCGGCCATTAACGAAGCTAAAAATAAAGTAACCGAAGTTGAACTCGTTATGATTAACCGTTGGAACAATGAACTATCCGAAGCGCTACTTCGACTAGATTCAATTAAAGAAACTGAATCTGGCTTGGCCGATAAAGTAACACAAACCGAAATACGTTCTCCTGTTAAAGGCACTGTACAGCGATTATTAGTTAATACTGTTGGCGGTATTTTACAGCCCGGTAGCGATGTTATGGAAATTGTCCCGCTTGACGATCAACTTGTAGTAGAGGCAAAAATTCCTCCTAAAGACATTGCATTTTTACGCCCTGGGCAATCTGCGATGATAAAATTTAGTGCCTACGACTTTGCCGTATATGGAGGCCTTGAGGCAGAGGTTTTACATATTAGCGCCGATACCATTACAGATGATCGTGAGAATACCTTTTATCTGGTGCAACTAAAAACCACCAAAAATAACTTTTCAAAAGAGCTGACTATTATTCCAGGTATGACCACTCAAGTGGATATTATTACCGGTAAAAAAACCGTACTTGAGTATCTTTTAAAACCAGTTCTTAGAGCTACATCGCAAGCAATGACAGAGCGTTAAGCATTTAATAAATGGAGAAATAATGCGCCAAAGTATTTTTATTACACAGCCTGAATTTGAATCGAAGCACTGGCGTGCAGCGTTTCCTGGTTGTTTAATATGCACAAAAGAACCAAACAGAGTAACGGCATCAAGTATTATTTGGGTTTTAGCCGGTACACCGAACTGGCTTGAGCTCGTTAAAAAGTATTCGCAACAACGTTTACTCGTTATTGTTATGACCAACGAACTAGAAATAAATCAACTAAGGAGTGCGCTTGAAGCAGGAGCTAAAGGATACGTAGAAGCACTCGCCACTAAAGTAATTATTGAACAAGTACTTGAGACTATTTGTTCTGGCGGAATATGGTTACCAGGACAATTACTATCTAATTTAGTGGGAGCTTTATCAAATACACCGTTTAAATATGCGAGCACATGCGAGCTTGAGTTACTCACAAAACGAGAACGCCAAGTAGTTGATATTGTTGTAACAGGTGCAACTAATAAGCAAGCTGCAGAATCTTTAAGTATTACGGAGCGTACAATTAAAGAGCATATGAGCTCTATATTTAATAAGCTAAAAGTACGCGACCGCATTCAATTAATGTTAGTTGTAAAGGGGCATTAACCGCACGGTTAATGCCTGTTACTTACTCTTTGATAACCCCATCAAAACCTAAGTTAATAAGTGTATCGAGGTCATCTTGACTTGTTACACCTTGAGCCACCACTTTAATGCCAATTGAATGCGCTAACGTGCACACTCCTCGCAGGAATGTTTGGTTATCTTGGCTGTAACTAATATTGTGGCCGTAAACGCTATCAACCTTAATCATTTCAAGACCAAACTCCTGAATTTTATTAATTTTAGTAAATTCAGGGCCTACACGTTTTAATGCTACTTTAGCGCCCATGCACCGTGCCTGCTCACAAAAATCTTTGAATATCTCAATTTCGCTAACGGCAATACTTTCACGAATATCAAAACAAATTTTAGAGGCTAAATCAGGAAACGCTGACAAGTATGTAAGTATCGAAGCAAGCGCAGCATCATCAAGTAGTGTTTGTGCAGATAATTCAACCGAAATCAGTTCACTTGGTGGTTCAGCGTTGTACTGGGCAACCAACGCCTTGATTAAACCCCAATCTAAACGCGCTAATAACTTTAGTCGATTAGCCCACTGGTAATAATAACTTGCACGATATACTTGCCCACCAAGTTCTAGGCTCAGCCCTAATTGATTTTGCATTAACTGCCCTGAAAAGCTCGTTACTGGAAACGCATTAATTTCGAGTGTTTTGTTATCTAAGGCTTCTTCTATTGCCTTTTGCCAACTTCTTGCATCATCAAATAACTCACTTTTTTGCTTATTGTCGCTTACTTTTGCTTGTACACCGGGTTTATTATCGGCTGATTTTAAAAGTTCATCTGCTCGTTTTAATACATCAAACCGCGTATCATTCTTTTGGATGTAAGTGCAACTATGCGGTATAGCTAATTCAATATTTTTATACTCTTCAATAAAAGATTCATGAAGCCTAACTACTTTTTCACTCAATACCTCAATATCATCAGTATCACTAAACAGTACTGTAAAGTCATTATGTGATATTCGGGCTATGTAGTTTTCTGAGAAGTGTGCTTCATTTGATTCTAAAAACTCGATTAAAACCTGCGAAAAACGACGTAAGAAATTAACCATTTCTACACGGCTAATTTGTTCGCTCATTTTATCTAGGTTTACAACCCGAAATAAAAATAAGGCGCCATGGGCATGATCTTTCGATTTTTGTAAGTGGGCCTCAAGCGTTGCACCAAAGTACTCTCTATTTGCTAAACCAGTTAGCTCATCGTGTTGTGATTTAAATCTAAGCTCTTCTAAACGTTTACTATCTTCTTTAATAATACGACTAAAACGGGTAGATAATTGGTTCATAGATTGCACTAAACGCGCAAACTCAAATGTACGAGGGACGGTGGATTTAATAAAACGTTTTTCACCAAATGCATTAGCCTGATACACAACATCATCTAGCGGTTTTAATATCCTACTTAAAAAGTAAGCACTAACTATACAAGCAAAAAAAGCGACAATTAAAAAACTAAAAAATAGTTTAAGCGCACTTTCCCATAAGGCTTGCTCAGCATATTGACTATGGCTTTCTATAAACAAAGTTCCAAATTGCTGCCAACCATTATTTACTTGCCCAACTCCTGGTTGAACATTTAATCCATACATTGCCCTAAACCACTTAGGAGCCGTCGCTTTAAGCTCATCGGTAAATGTGCGTTTAACAATCACCTCACCATTCGGGTTTTGTAGCTCTATTCGCTTATAGTGACCGGTATCAAATGTGGCTGAAACTAATAATTCAAGCTCAACGGGGTCTTTGTCTAATTGACTGATCATCAACGCAAGTGAGCTGGCGTTATCTACATTTTTTAAGTACAGCTGGGTCGAAAAATAACTTTTAGCCGAATTAGTACTAATTAAAACACTACTTATAAAGCCCACAAAAATAACAATTAATAATGCAATCCATAGCTCTTGCCTGAGTGTTATTTTTCGTTTTTTAAGATACTTAGATAAGGAAAATGATGCCATTACCACATAACTCCTTCTTGGGTTGTCTGCTCCAAAATTTTACGCCAGCGTGAAAGTCTTGCTGTTGGGCTGGCTACACTTTTGGTTGAATTATTAGCCCATAAACCTTGGCTGTTAAAGCTAAAAACAGGGCTTAAATCTACACGTTTTGCAGCAGGTAAAACCTTTGTTATTAAACTGTCTAAAATAAGTGGCTGAGCGTTTGGTGTAGCAAAATAACCTAACACCATATGCGCTTGTGTTTTGTTAGTGCCCGCAATTTTTGCTTTTACATAAATAAGGCGTAACTTGTCGTCGCTCACACCTAACGCTCTTAAGCTTATATATTTTGCTATTGCGTAATCTTCACAATCACCGAGGCCTCTGCCTAATGTTTCTAAAGGGGTTGCCCAATAATCGTTTTGTTTCCAAAGCAAAATATCTGTTTGGTAGCGTAAATTACGCGCAAAAAAATCATTAACAATAAGAATTTGTTGTTGCTCTGGCTTGTTTTGAGTTTGCACCAACATGCTTTGCCAGTTGCGTGCAACCGCCGCTCGCGCAGGCCCGTATTTTTGACCCATGAGCTCTATAAAGGTATTAAATTGAATAGTTAGTCGACTTGCAAGCACACCACTGGAGAGTACAAAAAACAGCAATAGGTAGCGCAAATTGGCTTTGCACCATATAAATAATTGAGGATTTAAATGACTTGGCTTAATCGCCATTTACAGAGCCACTGTTAATATAAGTGGCAATAAAATACATCTGTTGAGCACTACGCAATCTGCTTAAAATTAATCCTAACAACAGCATAGCACTCAATATAGGAGGATGAGATATTTTGAATAACTTTTTTAGTAGTACGTTACTTTTTTAACTTCGCGTGGTTTTACTTCACCTATGTATAAATCGTGCACACGCTTCATATTAAGCTCAAGCTCGGTCACGTAAGTATCATCTACTGCGTAAGTTTTAATTATTTGTGCACCTTTAATAAGCCCCTGCACTTTACTTTCTAAGTAATCGTCTTGAGCAATTGAGCCTTCCACCGTTGTTCCTGCGGTAATTTTTTGCCCATAGACTTGCTCAGTAAGCTCCCGGTAAGCTTCAAGCTTAGAAGCCTTAATGGCCATAAGTTGCTTTTGCGACAAGTTAGCACCTTTTTGCAAGCTAATAGGTGCATACCCTATCGCTTTTAAAACGGGGTAATTATTTGGCTCTACATATTTATATTCAACATGCTTATCAAAAACGCTGCTACAACCACCTAAGGTTAAACACCCAAGTGTAATAAGTAATGAAATTGCTCGCATAGCATTTAGCCCTTGTATAGTAATTAGCAGTACATATGCACGTTTAATGCCATTTATAGCATTACTAATAATTACCAAATAACATTGGTACAGTCCTTGCTCTACCTAGTTAATAGCTAACGTTTAATTGGAGTAAAAGTATGAAGTCGTTTTTATCATTGGCATTTGCAGGATTAAGTGCAACGGCATTATTAACGTTCTCCCCTTTTACTAAAGCACAGTGGTATGAATCAACGGGTCACGCGAACGTCCAAAATGGTGATACAAGCGCGGCTAAATCTGCCGCTATAAAAGATGCGATTACACAGGCGTTAGTATTCTCTGGCGCACGGGTTAGCTCTGTGCAAACGTTGGTAGATGGCGTGTTGATGCAAGATCAGCTAAAAATTAGCAGCCACGGAGAAATTCAAAAAATTGAACTGGTCAGCGAAAATAAATACGACAATAAATTTGCAGTTACATTACGGCTCGATATTTTTTCTCAAACAGAGCAATGCCCACAAAATAGTTTTAATAAGTTTGTGGCCGTTACACAAAGCCAACTTGTTCATCGTGAACACGCCAAAATGGGTCAAATATTTGACGTAAGCAAAGCTATTAGCAAAAATATTTTTACTTCCCTGCAAAAATCAAAAATGAGCGCAGTACCTATTGCTTACTATAATAATGCAATAAGCGTTGATAAGTACTTTTCGCAGCAGCACGACTATTCAAATGCCCAATTAGAAGAAATATCTTCGCGCAGTAACGCCCAATATGTACTGCTTAGCCAAATAACCAGCCTTTCAACTAGCGACAAACTCAATAACGATTATGCATTTTGGCAAGACGAGGCGTACGAGCGCAGTTACAACATTGAATTTGTATTATTTGATGGCACTACCTATGAGCAACTTTGGCAAAATAGTTACCATACTCAAGCAATTTGGCCATTTGAAAAAACAACCATAGTTGACGTTAATAGTGATAGGTTTTGGCAATCGCCTTATGGGCAAAGCATAACCGATATCAACCAAGCAGTAAGTTATGACATTCAAGCAGCCATGGCGTGTTTGCCAACTCAAGGCAAAATAATGCACATGGAAAATAGCAAAATCGTTATTAATTTAGGTAAAGCTCATGGGTTAAAAAAAGGCCAGATGCTAAGCATTGCGCACCATAACTATTTAACCGACGCAGCGGGTAATGTTATGCCACACACCATCACCACGCTTAATAAAATTCGCGTTGAGCAGCTTTATCAGCAAACTGCAGTAGCTGTCAGTATTGATGACAAACCACTACCTGGCGTGCAAATTAACGATGTAGTAGAAATAATCAGCCAAGATCTTTAGTTAATTTAGCTTTTAAATTAGGGTGAGCCGATAACCACTTGCCCAATTGTTCTACACCCGATAAATGCGGATAATGCTTTCTGCATGCAAACACCACATTACGCTGCTGATTAGGGAATATAGGCAAGTAATCAATCCCTACACGGTCGGTACATGCCAGTTTTGGTACAAATGTAATACCGTCATCCATGGCCACTAACGCTAATAATGTTTCTAAACTATTACCTTTATACTGATTAGATATATCGACTCCCGCAGAAAAACAAAACTTTTGGGCTTGATCTTTAAAGCAATGACCATCACTTAACATTAGTAGGCTGCATCCTTGAAGGTCGCTCAACGCCACTTTTTTATGCTTAGAAAGCGCGTTATCTTGTGATACCGCCACTAAAAAATCTTCTTTGTATAAAGCAACCGTATGGTAATTAATAAGCTCTGGCACATCGGCTAAAATAGCAAAGTCGAGTTCGCCATTATTTAAAGCTTCTAAAATTGTTGCTGTTTGCATCTCAATAAATGAAAACTGACTATCAATAAATGCCGCTTTCATTGATGTTAATAACGCAGGCAACAAGTAAGGCGCAATGGTAGGAATAATACCAATAGTTAATTTACCTTGTAGGGGCTCATTAGAAGTAGCAGCAAGTTCTTTGAGTATTTGCGTTTGTTCTAAAATAATCTCTATTTGCGTCAACAAACGTTCACCTTTTGCTGTTAACGTAACTTGTTTAGTTGAGCGGTCAAATAAAGTAACGCCAAGCTCATGTTCGAGTTTTTTTACTTGGCCACTTAATGTAGGCTGACTTACAAAACATGCATTGGCAGCTTTGCGAAAGTGCTTGTATTGCGCTATTGCTTTTACATATTCAAAATCTTTTAAGTTCATATTCAGCTCCGCATGATAGTTTATAACTATCAGTTTAATACAAACAAACGATTGGAACTATATTTAATTGTTCGCCATAATGGCTATCAACAAATCAAGAGGAACAAAAAACTATGTTAAACAATATCGAAGGTCAAACAGTCCCAAGTGTTACATTTGCAACTCGTCAAAATAACGAATGGAAATCAGTAACAACAGATGAAATTTTTAAAGGTAAAACGGTTGTAGTGTTTTCACTACCTGGTGCATTCACACCAACATGTTCATCAACTCACTTACCACGTTACAACGAATTAGCAGGCGTACTTAAGCAAAACGGCGTTGACGAAATTGTATGTTTATCAGTAAACGATACCTTTGTAATGAACGCATGGGCTGAGCATCAAGAAGCGCAAAACATTACTTTATTACCAGACGGCAACGGCGAATTTACTGACGGCATGGGCATGTTAGTAGACAAAAACGATCTAGGCTTTGGTAAGCGCAGCTGGAGATACTCTATGCTTGTTAAAGATGGCGTGGTTGACAAAATGTTCATCGAACCAGATTTACCAGGTGACCCGTTTGAAGTATCTGACGCAGACACAATGCTTGATTACATCAACCCTAAGCAAGCTAAACCAGAACCTGTAAGCATCTTTACTAAACCTGGCTGTCCTTTTTGTAAAAAAGCAAAAGAGCTTCTTGCAGAAAAAGGCTTCGCATATGAAGAGATTGTTATGGGTGCAGGCGCATCACTAACAAGTCTAAAAGCTGTATCTGGTCGTGACACTGTTCCACAAATATTCATTGGTGGTAAGCACATCGGTGGTTCAGACGACTTAGAAAAATACTTTGCTTAATTAAGTAAAAAATAGCAGGGGCGTACGCGCCCCTCTATATCAATCTCATCGCTTAGATTGAAAATAATAAAGGATACCACTATGAAAGAATTGCAAACCGATGTTGTTGTTATAGGCGCTGGCACTGCTGGTTTAAGTGCTTATCGTAATGCTAAACAGTTCACACAAAATGTATTAATGATCGAATCAGGCCCATACGGCACCACATGTGCACGTGTTGGTTGTATGCCAAGCAAGTTATTGATTGCAGCCGCCGAAGCCGCACACGCAATTGAAATGGCACCTGCATTTGGTGTTCATAGCTCAAAGCCTGTCATTGATGGCAAAGCAGTTATGGCACGCGTTAAAAGTGAACGAGATCGTTTTGCAGGGTTCGTAGTAGAAGCCGTAGATGAATTACCAGAGGGTGATAAAATTCGTGGTTACGCTAAATTTTTAGACGCAAACCGCGTACAAATAGACGACCATACAATTATTACAGCAAAACGCTTTGTAATTGCCACCGGTTCACGCCCTTCATACCCTGGCGTATTTAATAACTTTGGTGACAAACTTATTATAAACGACGACGTATTTGATTGGGATGACCTACCAGAATCAGTCGCTGTATTTGGCCCTGGTGTAATAGGTCTTGAAATTGGCCAAGCACTTAGCCGACTAGGCGTAAATGTAAAACTATTTGGTGTAGGCGGCGCAATTGGCCCACTTACAGATCCAGTAGTAAAAGACTACGCAAATACTGTTTTTGCTGAAGAATTTTTTGTAGATACCGACTCAAACGTATCTGACATGATGCAAGTTGGCGACAAAGCACAGCTAACTTACACCGACAAACAAGGTGAAAAACACACCGAACAGTTTGACTACGTACTTGCAGCCACAGGCCGAGTACCTAACGTAGATAAACTAGGCCTTGAAAACACAGGCATTGAACTTGATGAACGCGGCGTACCGCACGCAGACACACATACAATGCAGTGTGGTGAGTCGAACATATTTATAGCAGGCGATGCAAGTAACATGCTCCCATTGTTACACGAAGCATCTGACCAAGGTGCTATTGCAGGTCAAAATGCAGGGCGCTTCCCAGATGTACGTATAGGTCTGCGCAGAGCAAAAATTGCAGCTGTATTTAGCGACCCACAAATAGCAATGGTAGGCGAAAGCTACAAGCAAATTACTGACCGATTAGGCCCATGCGGTTGTTTTGAAGTAGGCGAAGTAAGCTTTGAAAACCAAGGCCGTAGCCGAGTAATGCTTAAAAACAAAGGTCATATGCGTGTATATGCAGAGCAAGGCACAGGCTTATTTTTAGGTGCAGAATTTATTGGCCCACAAGCCGAACACATCGCTCACTTATTAGCTTGGGCTGTACAAAACAAAATGACCGTACCAGAAATGCTTGACATGCCATTTTACCACCCAGTAATTGAAGAAGGGTTACGCACCGCTCTTCGCGACTTAAACGCCAAACTTAAATTTGGCCCAGACATTGTAAATTCATGTATGGAATGTGGCCCAGGCGCATAGCCTATTTGCCACACATACAAACTTGCTAAGCAAAAGCCAAAACTAACGTTTTGGCTTTTTTTTATAATTTTTTTAAGCTAACCTCTCAAAAAAAAATTTAGCTGTTACACTTAATTGATAATTCAATTAAAAAGATGGAATAGCTATGCCCAATAATAAATTTAGACTAGTCACTCGCAGCGATTTTGATGGCTTAGTTTGTGCCGTATTGCTCAAAGACTTAGACCTAATTGACGATATTTTATTTGTTCATCCAAAAGACATGCAAGATGGCAAAATAGACATTACCGAAAACGACATTACGACCAACCTCCCCTACGTTGCAGGCTGTCATATAGCATTCGATCATCACCTTAGCGAAACCGTTCGCAACTCAAGAGACATAAAAAACCATATTATTGACCCAAAAGCCCCATCAGCAGCTCGCGTAGTTTATGACTATTATGGCGGCGCTGAAAAACTTCCAAATATTTCTGTTGAAATGATGGACGCGGTAGACAAAGGCGATGCTGCTCAGTTTTCAAAAGACGAAATATTAAACCCAACCGATTGGGTATTAATGAACTTTATTATGGATGCGCGAACTGGACTTGGCCGTTTTCGCGAGTTTAAAATTTCAAATTACCAATTAATGATGAAACTGATTGATGCGTGTAAAGATCAGAGCATCGAAGAAATCCTGCAAATGGAAGACGTAGCCGAACGTGTTGCTTTATATAACGAGCATAACGAAAAAGCCAAAGAGCAAATTTCTCAATGCGCTACCGTTCATAAAAACTTAGTAGTCCTTGATTTAACTCAGGAAGAAACAATTTACGCCACAAACCGATTTGTTATTTATGCCATGTACCCCGACTGCAATATCTCGATTCATAAAATGTGGGGCCTTAAAAAGCAAAATGTAGTGTATGCCATAGGTAAATCAATAACTAACCGCAGTTCAAACACCAATGTTGGCGAACTGTGCCTTAAATACGGCGGCGGCGGCCATTTAAATGCAGGCACTTGCCAAGTAGAAACAAGTAAAGCAGAAGCTGTTCTTAGTGAATTGATTGATAAAATTACAAGTGATGGTTAATATTAACTTACAATAACCAGAGTTATATAATAGCTCTGGTTATTTCATTTTAGTAGAGTGAGTTTTAATCGCTCTCTTTTTCATATAAATTTCTGTAATAATAAAAGAAATAATGACCTCATGTTAGATACTAAAAACTTCGAAAAAACACTTTACCAAGATACCAAAAAAGCATTTAAAAACATTATACAAAAATACGGTAACGATCTTTATGTAATGGGCTTTTACCACACAGGTAGCTACTCACTACTGCCAATGTTTAATACCTTATCGGATTTAAAAAAAGTATTTGAAGCAGAGTACAACAACGATGTAAGTAGCTTTTACATGGCTAAATGGAATCCAGAAGACTACCCGATGCTTGAGGATTATTCCGAATACTTTGATGAAACAACTCTAGAGTGCCAAAAACTAGAAGACAGCATTGATTTGTTTCAATCAGATATAGAAGCAATGGATAATTGGCATCAATGGCTTACGACAATGGAAAAAGTGCTCATACAATTAGATGCCGAAGGAATATTTTCAAATGGTATCGAACGCGAAAAAATCACTTTAGCAATACTCGCCTATGATGAAGAAGAAAGCATTCAATTTAAAAGAATCAAACGACTTAACCCACCAACTGTTCTAGCACAAATTCAAGCCGACTTTGAAGCCATGGTTTCAGAGCGTGAAAAATGTGAGCAAGAAGCTTTAAACGCCTTTAATTAAAAAGTGCAGCACTACTACATATACGCTATACACAAAGTATAAGGAAGGGAAGTTAAAATATAACTCATTGATTTAATTGGTAGCCCCTGCAAGAATCGAACTTGCAACTGCCCCTTAGGAGGGGGCCGTTATATCCATTTAACTAAGAGGCCACAAATAAGCTGTGTGCTTAGAGGTGTGAATTATAACGGCATCTGGTTTTTTATATCAAGCGACAACTGAACTTAATTACTTGATAAGTATATATCTTCTTTATTTAGTACATAAATTGGGATTAGTTTTCGACTACTCGCGACGATTTTTTTTGTATGCGCGTTAATTACACGTGTATTTACAACAACAGCATCACTGCGATAAATTAATGTACCCGCTAATACATGGCTCGCCATTTGCTCTTCGCTAAGCTTTTCAATATCACGCGAAAAAGCAAAATCACCACGACTATTTACATCTATTGTTTGGGTTGTTTTAAAATCAACCACGCCATAACCAAACTTTTGTAACTGATGAATTAATGTTTCAGAAATTTGATTACCCAATTGATTACTTTTAGTAAGCGATGAATCAAGATCGACCAAGGTAGTAACGGCAATATTAATATTGGTGTCGGTATCACTTTCAAACTCAAGCGTATCAACCAAATCAAGTGCCATTTGCTCTACATAGTTAGCAAGTGTTTTATGGTGCTGAAGTGGTGTAAATTGATTACCGTTAACATCATCTTGAGTTGATTTTTGCTCGGCTATTTTAAGCATGCTTGCTAGGTCATAATTTACTTGTGTGGTTGAAGGCGTATTAATTTCAGCACTTTCACTATTTTGAGTAAAGGCACAACCTGCTAAGTTAGCTAAAGCAAAAAAAACGATAAAGCGGTTAAATAATTTACTATACATAATTATCTCACTTGCTTGCTTGTTTTAACATTATGCCATCAGTGCGATAGCTACTATTAAGCGCATCAACAACCGACTGTGGAATAAACCCTTGTGCAGAACCTACTACGGCCTTACTTTCTAGCCCAACAATACGTGCATTAACAAGTACACCACCTTGATGGTTTACAAGCGTACCGGCAAGTACATATTTAAAGTTTTGATCTTGATTTAGCTCTAAATAGTCGCGACTAAATACAAAGTCGCCTGTTGAGGTAACACGCATATAATCAGTTGTTTTAAAATCAATAACGGGTACACCAAAGCTGTGTAATTCATGCATGAAGCTTTCTGCAATTTGGTTCCCTAGTAAGCTACCATCGTTGTAGTCTTCATCTAAAAAAACAAAACTCGAAACAGCTAACGGTGTTTGTTCACTTACGTACTGTAAGTTTTCAACCATGTCTTGCATTATGCCGCGCACATAATGGTTAATATTTTTGCGCATTGGCGGTGTTGCTTTTGTGTAGTTATCCTGTGGAGCCATTCCTGACTGAAATAAGTTATCATCAGAAACAGGCGCTGCAACGTCGCGTTGGTTACTCACCAGTTGGTTGCTTTGCACATTTTGTGGTGTCGTGGTGTCTGTATTCATTGTGCCTAGTATTTGAGAGCAACCAAAGCCCAGTGGTAAGCATAATGTAATTAATAGGTTTTTCATTTTGTGCTCCAAATTAGTATTCGCTTCGGTATAAAAGTCCGTCACGCTGCTGAATTTTCTCATTGCCCCACATTACATTAATTGGGATCTCGGTACTTCCCGCAGAGAGCACCTGTTTATTTTCTATATTCACAAGCCGTGCATTAACTATGTATGCATGCTGCTGGCGAGTCACTGTTCCTGTGATAACTAAGTCAATATTTTGGCGATTACGTAATTTACTTAAATCGCGACTTAAAATACTGTCTGAGTTTTCTGATAAAGAGAGGTTATTCCCAAGTCTGTATTCAACGGTGTGATAACCCAGTTGAGTAAATTGTGTAAGCAGACTTTCTTGGATCTGCTGACTTAATCCTGAGGCCTGCCCTGTCACCAATTTTGTATCTAGTGCATCTGCATAAAAGAAGCTACTAACGCCAACACGTGCATTAGCATTTAAGGATCCATTTAGGTGGTTAAGTTGCGACGTTAAATTAACTACATAGTCATTAACCGTAAAAGGAGCCATGGCCGCTTTAGGTGCATTTGTAGGCACACTTGGTTCTGGTGGTGGCACCAAGTTACAAGCAGCTAAATTTAAAAACAATAAAGGCAGTAAAAGGCGCATAATTGCCATCCTCTTCAAAACATACTGAGGATAAAGCAATTTGTATGCCGACTTAGCTATTGTGCGGTAAAAGGCTGATCTACGTAATAACTAACTAAACAATTTATATTTTGGCTCTTTAATTTTTGACAGTCAGCCATAGCGTTTTTTTTGTCTATGTATGCGCCTAGCTTTAAGCGGTTATACATTACTCCTTTTACATTTATTGTTTCAACATTCATTACAAAATTATCGCCTAGTAAGTTAGGAAGCTTTTTCTGTAGCTGCCTAAAAGCTAAAGAGAGTTGTTCTTTTTGCGTTATTGAAAGCACTTGTAAAGCAAATTTGGGATTAACTGGTTTTGTTACTTGTATATTCGAGTTATTAATTGTGTTGGTATTAACGATTTCTGCTTTTATTACTGGTGCGTTTTTCTGCTCATTTTCTTTTGCAATTGTATTAAGTTGCGATATTAGTAAACTTAAGTCTTCTTCAATAAGTAATAAACGCGCAAGTTCAGGCCTCATATTTTGCCACTGCTGGGAGCTCATTTTTAGAGCTTCAAGTTCTTGCTTTGTTATTTTTACGTAGCTTTTTTCGTCAGCTATTTCCGTCTGAGTAATACTATTATCAATTGCTTTATTATTCGAACAACCATAACTTAGCAACATTGCACTGATTAAAAATATACATTGAACTCTTTTCA
The DNA here is from genome assembly GCF_014164325.1 of Pseudoalteromonas sp. SG43-4. Lineage (NCBI taxonomy): Bacteria > Pseudomonadati > Pseudomonadota > Gammaproteobacteria > Alteromonadales > Pseudoalteromonadaceae > Pseudoalteromonas > Pseudoalteromonas sp. SG43-4. Next base: position 162,122 of record NZ_JACJFB010000009.1, on the reverse strand, counting down.
TCCTAATTCCTTTAATGAAGTATTTCATGTGTTTCAATAACACACTTTAATCCTTGCGCTTTTACTGAGTCGCATACAGAGATAAGCTTTGGCGAACTATTTGTTGCGTACGCTAAGGCTAAAATAAATTTATTTTTAGCTTTATCATACATATAAAAAGCTTCTTGCTGCTCTATTCGTGGTGCTATTAAACGGTAATAAATTTTTAAGATATTTAACGAACTAAAACTTCCGGCATTGGCAATGCTTCCTGTTGTTGCACTGAGCGCCTTTAACGTTAAATCAACGCCCATTACTACATCTCCTTGAGGCGATAAATTAACTGTTATATTTTGAGTGTTGTTTAGCTGCTTGCGTTGTTTATATTCATCATCAATTACTGCTTTATACTGCCCCGGTTTAAGGTCTGTAAATAAATAATAGCCATCATATGCTGCTTGAGTTTGTGCAACTTGATCCCCTTTCTCATTCAATAGCGCTATATTTGCAAAGGGCTGGATCTGTGTTGTATCACCTTTTTGTTGATAAACAACTCCCTCCACTTCACTGGCATTATTTAATGCAAAATCCATATACTCTACAAAACCAGCCCTTGGTGTAATAGAAAAACCCTCATTAGCTGGTATTAAAAACGGATCTTCAAAACTATTTCTATCTAGTATTATATCTGTTGTACGATTTGCTGGCATTGAAGTTAATAGCGCAACGCCGTGTTCGTCTGTAATTGCTTGACGATAATTGTGAACGCCTTTTACCTTTACGCCGCCAACACCGTGCTCATCATCATCCATAATACCGTTATTATTTTGATCTAAAAATACGCGTAACATTAAACTACCCGTGTTAGTTAAGCTGCGCTTAGAGACAAAATATGTGTTGTGTTCAACATCAAACCCTAAGCTAAAACGACTATAAATACCGAGCCGCCAATCATCGTTACTGTTGTAGTTTAAGTTACTCGTTAAACTAAACTTGTCGCTTTGCCAATTGAGTCCTAATTCGGCCGATTGAATATTATTACGAAGGGAATCAGTTATAGTCAGTTCGGCTTGTAAATCTCGGCCCAAGTTGCGGCTAAACTCAGCCTCGTAACTAACAAGCTCACTTACTGGCGATATACTATAATCTATACCAAACCTTGTGTAGGTTCTCCCAAAGCGCTTTTGAAAACGTGTTGTTCCAAAAGTACTCTTAGAGCTATCGTCTTGTTGCCACAGCAATTGGTTACTTAGTGCAAATCCTGAGTATGAGTAGTTGAACTGGTTGCGTACTTGTTTAAAACGCCCTCTAATATCACTATCGTCATATAAGACGTTATTTTGATAAGAAAGGCGTCCATAGGTATTATTCATTAGCCCACCAGCTAAATTTATTTGGTAGCTGTTAAAATCTTGCTGCTGTTCGTCGGTACGATTTGTAGCGCTAAAAAGTAGTGATTGTTCGGCAATTTGAGTTCGGGCTGTAAATTCAAATTCTTGTTCATTGTTATTATTTTTTTCAACATTCGCATTTAATAATAATCGGTCAAACAAGCTTATGTTGGTACCAAATGCATACTTAAGTAGATCGTCATCCGTATTTTTTTGACCTGATGTAGCAGTGTATACAGATATATTATCTGTAAGCCCTTGCTCATATCTACCCGCAACTTGCCAACCCTGCCCCTGCGAGCTTGAAACATTGTTATTTAGTAACTGCTTGCCTTGTTCAGTAACCGACAATTCATAGTTACCTTGTCCCTGCTTAAGTTGATTTCCGTCCACAAAGTAATAATCACTTTTACGCTCAACTTGACCTTGAGGCCCATAAAAAATAAGCTCAAAATTATTAGCTCCAAATAATAGGTTTATATTATCAAAAATATAACGCCCATCTGCGAGGCTAAGCTGTTGGTCTATTAATATTTCATTACGATACAGCTCTACATCCCAACCTGGCTGTATAGCACCGCTTAAGTTAACTTGGTTATTAACTATTTTTCTACTGGTTACATTATTAGAAACTTTAACACCTCGGGCATACTGACTACTGTAGTTATTACCTACTTGCGTGGCGATAACATCACCAAAAGATATTTCAGTAGGCATGAAGCTGTTTTTTATTTCTTTGTCTAAGTTTTGCTTTGTAAACGTTAACCTAGAGTTGGTAAGTAAGTCAGTACTTCGTCCAGACAAAAAATACTCTGCAGATAAATACGCAAAGTCTTGAGTGCCTAAAAGTGAATAGTTCGTAGAATGTCTATCATCGCTCGCGGTAAAATTTAGTTGTAAGTCGGCAACCGGAGAAGATAGCGCTTTATATGGGCTAGCTTTCCATGGGAGCGTAGGTGGCGATCTCTTGTTAGGTGATTTTAGGTTGCGCGACTGTCTGTATCTTTGTTGTTCAACCGGTAAGGGGATCTCTGAGCTTATAAGTAATTCTAAATCTGGGTAATCAATATTAAACTCTAGATTTAAAGCATTATGTAAACTTTGAATATCTACATAAATATCATCTTCAATGGTAATTTGATTTTTTGCTAATAAGTAGCTCTGTGTAGGACTAGTAAATACAGCGGGTGTAACCGCTGCATTTAGAAAAAGAGGTTGTTGATTTGCTCCAACACCTTGAGCAATTCGATTGCTAGCATCAACATTCATTGCAAATTGTAGAATATCAAATAAGTCGCTTAAACTAACTTGTACACTTTGCTCGCTTTTAATTGCTGCAACTTCACCTAAGTAGTATGAGTTTAAATAAAGCGAAAGTATTAATAACTCGCCTGTGGCGATTCGCTGTTGCTGATTTTCTTTGTTTTTATAATCAATTACTTCAACGGGCTTAGTTAGCTTTAGTTCAATTGCGCGTAGTGTTGTTAAAGCATCCCCCACGGAAGAATTAGGATTAGCTATTACACTATTACTAAGCAAACTACTTATGCTTAGTAATAGTGCATACAATAAATTATTTAGCGTCATTCACAGTTAAAACATTAAGTGATTGTGAGGTTAAAGGCAGAGTGTATTGTGCAAATGTAAGGTCTTTATATTCTTGACTGCCTTCATATTTAAAAATGACTTTTCCTGCTTTATCTAAATTTTTGTCACTAAATAAACTAAGGGTTACAAACGCATTATCCACTTCTGGATAAATACTTAAATTACCAATTTCTGCAATTTTAACTTGCTCGTTATTGCTATCAACAAAGTAAGCACTTAATTTACCGTAGCTACTAAACTTACCTTCTCGTTTTATATTCAATAAAAACTGAGGACGTTGATTGCTTTCATTTAGCACTAGCTTAGCTTGTTCTATGGCAACTTCTGGCTGTTTCATGTCTTTACGTAACAAAATAGGAATGCTGTAGCTCATAATCATATTAACTTTTATTGAGCTTGTTTTATTAGTATTTTCACCAGGCAATGCTTGAAATAGAAGATGAGAGCGGTACTCACCAGAAGCTAGACCTTTAGGTTTACGTATTGCTATTTTTACTGTTTGTTTTTCACCAGGTGCTAAACGCATTTGTTTTGGTGACAAACGTGCCATTGAACTTAAACTTTCGCTTGTAGCCTCTGCCAACTGTATGTAGCCACCGCTAGGTTGCGCTTGCTTCTCACTCCATAAAACACGATATGTTTGATATTCATCCCCCGTATTAATTACGGTAACTTTAGCGGTTCGTTGACGTTCATCAAAACTAATACGGGTTGGAGAGATAAGTAAATTTGCGTATGCATTTTTTCCTAAAATACATACACTCAGTGCGAGCAGCACTACAACTTTATAAAGCATGTTTTTCCTTTAGTAATCAATCGTAATTTCTAATTGGGTGTCAGTAATAAAACTACCATCTAAGTAACTTTGGCTAGTCCCTGTCGTTATTAAACGGCCACCTACTTTGAGTAAAAGATCTCCAAATTCATCGCTAGTTTGCGTGCTTGGTAAATCCACTAATACAACCGAAAACTTGGCACTATTAGCTCCAAGTACTTCACTTTGCAATGTAGAGTCACTCATTTTATTAAACGATATTTGAGTAAGCGGAGGTAAATCGGTAAATAAAAGTTCTGCGGGATTCCCCTCAGTTAATACGTAAATACTACCAAATGTGGTTATTTCACCATTGTGGTTAATCGTGATAGAGCTTAAAGTATTATTTTGAGGGATAACTAAAGTGCCAAAATTAAGCGCTTCTTGTTGTATGCTTGCGCTATAGGCTTGCTCGCTAAACATTAACGAAAGCCAAGCAGAAACATACAAAAAGCGCATTGTTTGTTTAAACACTAATTAATATGACACTTCAATATTAAAGCTACCAGAATACTCACCATCAGGGTAATCCACACTTGATGCGTTTGATGAAGTAGAAAGAGTCGCGCCTATATTAAATGATACAGCGCCATCAGCACCAGCTTGTAGGTTAGGAGTACCCTGCGTATAAAGCGCTCCTGCATTTGTTCCGCTCGTTATAAAGTAAGTCCAAGCATCTACAGTAAAATCAGGTTCATTTAAGCCTTGCCCAGCTAAGGGTAGTATCAAAGTATTTACTGGGTCGCTAATGGTTAAAATAGAGTTTGGTACTACATCTGACACACTGAAAGCACCCGCTTCACCACCTTCAATTATTGAGATACTCGCAGCGTTACCAGTTGGATTATCTTGTGAAGTAACAGGGCTCGCAGCTGGATCAGGATTAACTGTCAGCGTTGCTTGTTCGGCGCCTAATGGATCTGAAATAGCACGAATAGTACCAAAATTTAAATCGTTATCTTTTGTGAGTACTACAGCATTTTGTACTGTTACTTTCGCTTCAAATGACTCTGTAGCAGCATAAGTGCTAAACGAGCTGACCACGGTGGCTACAGCTAATGCAGATAAATAAAACTTCATGCTAAATCCTTATAAGAAAATGGGCTTTATCAAATATTTGCCCAACTATAGTTAGTATCGACTATTAGTACAAATACTTTAATACTATATAAGTTTAAAAGTCCTAATTTATTAATTATATTGGTTTTCCGACAAAAGCAGCAATATTACATACTTGATCAAGCTGATTAGCTAAATAACAAAACGCACTTACTTGAGCATCGTTTTTAAATGGACCTACACGTAATCCATACAAAGTCATATTATTATTTTTACGTTCAAACACAGTAAAATTAAATTGAGTAAATGCACTAGGGTATAATTGCTTAAGCCTTTCGACTCTTGCTCTAACAAGCTCTGGCTTTAAATACCAACCAAGCTGTGCTCCAATTTTAGTTTCATCTGTTAAGGTGAGTTCTGAGTTTTGTAAGTTTGATGTTTTTACTTCGGGAGTGTTATTTAGTGCCGTCGGTTCCAAATTCTGTGAAGGCTGATTACCATAGGTGATATCGATTTTACTTTGCATGAGTAAAGGAGGGTTTTCAGTTAATTCACTTTGAGACGATAACGCCATAATTAATAGCTGTAAATCATCTTCCATAGCAGTTAAACGACCAATGCTTTCTTGCTGTAAGTGCCACTGCGAAACATACTCTTTTACTTGTTTATCAGTTATTAAAGAATGCTGCACGCTCTCGTTATTTACAGTTGCGCTGCTGCATCCATATAAATAAAAAGATAAGAATAAAACTGATATTAAATGACAAGACTTCAAATACCGCATTGCAAAATGCACTCTACTAACCAAGATAATAAATCAAAGCAAATTTTGCGCCAATTTATAGCAACTTTTTAATTAAGTAGTCTATTTTGAAGTAAGAAAACCGAGTTGATAACAAAACAAAATTGCATTATTTAATTACTATCACTAATTATTGCTGTATTGCTCTAGCTACTGCCTCCGTGCACTCGTATATCAAAATTATTAGCGATAATTGCGTCAGGTTTAATCCCCAAGATTGATTAGGTATTATTACAGATTGATATTACGTAATACGGGCTACAGCCTTACTGGCTTATCGGTGTAGTTACTTACTATGCAATCGAGTTTATACAGCTTGAATACGTCACAGTCTGCTTTTGCATTTTTAAAGTTTTGGTAAGAGCCAAGTTTTAGCCTGTAAAACATTTTGTCGTTTATTTTGGCGGTTTCTACGTTAGTCAATATTTTGTCTCTAAATAACGGTGCTGCTTTAGTATTTAGCTCTTGCCATGCTTTAGCCACACCTTGCTCTGAGTCAACCGAAGCTACCTGCAAAGCAAATACATGTTTTGGTTTATTTAATTTTACAGCTTGTTTTTTATTGCTGTAGTTTTGTTTAACTTGTTGGCGTGATTTAACATTACGTGTGTTTCGAGGTGAGCGTACAGACTTGCTGCTATACCCTTGATTAGACTGCGCAATAGCTTTGCTGTTTATAATATCAATATGATTTACGAGGTAAGTTATTTCTTTTTCTAATCTTAAAATTCGCTCTATGCCTTCACGAGCTTGTTGCCACTGCATTGCAGCATCTTTTAGCTGAGCAAGCTCCAAGGCTGTAATTGAGACGTAGTCAGGCGAGTTACTTTGAGGTTGTTCATCAATAGTTTTTATTTCAGGCGTAACGCTGCATGCTGTGCCAAATAAAAGCATTAGCAAGCTAAGTAAAAGCCCAATGTTATTTTTTTTATATATAAACATGTATTTGCTGTCCTGAAAGCAGTGTTTTCACTACATTTCAGTTAAACATTCTCACAAGAAAGCGTTTAACTTTATTTAAGCTGTGAGCTATAAAACTTAGCTCTTCGCATGCTTGTCAGTGTTTTGTAAAACACAACGTTGCATACTCCCACCCTTCCTTGAGAGCATTATTTAATACAAATTTAATGCCAGTTAACACAAACTTTACAACATAAATAACAATATGTCTGTAATGACCTAAAAATTTTATTTTTAAAGAGGCTCCTTTCTTATTTTACTCTAGGGCCTGTTGACCTTTCAGGATTAAAACTTGTTCAATCTAGGGGCTATTTAATCGCGGCGCGAGGTTTGTAACCTAGTGGGCTCGATAACTGCTCCTGCGTTATTCTACTGACTTACATCCCTGTAAGAATAAGTAAAAACCGAGTAAAGCTTCCGCGTCCTGCTCACGCCCCTTACCTACATCCATGTAGGCAACAAAGAGTAAATTGCCCCGAGGCAGAACCCTTCGGGCAGCGCATGTTTGGCATCTATACTACGTTATCACCTATTTATGGGGAATAACCACACTACATAGGCTCTGCCTTGCCTAAATACCAAACAGCCTGCTGCAAATTTAGCCTCGAAAGATAAACAGGCCTGATAAAACTCATAAAAAAGGCGCCGATATAGGCGCCTTTCATGATTTACATTAACTGTTAAATCAGTTTTTTAATAAATGACTTTAATTCATCAGCAAATTCATCGCGACGAAGTGCAAATTCAATAGTCGCTTTTAAATAACCAATTTTACTTCCACAATCGTGGCTACGGCCTTTTATAGCGTATGCATCTACTTTTTCGTGTTCCATTAACATCGCAATTGCGTCAGTTAATTGAATTTCATTGCCTGCTCCTTGCGGAGTTTTTGCAAGTAACGGCCATATGTTTTCGCTTAATACGTATCGACCCACTACAGCTAAGTTAGATGGCGCTTCGTCTACTGGCGGTTTTTCTACCATGTTAAAAATTGGCGAGCTTTCACCTTGTTTTAAGTCAACATCGCCTAAATCAACCACACCAAACTTATCTACTTCATCCATTGGTACTGGCTCAACCATTATTTGGCTATGCTTGTTTTGCTCAAAATTAGCGATCATTTCTGCTAAGTTATCTTTTTTAAGATCGCTCTCTACATCATCAATAATTACATCAGGTAGAATAACTACAAACGGTTCGTTACCAATAATAGGCGCAGCACAACTAATAGCATGGCCTAAGCCTTTTGCTTCACCTTGGCGTACGTGAATAATGGTTACGTCTTTAGGGCAGATTGCTTGCACTTCGGCAAGTAGTTGCCGCTTTACACGCTTTTCTAAAGTAGCTTCTAGTTCAAAGCTCGTATCGAAGTGATTTTCGATTGAATTTTTACTTGAGTGCGTTACTAACACTATTTCTTTAATGCCTGCAGCAACGGCTTCGTTTACTACATATTGAATTAAAGGACGGTCTACCACTGGAAGCATTTCTTTAGGAATTGCTTTAGTGGCTGGTAACATACGAGTACCAAGGCCTGCTACTGGGATGACTGCTTTCATTTTATGTTTTCCTTAATCTTTTATTATACTGAAAATGGATATTGAATCGCTTCGTGGCATTGATAGCCTGTTACTTCAAAGTCGTCTCGTGTTACCCACGTTTCTATGTCTTCTAATGATTTAATTTTTGGATTAATTTTTAACTGAGGAGATGCAAATGGCTCACGCGTTAACTGCACATCACGCATCAGCTCAAGTTGGTTTTCGTAAATATGTGCATTAGCAATTTTATGATACGCCTTACCCGCTTTGTGGCCGGTAATTTGAGCCACTAGCGCAAGCAACACAAAACACTGAATTTGATTAAAATTAAGGCCAAGTGGCACATCACAGCTTCGCTGGTATGACGTTAAATATAGCGTATCACCAAGTAAGGAGAAAGTGTGTGTATGCATACACGGGCGCAGGCAACCAAGCTCAAACTCACCTGGATTATAAAACGTGATTATTTCACCACGGTCATCAATGCCATTTTTTAAGTTATTAATAACTTTGGAAAGCTGATCAAGCGTTGAGCCATCTGGTCGTTGCCAACCACGACCTTGTACGCCGTAAACACGCCCCATGTCATCCTCACCTTTACGGTTAGGATTATTAAGCCATGCATTGTTATCGTTTGCGTTAGCATCCCACGTTTTACAGCCAATTTCACGAAATTGCGCAGCGCTGTCGTACCCGCGTAAATAGCCTAGCAATTCAGCAATCGCTGCTTTGTAGTAACTTTTGCGTGTAGTGATCATCGGAAACTGATTATTAGCCACATCGTATTCTAAATCAGCATTGATAACGGTTAAACAACGCGTACCTGTACGTTTATTTTCGACCCACTGCCCTTCGTCAACAATACGCTGACATAATTCTAAATATTGTTTCATGCGTTACTTCTTATTATGCTTTAGCTGTGGTTATTTGTTTAGGTTGTTTATATGCCCAAATTAATAAGCCTAAACCACCTACAATCATAGGTAACGAAAGTATTTGTCCCATTGATATAAAGTCGGCAAATAAACCTAATTGTGCATCGGGTTGGCGGAAATATTCAATACAGAATCTAAACACGCCATAACCTAATAAAAATACACCGGCTACGCTGCCTGCTGGACGTGGTTTTTTAATAAACCATTGCAGGATTAAAAACAGCACTAAGCCTTCAAAAAATGCTTCGTATAATTGCGATGGGTGACGCGCAAGCGGACCGCCCGTTGGAAATACCATTGCCCATGGCACGTCGGTAACACGCCCCCATAATTCACCGTTTATAAAGTTACCAATACGTCCAGCTAAAAGCCCTACAGGAACCAGTGGTGCAACAAAGTCGCCCACTTGAAGAAGCGACTTTTTACGCGTCCACGAAAAAATTGCGACGGCAGTTATAACGCCAAGTGTTCCACCATGAAACGACATACCGCCCTGGTCTATTCTAAATAAATACAGTGGGTTTTCTATAAAGTAACTAAACTGGTAAAACAATACGTAGCCAATACGCCCGCCTAGTATTACCCCTAACATGCCGTAAAACAGTAAATCGCTTACTTGCTCTTTAGTCCAACCCGAATTTGGCTTTGATGCTTGACGATTTGCAAACCACATCGCAAATGCAAAACCTATTAAATACATCAAGCCATACCAACGTACGCTTAGCGGTCCAACAGAAAAAATAATTGGATCAATTTGAGGAAACTCAAGTGCCATAAAAAATAAACCTTTAGCTAAAAACCATTTTAATTGCGATAACTACAAGCAGCACCGCGAAAACTTTCTTAATTGTATTAACAGGTAAATAGTGAGTTGCTTTGGCGCCAATAGGCGCAACAAACCACGAGGTAATAACAATTCCAAATAATGCAGGTAAATAAACAAACCCAGCAAAACCATGCTCTAAATCGGTAACATGCCAGCCTGCGCTGATGTAACCAATAGAGCCAAATAATGCTATAACAATTCCGCACGCGGCTGCGCAGCCAATTGCTTTTTTTATATCAACCGAAAAATAATTAAGCATAGGTACTATTAAAGCACCACCACCAATACCAATTAAACCTGATAATCCGCCCATTATCGCAGAAAATCCACATAAAATAGGACCTGCTGGTAACGGTTTATCTGACATCGGTTTATTACGCGCGGATAGCACCATTCTTGCTGCAATAAAGACAACGCTTATAGCAAACACTGTACGCAATATTTGTTCAGGGATTAAACTTGCTGCAAAGCCACTAATAAGTGCACCTAAAGCCACGCCCGACATAACCCATGGGGCAATATTCCAAGGCACGTTATCATTTTTATGATGAGCCAGCGCTGAAGACGTTGAAGTAAATAAAATAGAAGCGAGTGAGGTTGCAATAGCAATTACTAATACATGATCAGCCGACGTTACATTAAATGAGAGTAGCAGAGTGCTTAGAACTGGAACGATAATTAAACCGCCACCAATGCCTAGTAACCCAGCTAAAAACCCAACAATACAGCCTAGTAGTGCGCAGCTTGCGACTAACAAACCTAAGTCATACATAGTAATCTCAAATACCCTTTTAAGGTTTATATATTAAAGGATTATAAAACTAATAGCATCTGTGTATTGCAATTAATTAGGCGTATAAGCTTATTTAGGAGTGTAAAACAAATCACCTAATTTATGCTCTAGCATAAAGCTTCGCGTTAAACGTAGTACTTGTTTGGCTGTGGATTGCGCTAAGCATTCATTTAATAGTTGTTCCATGTCACTGACATTTAAACGTCTAAGTACCCATTTAACTTTGTTAAGCGATGATAAATTCATACTAAGGCGCCTGTAACCCATGGCAATAAGCAAAATAGCCCCTTCAGGATCGCCGCCTAGTTCACCACACAAACTAAATGGCAGTTCATATTGCTCACATTCACGCGCTACTTTATTTAGTACCCTGAGTACGCCCGGGTGATAAGGGTTAAAAAGTTCGGCAACTCGTGCATTAGCCCTGTCTACTGCTAATAAATACTGTGTTAAATCGTTACTACCTACTGAGCAAAAATCGACTTTTTTTGACCACTCTGGAAGCATAAATACACTTGAAGGTACCTCTAGCATTATCCCTATGTCGGGTCTTTCTATGGTTTGCTCTGGGTATTTTTCACTTAACTCAAAATAAGCCTGTTCAAATAACGCAAGTGACTCATCAACTTCTTCAGTGCCGCTGATCATAGGGAGCATTATTTTTAGATTGCCTAAACCAATATTGGCTTTAAGCATCGCTTTTAGTTGATCTAAAAATAACTCTGGGTGATCAAGGCTAATACGAATGCCACGCCAACCTAAAAATGGATTCTCTTCGGTAATGTTAAAGTAATCGAGTACCTTATCGCCCCCAATATCCAATGTACGCATAACCACAGGATTAGGATGATAGCTAGTTAGTACTTCTCGGTACCAATTTTCTTGCTCTGATTGCGAAGGAAACTGACCCTTTTGCATAAACCACGCTTCGGTTCGATAAAGCCCCACACCGTCACAAATATGCGCGCTACTTTGCTCGGTATTAAGCTCAAGGCCTGCGTTTAATAATAAGCTAACATGCTCACCGTCAAGCGTAATTGATTCTGAGTCTTGCTCAGCTAAAAAGCGGTTATTAAGTAGGTTATCTTGATGCTGTAACTCTGTGTATTCATCCATCAACATTTGCGAAGGCGATATATATAAACGCCCAGCAAATGCATCTAAAATCATCGGTTTGCCATTAAACTGCAGTAGAGGTAAATCTTCTATACCCCAAATGGCAGGGATCCCCATCGCACGCGTTAATATAGAAGCATGGCTATTTGCAGAGCCATTTACGCTTACAACGCCTGTTAAGTGACCTTTTGGCACCTCAGCTAGCATGGCGGGTGTTAAGGTATTAGCAATTAAGATAGTGTTGGCCGGATAATTTTTAACAGCGTGCTCGGTATTTACAAGATGGTGTAATACGCGAAGACCAATGTCTTTAACGTCAACAGCACGCTCTTTTATATAAGGGTCTTGCATGGCATTAAATTGAGATATTAAACGCTCTATTACAATTTTTAGGGCGCTTTTAGCACACCAGCCTTCTTGTAATTGCATTTCAACATTATGCCCTAAACTTTTAGCGTCAAGCAGTTGTTGATACACATCAAATACCGCAAGAGCTTCGTGCGGAATAGAATCGCTTAGCGTCATAGATAGGGTATTAAATTCTTTGCGCGTTGCAGCTACGGCTTGTGTAAACAAACGGCGCTGCTCAGTAACGTCACTGTCTTTTAAAAGCTCAATAGATTTAAAATCGAGTTTTGGTAATACAACAAATGCTTGCCCTATACCTATTCCAGGCGCGCTCGATACGCCTTTTAAAACAGACGTTTGATGAGATGACTCATCTTGGCGGAGTATTTCTTTAATTTCAGCATGCGCTAACTGTGAAGCAAGCTGGGCAGAAAGCGTTATTAAAAACGACTCTTCGTCTTGGCTAAATACACGTGCCATTTTTTGTTGAACAACAATAACACCCAGTACTTTTTTTTGATGAACAACGGGTACAGATAAAAAAGCGTTGTAGCCTTCTTCGTTTACTTCGGGGGAGAGCTTAAAACGAGGATGCGATTTAGCAAATGCAATATTAATAGGTTCTTCGCGTTGCGCTACTAGGCCAACTAAACCTTCGGTAAAACCAATTCTAAACTTACCTACCGCATCGGGGTTTAGCCCTTCGGTTGCCATAAGTACAAAATTGTCTTGGCTGTAATCTGCAAAATAAATGGAGCAGCACTGGGTTTTCATGGCATCTTTAACCATTTGCACAAAGCACACTAATGCGCTGTCTAAATTCGCTTGTCGCGATACAGACTCCGCAATAGATCTCAGTGTAGCCAGCATACCCTGCTCCTTTATTGTATCGAGAAATTACTACCTTTTACTTCGCCAATGATCTTTATGTTGTTCTCTCTTATTAAAAGGCATGGCGAAAGGAGCAAACTCTTTCATTACTCGTCGATAAACATCCCGTTTAAACGATACAACCTGTCGTACAGGATACCAATAACTTACCCAGCGCCAATCATCAAACTCTGGATGATGGGTTTTAAGTAAATTTACATCTTCGTCTTTACAGCGTAATTTTAGTAAAAACCATTTTTGTTTTTGCCCAATACACACCGGACTAGAGTCTCGGCGGATTAATCGTTTGGGTAATTTATAGCGTAACCAATGTTTTGAGCTTGCGACTATTTCTACATCTTCTGGTCGCAACCCTACTTCTTCGTGTAATTCACGGTACATGGTTTGTTCTGCAGTTTCGCCATCATCAACACCACCTTGGGGAAATTGCCAAGAGTGTTGACCATAACGTCTGGCCCAAAAAACCTGTCCCTGATTATTGCAAATCACAATTCCGACATTGGCACGAAAACCTTCGGCATCAATCACCTTAGTGCCTCATTTGTAAGTCGATTTTTAATGATTGTTCCACATTAGCCGCAATACGGCAAATACTATTATACCCAAGCCAATTAGTGAGCTAAGTTTGAGCTTTTAGTATGTTGATAAATTAATAGAGAATAGGTAAATATTTAGAAAATAACTCAGCAAAGCTATTGCGGTTCTTGTTTTCCTCTAGTTACTCACAGTTTGTGCATAACTTTTGTAAAACACGCTCATTTTGCAAACAAATCCACAATATTAGATCTTAAAACTTAGCTTCTCCACAGATTCTGTGGATAAACATGTTCATATAGTTGTATTTATCCTTACAACTTTTAAATGGCTTAATCAAAACTGAACGTGCACATTTAAAAAAACCTGCAGAGTCAGTAACTTAAAGTAAAGTAGCTTAATTTCAATATGTGCAAAATTAACACAAACAACAAGCGAGCAAAAAACGTACAACCCTAAAGATATCCACGGCTTAGCCTATTTGCTATCATGGCTATGGTATTTATACAACCGAAATTAAGAATATGCGACCTACAAAACCACACTCAATAAACGACTTAATGCAGCGCGTTAACAGTATTGCCGGATTAACGCTAGGACAACTTGCAAACCACTACCATTTTAAAACACCTGATGACTTACTACGTGAAAAAGGCTGGACTGGGCAACTCATTGAATACGTACTAGGCGCTACTGCAGGCTCAAAACCCCTCCCCGATTTTGAAGATTTAGGAATTGAGCTAAAAACACTGCCTATTTCTTATAAAGGTAGGCCACTGGAAACTACGTTTGTATCGGTTACACCTTTAGTGAACGTAACGGGAATGACGTGGCATACCAGCTCTGTGCGTAAAAAACTAAATCATGTTTTATGGCTGCCAATTTTAAGCGAACGTGATATTGCGCCGTTTGACAGAACTATCGGCAGCGGCTTTTTGTGGCAGCCTTCACCTGAACAAGACGCTTTGTTACAACGCGACTGGGAAGAGCAAATGGAGCTAATTGCGCTAGGTAGAGTCGACGAAATATCAGGCCATTTAGGCGATGCTATGCAAATACGCCCCAAAGCTGCTCATAGTAAAATAGTCACTGATGCTATTGGCCCAAATGGGCAAATAATTAAAACCCTACCCCGTGGTTTTTATTTAAAAACCAGTTTTACAGGTGATATTTTAAAGCAGCAGTTTCAGCTATGAGTGCGTAAGAAGTTAAAGCATGAGTAAAGCGTTATACTTTTGTGCTCCACTCTTTAGTGCTGCGTACATCAACAAGCTTAAAGCATACAATTTATTTTCATCTCTTTGGAAAAAGTATCAGGCATAAAAAATCCCCGCATAGGCGAGGATTTTATCATCTAAAATTAAAAGTTATATTCTATGTAAAATAGAATTACTGACCTTTAACTTCTTTAAGACCGTTGTACGGTGCTTTATCACCTAATTGCTCTTCAATACGTAGCAATTGGTTGTACTTTGCAACACGGTCAGAACGGCTCAGTGAACCTGTTTTGATTTGACCTGCAGCAGTACCCACTGCTAAATCAGCAATTGTTGAATCTTCAGTTTCACCAGAACGGTGAGAAATAACAACAGTAAAACCAGCATCTTTAGCCATTTTGATTGCAGCTAAAGTTTCAGTTAAAGAACCGATTTGGTTAAACTTAATTAAGATTGAGTTAGCAATACCGTTGTCGATACCACGTTTTAAAATCTTCGTGTTAGTTACAAATAAATCATCACCTACTAATTGGATTTTATCACCCATTAGTTTAGTTTGGTGTGCAAAGCCATCCCAATCAGACTCATCAAGACCATCTTCAATAGAAACGATTGGGTACTGATTAGTAAGATCTTGTAAGAAGAAGTTAAATTCTTCAGAAGTGAATTTTTTACCTTCACCTTTAAGATCGTAGATGTTTGCTTCTTTGTCGTAAAACTCAGATGCAGCACAATCCATCGCTAAAGTAATATCTTTACCTAGCTCGTAACCTGCGTTTGCAACAGCTACTTTGATTGCAGCAAGAGCCGCTTCGTTAGATGCAAGGTTAGGTGCAAAACCACCTTCATCGCCAACCGCTGTTGAATGACCATCAGCTTTAAGCACTTTAGCAAGGCTGTGGAATACTTCAGCGCCCATACGTAGGCCTTCGCGGAAGTTTTTAGCGCCAACAGGTTGGATCATGAATTCTTGAATATCTACAGAGTTATCTGCGTGCTCACCACCATTGATGATGTTCATCATTGGAAGTGGCATAGAGTAAACACCTGGTGTGCCATTTAAGTCAGCAATATGTTCATAAAGCTCAACTTTTTTAGACTGTGCAGCTGCTTTCGCAGTTGCTAGTGATACAGCTAAGATTGCGTTTGCACCTAATTTTTCTTTATTTTCGGTACCATCTAAATCTAGCATCACTTTATCAACAGCGTTTTGATCTAATGCATTTTGACCAGCTAAAGCATCAGCAATTTCTTTATTAATATAACCAACTGCTTTTAATACGCCTTTACCTAAGTAACGTGATTTATCACCGTCGCGTAACTCTAATGCTTCACGAGTACCAGTAGATGCGCCTGAAGGTGCTGCTGCACGACCCCAAGAACCATCTGCTAAATGTACGTCTGCTTCAACAGTTGGGTTACCACGCGAGTCCATAATTTCGCGACCGATTACTTTTACGATTTCTGACATCTTGATTCCTCTATATTCCCAAAATGGTGAGTTCAGCTAACTTTACTACGTTTTATATAGCTTAGTCAGCCCTTAAAACAAAAAAGCCGTGCAATATGCACGGCTTTTAAAATTACGAATTCGCTTTTTGGTGGATGTGCGCAGCTGCTACAAACCCTTCAAATAACGGATGACCATCACGTGGCGTTGACGTGAATTCCGGATGGAACTGCGCGGCAATAAACCATGGGTGATCTTTATTTTCGATAATTTCTACCAGTTTTTTATCTTCTGATAAACCAGTAAAGCTTAAGCCTGCTTTTTCAAGTATTTCTACGAAGTTATTATTTACTTCGTAGCGATGACGATGACGTTCAACAATTTCGTCGCTGCCATATACTCCATGTACTTTAGAACCAGGCGTTAAATGACACTTTTGTGCGCCTAAACGCATAGTGCCACCTAAATCAGATTTTTCGCTACGTGTTTCAACATTACCTTCAGCATCTAGCCATTCAGTAATTAAGCCAACTACAGGCGCTTCTGAATTTGCATTAAATTCTGTAGAGTTTGCATCCGTTAAACCTGCAACATTACGTGCATATTCAATTAATGCTACTTGCATCCCTAAACAAATACCTAAGTATGGTACTTTATTTTCACGTGCATATTTAGCTGCTAAAATTTTACCTTCAACACCACGTCCGCCAAATCCACCCGGTACTAAAATAGCATCTAAGTGTGAAAGTAATTCAACACCTTTGCTTTCTAAGTCTTGTGAATCTACGTATTCAATGTTGATTGTTAGGCGGTTTTTAAGACCCGCATGCTTTAATGCTTCGTTAACCGATTTGTACGCATCTGGTAATTCAATATATTTACCAACCATACCAATGGTCACTTCACCCGTTGGGTTAGACTCTTGATAAAGTACTTGTTCCCACTCAGCTAAATCAGCTTCTGGTGGATCTAAGTGAAAACGACGACATACAAAGTTATCTAATTCTTGTGTTTTTAATAACGCAGGAATTTTATAAATGCTGTCTACATCGGGTAGTGAAATAACCGCTTTTTCTTCTACGTTTGTGAATAATGAGATTTTTGCACGCTCATTATTAGGTAGTTTACGGTCTGAACGACAAATAAGAATATCTGGTTGAATACCTACTGAGCGTAACTCTTTAACAGAGTGCTGAGTTGGTTTCGTTTTAACTTCACCGGCAGGGCCTAAAAATGGCACTAGCGTTAAGTGAATAAATAGCGCGCGTTCGCGGCCAATTTCAGTTCCCATCTGACGAATTGCTTCAATAAACGGTTGTGATTCAATATCACCTACAGTGCCGCCAATTTCTACAATAGCAATATCATAACCTTCAGCACCGTCGTATACACGCTGCTTAATATCGTTAGTGATATGTGGAATAACCTGAATAGTAGCACCTAGGTATTCACCACGGCGCTCACGACGTAATACGTCTTCATATACACGGCCTTGTGTGAAGTTATTACGACTAGTCATTTTGGTACGGATAAAACGCTCGTAGTGACCTAAATCAAGGTCAGTTTCTGCGCCGTCTTCTGTAACGTAAACTTCACCGTGTTGAATTGGGCTCATTGTGCCTGGGTCAACGTTGATGTAAGGATCCAGCTTTAAAATGGTAACATTTAAACCACGGGCTTCTAAAATAGCGGCCAGTGAAGCTGCGGCAATACCTTTACCCAACGAAGAAACAACTCCGCCAGTAACGAAGATAAATTTTGTACTCATGCGAACCCTAGAATATCAGGAATTAAAAGGAATATAACACCCAAAGAAGAGCCTAAGGGTATATCATCAAGACGGGGCGAAATTGTACCAAAACACTGCTTATCAATCCAGCTAAAATTAGCTAATACGCGCACAAAAAATGTGCACTATTTAACATTAAGCCTATTTTACTTTTTTAATCGCATCCCACGCACTATCCATCTCTTCAAAGGTTGCTGTATCTAAGCTTTTACCTTGCGCATGCAAATAAGCGTTTACCTTTTCAAAACGCGCTGAAAACTTATCATTAGCGCTACGAAGCAGTTGTTCGGGATCTCGTTTAACATGGCGTATAACATTAACAGTGGCAAAAAGTAAGTCGCCGAGCTCTTCCGCTGTATGATCAGATAGCGGGTCTTGCTCAATCGCTTCTTTTACTTCAAGCACTTCTTCACTCACTTTATCTAGTGCACCATGATACGTTGGCCAATCAAAGCCAAGGGAAGCCACGCGTTGTTGAATTTTTTTGGCTTTACTTAAGCTTGGCATACTGCCAGGAATATCTTGCCAAAAAGAAGGGGGTTCGGTTTGCGCTCTAGCACTTCGCTCCTGTGCTTTGATTGCTTGCCACTGCTGCGATAATTGATCGTCTGTTAACTCTTTTTTTTCACCAAACACATGCGGGTGACGACGGGTAAGCTTATCGTTTAATTGCTCTACTAGATCATTAAAATCAAATAGATTTTGCTCTTGTGCAAGTTGCGCATAAAAAACTATTTGAAATAGCAAATCACCCAATTCACCTTTAAGCTCATCTAAGTTGCCTGATTCAATACAGTCGGCAACTTCGTACGCTTCTTCTAGCGTATGCGGCACAATAGATTTAAAATCTTGCTTGAGATCCCACGGACAACCGCCCTTGGGATCTCGCAGTGTTTTCATTATGCTAAGAAGTTGTGTAAGCGCTGTATTATCATTCATGATTAATGACCACGCTTGGCATCATGTACACCTTCAATTTGGTGTAATTTAGAAAGAACACGGTTAGTACCCGATAAGTCATGTACTTCTATTTGCATTGTAAATATAGCTAACTGATTATCTTCAACCGTATTTACGTTCATGTTTAAAACATTTACTTTTTCGTTAGCAAGTACTGAGCTTATATCGCGTATCAACCCTGAACGATCGGTGGCTTCTATTTTAATACTTAGTGCGTACGAGCCGTTAATATCATCTGACCAACTTACCGAAATAACACGCTCAGGATGCTGGTTTTTTAAGTTATTAAACGAATCACAGTCTTCCTTATGAACACCTATTCCTCGACCTTGGGTTATATAACCTATTATTTCATCGCCAGGTACTGGGCGACAGCACTTGGCTACATGGCTCATTAAGCTGCCAACACCATCAACCACAATGCCGTTTTTATCACCAGTTACTTTACTTGGTGCTTTAATGCGAATAACCGGCTCATCTTCTGTCCGATCACTTACAAAGTTAAGCATTTGATTGAGGCGAACATCGCCCGCACCAATCGCAACCATTAAGTCATCCAGCTCTTTAAAGTTAAAACGCTTAATGGCTGGCTCTAAATCTTTATATGTTAAATTGAGCTTTTGTAGTTCGCTGTCGAGAATTTCTTTCCCCGCACTTAAGTTTTTGTCGCGGTCGAGCTGTTTAAACCAGTGGTGGATTTTAGCTCTAGCACGGGATGACTTAATGTATCCTAATGACGGGTTTAACCAATCACGACTTGGATTTGGTTGTTTTTGGGTGAGTATTTCTACCTGATCCCCTGTTGTAAGTTGATGCGTAAACGGCACTATTTTGCCGAATATTTTTGCACCAATACAACGATGCCCCACATTTGAGTGGATGTAGTAAGCAAAATCAAGCGGTGTAGCGCCAAGTGGTAAATCAATAATATCGCCGCTTGGGGTAAATATATATACGCGGTCTTCTACTACTTGGTTTTTAAGCTCTTCTGCTAAATCGCCACCATCAACCACTTCTTCTTGCCATTGGAGTAGTTTACGCAACCAGCTAATTTTTTGCTCATAACCCGAGCCGCGCCCTGGTAATGCACCTTCTTTGTACATCCAGTGTGCAGCCACCCCTAACTCAGCATCTTGATGCATGTCGCTGGTACGAATTTGTATCTCTACCGTTTTACCTTCAGGTCCAAATACCACGGTATGAATTGACTGATAGCCGTTTTGTTTTGGGGTTGCTACATAGTCGTCAAACTCTTTATTAAGATGACGCCAATTGGTGTGCACAATGCCCAGCGCACCGTAGCAGTCTTGCAATCGTTCAACGACGATACGCATTGCCCGAATATCAAAAAGCTGATCAAACTCGTAGTTTTTTTGCTGCATTTTTTTATAAATGCTGTAAATGTGCTTAGGACGGCCATAAACCTGGGCCTCTATGCCCGCTTCACTTAAACGATTTTTTACTTGCTCAACCATATCTTCCATGTAGGCTTCGCGTGCAAGACGTTTGTCGTCAAGTTGTTTGGCTATGCTTTTATAGGTGCCTGGGTGCAAATATCTAAACGATAAATCTTCCAGTTCCCATTTTAATTGCCCTATTCCTAATCTGTTTGCCAATGGTGCAAAAATATCAGCCGTTTCTTTAGCGGCAATGACGCGGTCTTCTTCATCCGCATTTTTTACATTGCGTAAATGACATACCTGCTCGGCAAGCTTAATGACCACGGCGCGCACATCTTCAACCATGGTTAATAACATTTTTCGAATATTATCAACTTGCATAGTGCCTTTACCTTGATGCGATAAAGTACTAATAGTGGCCATTTGTGCAACCCCAGTTAGCAGCATGGCAATGTTATTCCCAAGCTGCTCTTCGATGGTTTCAAGCGATATTAAGTCGTTTAAAAAATACGGGGTTAAATACGCAGTAGCTAACGATTCGGGGTCGAGATTTAGCTCAGCTAAAATTTCAACCATTTCGATTGCAGTAGTTTGCCTGCTTTCACTATCACATTTTACGCAGAGCGCTTGGGCTTTAGTAAGTAGCTCTGTTTTTTCTTCAGACAAGGCAAGAAATGAAAGCCGAGTGCTAAAATCTGTTGTCTCATCTTGTTGATGTGATTGTCGTGTAGCTACCATAATGCGTTCTACCTCCGTTGAAATAACGCCATAGTTTCAATATGCCCTGTATGAGGAAACATATTCATTAGCCCAATTTTATTAAGATCAAAGCCAGCTTGTGAAATAATTGCGCTGTCACGGGCTAAAGTAACAGGGTCACAAGAGACATATAAAATAGTTTTAAACTGCTTTAAAGGTAATTCCTCTAATACAGCCATAGCACCAGTCCTCGAAGGATCGAGTACAAGCACATCTAAGTTTTTGCTAAACCATGGGGCGCTCTGTATGCTTTGGGTTAAATCAAAGCAATGAAACTGCGCATTGGTAATAGAGTTAGTTTGCGCATTTTGAGCAGCCATTGCAACCGCTGAAGTCACACCTTCTACACCAATTACAGATTTTGCTTGTTTTGCTAACACTAATGAGAAATTACCAATCCCACAAAATAAATCCAATAAATTTTCATCACCTTTTAAATCAAGCCAATTTGCAGCTTGCTTTAACATAGCTTCGTTAACTTGCGCATTTACCTGAATAAAATTACCTAAACCAAATTCAAATTTTAGATCAAATTCTTTAAGATAATAAAATGGCATGGCTAAGTGTGAATGTTCTATTGCATCGCTCTCGCTTTGCCATACAATTTTAAACTGCTGGCTTTTTGTTATGTGCTCAACCAAAGCCTTTGTATCATCATTAATTGCTTTAGTGTGACGAATAACAACAAAGTTTTGTTTATCACTTTGGCATAACTGTAAATGGCTTATACTGTGCAGTGCTTTGTGTTGATTAATTAAATCATCAAAAAGTGTGAAAACATCTGTAAATACTTCATCAAGTACTGCACATTTATTAATACTCACAATATTTTTTGAGCCACTTGCTCTGTAACCCACGCGCATTTTTTTAGCTGCTTTATCAAACATAACAGCTATACGAGCGCTGCGTCTGTAATGCACAGGTTTACTTAATAATGGGGTTTGCCAGTTTAAGCTGTTTAATTTAGCAAACTTACTAAATAACTGAGTAACTGCAGTTTGTTTTTCTACAACTTGTTGGCTTACTTCTAAATGCTGTAATTGGCAACCACCACACTGATTATAGTGCTCACAAAAAGCATCTACTCTTGATTCACTCGCTTGAATAACTTTAGTTACTTTTGCACTACTGTATTTAGCTTTATCTTCGACGAGTGTTGCTTTGACTGTTTCGTTTGGTAATGCACCGCTTACAAAACATACTTTATTGTTATGTTTAGCAATGCCACGCCCTTGATGATCCATTCCCGTTATAGTCAATTCTAGTGTTTGTTGCTTTAACGGTTTTTTTTTCGCTTTAAAAATTTGCGCCATTAGGCATTACCTTAACTTTATTTATGAAGCACCTATATTTAGATGCTTTAGAATGCGTGTTGAACCGTATATACTCAAGTCATACTAATAACGATAAAACGCTCTCATTATGACCAAATTAGGCTTACGCGATTCTGTTTTAACACTGACCCTGATCCCAACGGTGATCATAGGATTACTACTTGGTGGCTATTTTACAATAAATCGTTACATTGAGCTTGATGAAATTTTATATCAGCAAGGCACTACTATTTCTGAGCCCCTTGCTATTGCGCTTGAGCAACCCATGCTCGAAAAAAACAAACAGCTATTGAATCGCCTTATAAGCTACACACATAACAAGCACTCTCCTACAATTAAGTCGATTGCAATTTTTGATAAAAATAATGCGCTATTAATGACCAGTAATTATCACCGCTCATTTGAAAAGTTAATTAATCAAAAAACGCTCATAAATTTAAAAACCACCCATGTGCAAAAGTCAGATGAGCTTGTTACATTTTTCACCCCCATTATTAACCATACAAGTCACGATTCTAAATGGGACCCGTCGGCTTTTCAGTCATCTCTGGGCACCGTTATTATACAGCTAAACAAAGACCAAGCTGTTATAGGGCAACAACGAGCTTTATTAATTAGCGGTATTGTGATTATTTTATCATTGGTGTTTGCAGCTATTTTAGCTTTAAGGTTAAGCCGCATGTTTATGACGCCGCTTAATAAGTTAGTACTTGCAACCGACAAGTTGGTTGAAGGTAAAAGAAGTACTGGCCTTAACGACAACATGATTGGTGAGTTTGAGTTACTTCGCGAAGGCTTAAACACCATTGCTCACACTATGGTGATGCAAAAAGATGAAATGCAAAAAAATATTGATCAAGCAACAAGCGACTACCGCGAAACACTAGAGCAATACGAAACGTCAAATATAGAGCTCTCGTTTGCAAAAAAAGAAGCGCAAGATGCTAACCGTGTAAAATCAGACTTTTTAGCTAAAATGAGTCACGAGCTTCGTACTCCGTTAAACGGTGTTATTGGATTTACACGCCAGCTTTATAAAACACCGCTGAATAAACATCAAAAAGATTACCTCGACACTATTATGCTCTCAGCAAATAGTTTAATGACTATTATTAGCGACATTTTAGACTTCTCCAAACTAGAAGCGGGGGCAATGGAGCTTGAGTCGATTCAGTTTCAACTTCGTGATGCTGTAAATGAAGTAATGACACTACTCGCTCCTAGCGCACACGATAAGCAATTAGAGCTATCCATTTACATTAACCAACAAGTACCGGATGACTTAACAGGCGATCCCACTCGCTTTAAACAAGTCTTAATAAACCTGTTAAGTAATGCGATTAAATTTACCGAAAAAGGCTCTATTAAGGTCGACATAAGCCATCGGTTACTCGACGACGAACGCACTTCTTTACTTGTGTCAGTAACAGATACTGGCGTGGGTATACCTATGGATAAGCAAGACTCTTTATTCACTCCATTTGGGCAAGCAGACTCAAGCATTACACGTAAGTTTGGTGGTACAGGCCTTGGTCTTATTATTACCAAGCATATTGTTGAAGCAATGAGTGGTCGTATAACGTTAAATTCTGCGCCTGGTAACGGTACCTGCTTTACATTCAATAGTGTGTTTAGTTTGCCAAATCACGTATTTACAAATGACTTACCGACTAAATCGCTCATTGGTAAGCGTATCTTATATTTAGAGCCACATGAGCATACGCACCATGCCGTACTTTCGTTATTAACCCAGTGGGAATCAAACGTTACGGCATGCTTTAACGAAACTAGCTTTTTAGACGCTATAAAAAATACTGAACATAAATATGACGTTTGCTTAATTGGCCATATGGCATCAGTTGATGATATGCAGCAACTAAAAAGCTATGTAAAAGCCGTGCGTGAATCTACTGATTACTTATATTTAATGCTTAATACTGTATCGCACAATATGCGAGAAGCCTTTATAGGCAGCGGAGCTGATGCATGTTTAAGTAAGCCACTTAATCACCGTAAGTTATGTGAAGTACTTGCAGCACCTTACAGACTTGACCACCCGACTCATAATATTGAACAAAACGATCAAGCTCTACTGCCGTTAAAAGTATTGGTTGTTGATGATAACGATGCTAATTTAAAACTTCTCCATACTTTGTTAAGTGAACAGATTGAAGTAATAGAAACGGCTCATAATGGTTCACAGGCATACAGTTTAAGTAAAAGTCATAAATACGACATAATTTTTATGGATATACAAATGCCAATTATGGACGGTATAACCGCATGTAAGCTTATACAAGAATCATCACTTAATGAAGACACACCCATTATCGCTGTAACGGCACACGCCCTTCAAAGCGAAAAAGAGCAACTACTAAAAGATGGCTTTAAAGGCTATTTAACTAAGCCTATTGATGAAGATATGCTTAAACAAATTATTAGCGACCATAGTCCACAGACTCCTGTTAATCGTGACAAAGCTAAGACAGATACACCACAAAGTCCTGCACCATTTCAAAGTAGTAGAATTGATTGGGCACAAGCCCTGCAGCGTGCTGGCGGAAAGAGCGAGTTAGCGCTAGAGATGCTTAACATGCTACTTTTAAGTGTCCCTGAGACCCTTACATTACTTGCTAAAGCAATAGAGAGTAACGATTGCCAGCAAGTGTTAAGTATTGTCCATAAGTTTCATGGTGCATGTTGTTACACTGGTGTACCTAAACTTAAATCACTCGCAGAAACAATCGAAACATCGCTTAAAAATAAATGCTTGTTAGAGAATATTGAACCTGAATTATTTGAGTTACAAGATGAGCTTGAAAACCTACTTGCAGATGCAAGTGTGACCGAACTACAAAGATAAGCTTTGAATTTTAGATACAAAAAACGCGGTATTTACCGCGTTTTTTAATTAAGCTTTTTAAATGCTTATGTTTGCTTATCTTACATTCTTGCTTCAATCATTAATCGTTTCATGTCGCGTACGGCTTTATCAAGCCCATCTATCGCTGCACGAGCAATAATAGCGTGACCAATATTTAGCTCATAAATCTCAGGCATTGCAGCGATTGGTTTCACGTTATGATAATGAAGACCATGGCCAGCGTTAACAATCAAACCTAAGCTTGCTGCGTATTTGACACCTTCACGAATGTGCTCTAACTCTTTGTGTAAATCAGTATCATTTGTTGCATCGGCGTACGCGCCTGTGTGTATTTCTACATAAGGAGCACCACATTCTTTGGCTGCATCTAACTGTGCTTTATCTGCATCAATAAATAGCGATACTTTAATACCCGCTTCGGTAAGCGTTTTTGTTGCTGCTTTAATTTTATCTATATTACCGGCTACGTCTAAGCCACCTTCGGTTGTTAATTCTTCGCGCTTTTCAGGTACTAAGCACACGTACTCAGGTTTTACTTCAAGCGCTATTTTTATCATTTCATCGGTAACAGCGGTTTCAAGATTCATACGAGTTTGAATGGTTTTAGCCATTACATAAACGTCGCGATCTTGAATATGGCGTCTGTCTTCACGTAAGTGAATCGTAATACCGTCTGCGCCTGCATGCTCTGCTACACTGGCTGCATGAGCGGGATCTGGATAGCTTGTTCCACGCGCTTGGCGAAGTGTTGCAATATGATCTACGTTTACACCCAAAAGAATATCTTTCATTTTCTTACCTGTAAAATTACGTTTATTGAGAGGCCATAAATAGCTCGCGGCTTTTTAATGGTTTACTACCTAATAAGGGTTTTAATAAATAGCGACTTAATTGCTTTGCCATATATAGCACATCATTTTGGCTAAAGTCATGATTTGCTATGGCGTTGAGTTGTTTGCCACTAAATCCAGAACGTGTATCTTCTTGTACTAAAAAACCAAGTTCGGGGAAATAACTATACGTCTGCTTTTCATCTATTGGTTCACCACTGGCGTCAAAACTAAAATCCACGCCATAACCGAGTAATTCCAATAGTTGAAACTCGTATGAGCGAAGCACCTCTTGTAAATTAGCCCCGCTGTTTAGGTTTGATAGATGAGTTTTATATAGCTCAAATACTTGTTCAATTGGCTCGTTAACAGGAACGATACGATTTGTAAGCTCATTTAAATAAAAACCACAATAAAGCTCATCACCTTTTAAAAAGTGCGAGTTCCCATGCAGTTCAAACTTATTGATATATTTTAAATCGTACTTGCCACTGTAATTAACAAGCAGTGCCTGAAACGGCTGAAGTTGTGCTTTATGTTTAGTGGCCTGGCGACCACTAATTCGGGCCAGCATTCTTAACTGACCAACGCCTTCTACAAGCATATCTAACATTACTTGGGAGTCACTATAAGGACGCCGATGTAATAAATACGCGGTGTAGAAGTCGCTATCCATTCACTAAGCTACTGCTTGGTCTAGTCTTCACTGTAACCTAAGCTTCTTAGTGCACGTTCATCGTCAGCCCAACCCGACTTAACTTTAACCCAAAGCTCTAAGAATACTTTGTTATCCAGCATTTCTTCTATGTCTTTACGGGCTTCACGACCAATGGTTTTTAGCTTTTCGCCTTTATTACCAATAACCATGCGTTTTTGTGTTTCGCGCTCAACAAGAATCAACCCGTTGATATGCCAAATACCGTTGTCTTGCCATTTAAACTGCTCAATTTCAACAGTTACAGAATACGGCAATTCTTCGCCCATAAAACGCATTAGTTTTTCACGAATTACTTCAGCTGCCATAAAGCGCATTGAACGGTCAGTTACATAATCTTCCGGAAAGTAAAATTCGCAAGGAGGTAAGCGTTTAGTTACTTCTGCTTTGATTAAATCAACATTTTTACCTTGCGTTGCCGATACTGGCATAATTCCAACAAAATCAAACTTGTCACTTAACCACTTCATATGAGGCAACACAAGGTCACGGTCTTTAACTTGGTCTATTTTATTAATAACCAATAATACCGGCTTACCACTTTGCGATACTTTATTAAGTACCATGTCGTCATCGGCATTCCAATGAGTGCCCTCAACTACAAAAATAATAAGCTCAACATCGCCGATAGAACTAGACGCGGCACGGTTCATTAAACGGTTAATCGCACGTTTTTCTTCAACGTGTAGACCTGGTGTATCTATGTATACCGCTTGGTGTTTATCTTCGGTATGAATACCCATAATACGATGACGCGTGGTTTGTGGTTTACGTGAGGTAATACTCACTTTTTGCTCAATAATTTCATTAAGCAAAGTCGACTTACCTACGTTTGGGCGCCCTACAATAGCAACCATTCCACAAAACGTATCTACATCACCTTCATGAGGCTGTATTAGGGTATCAAGGTTCATTTTTAAGTATCTTCAATGCTTTTTCAGCAGCTTTTTGTTCGGCTTTACGGCGCGAGCTACCTACAGAAATTATGCTATCCATTCCATCAACAATACATTCGACCGTGAATGTTTGATTGTGTGCTTGGCCTTTGGTATCAACCACAGTGTAACCCGGTAAAGATAATTTACGGGCTTGTAAATACTCTTGCAGCAGGGTCTTCGGATCTTTTTGGTTAAGCCCTGGTGAAATAGCATCTAATCGTGATTCGTACCATGACAATATAAGATCGCCACAGCTATCAATACCTGAATCTAAAAATGCAGCGCCAATAATAGCTTCTACTGCATCAGCAAGCGTTGACTCGCGACGGAATCCGCCACTTTTAAGCTCGCCCGGCCCTAAGCGTAAATAATCGCCTAGGCCAAATTCAAGACCAAACTCGGCAAGTGTTTGACCACGCACAAGCGTTGAGCGCATGCGGCTTAAATCGCCTTCACGCGCTTTAGGAAATTTGGCATAAAGTGCATTGGCAATCACAAAGCTTAAAATAGAGTCGCCTAAAAATTCTAGTCGCTCATTATGCTGGCCTTTGTGGCTGCGGTGCGTCATTGCTTGCTCAAGTAGACCTTGATCGGCAAATTCATAGCCAATTTTTTTATATAATTCTGTTACATTTTTTTTCATCGTTACTGAATATTACCTAGGCGCTCAAAGCGAACACCAGTTGGAACCCATCCTGGTAAAATATCATCAGGGCCATTCTCAAATTCAAAACTCATCCATATAAAGACAGCTTTACCCACCAAGTTTTCTTTTGGTACAAAGCCCCAAAAGCGACCATCTTGGCTGTTGTCGCGGTTATCACCCATCATAAAATAATGATCAGCAGGAACAGTCCATTCATCAGAAGGCGTGCCCGGTTGCTGGTAGTAACGCCCTTTTCTCTCAGGCGCTTGTGGGTTGATTAATATATCATGCGTAACTGTTGTTAAATTTTCATTTACACGAGCTAGAGGCATTGGGCCTTGTTTAAATTCGTTATCATTAATTAGTTTAAAATCAATTTTATTGAATTCATTACATAAAAGCTCACCCTGCTGGGTTTCGCCTTCTTTACAATTTGGCTGAATATATAAACGTTTATCGCGATAAACAATTTTATCGCCAGGTAAACCAATTGTACGTTTAATATAGTCAACATTTTCATCTAAAGGGTATTTAAAAACAACAATATCACCACGCTCAGGCTGCCCAATATCAACTAATTGAGTACGCCAAACAGGGTCTTTTATTCCATATGAATACTTTTGTACTAAAATAAAATCACCTACTAATAATGTAGGCATCATTGAACCGGATGGAATTTGAAACGGTTCAAAGATAAATGATCTAAAAATAGTAATTGCTGCAATCATCGGGAAAATCGACTTTGCTGTTTCTGTTAGTACTGGTTCTGGTGCAATTAATGCCGCCGTTTCTTCATCTAACGGAGCTCCAGCAGACGTTTGCGCTATCGCTAAGCGCTCCTGTCTTTTAGGTGCATACATTAAGTGATCTATTAACCATATTAAGCCTGAGCCTAAAGTTAATAACACCAATAAAACTGAAAAATAACCAGCCATTTATAATCCTTTGTTTTTATTTGCCAACTTTTAAAATAGCTAAAAACGCTTCTTGAGGCACTTCAACATTACCTACTTGCTTCATACGTTTTTTACCATCTTTTTGCTTTTTAAGTAGCTTTTTCTTACGGCTCACATCACCACCGTAACACTTAGCAATTACGTTTTTACGTAATTGTTTTACCGTGGTACGGGCAATAACATGTTGTCCGATAGCAGCTTGAATCGCTATATCAAACATTTGACGTGGGATAAGCTCTTTTAACGCATCAGCTAACTGGCGACCACGAGACTGTGCACCATCTCTGTGAACAATTATCGCAAGTGCGTCAACGCGCTCACCATTGATTAAAATATCAACACGCACCATATCTGATGTTTGAAAGTGTTTAAAGTTATAATCAAGCGACGCAAAACCACGGCTAGTTGATTTTAATTTATCAAAGAAATCCATCACCACTTCAGCCATAGGTAGCTCGTACGTTACAGCTACTTGCTTTCCGTGATAAGTCATTTTTGTTTGGCTACCACGTTTTTCAATACACAAAGTAATAACGTTACCTAGGTATTCTTGTGGTACCAAAATATTAGCTTCAACAATCGGCTCACGAATCTCTACAATATCGTTTACTGCAGGCAAATCAGATGGATTATCAATCTGAAATGTACCTTCTTTAGTAACTATCTCATAGATTACCGTAGGTGCTGTTGTAATTAAATCAATATCGTATTCACGCTCTAAACGCTCTTGAATGATTTCCATGTGTAGCATACCTAAAAAGCCACAGCGGAAACCAAAGCCTAGTGCAGTTGAATTCTCTGGTTCAAAGAATAACGACGCATCGTTTAAGCTTAATTTATTAAGTGCATCACGGAACGATTCATACTCATCTGATGCAATTGGGAACATACCCGCATAAACCTGAGGCTTAATTTTTTGAAAGCCAGGTAAGCGAAGTGGAGCTGCATTTTTTTGATGAGTAATAGTGTCACCTACTGGCGCACCATGTATCTCTTTAATACCAGCAATAACAAACCCTACTTCACCTGTTCTTAAAATACCGGTGTTGGTTTGCTTAGGAGTGAACACACCTACTTGGTCGGCAGTATGTATATGCTCGTTCGACATTATTTTTATTTTGTCGCCAGTGCGTAATTCACCGTGCTTAATACGCACTAGTGATACAACGCCTTGGTATGGGTCAAACCAAGAATCGATAATAAGTGCTTGTAAAGGTGCATCTTTGTCGCCTACTGGCGGCGGTACATCTTTAACAATCATTTCAAGAACTTCGGCAATACCTACACCTGTTTTAGCGCTACACTGCACTGCATCAAGGGCATCAATACCAATAATCTCTTCAATTTCTTCTGCAACACGTAAAGGATCCGCTTGCGGTAAATCGATTTTATTAAGTACTGGAATTACTTCTAATTCCATTTCAATAGCGGTGTAACAGTTAGCTAGTGTTTGTGCTTCAACGCCTTGGCCTGCATCAACAACAAGCAACGCGCCTTCACAAGCAGCTAAAGATCGTGAAACTTCATACGTAAAATCAACGTGTCCTGGAGTATCAATGAAATTAAGTTGGTAGGTTTCGCCGTCGTTCGCTTTGTAATTCAACGTTACACTTTGCGCTTTAATGGTAATACCACGTTCGCGCTCAATATCCATTGAATCCAAAACTTGTTTTTGCATTTCACGGTCGGTTAAACCGCCACAAACTTGGATCAAACGATCTGAAAGGGTCGATTTACCATGGTCAATATGGGCGATGATCGAAAAATTACGGATATGCTTCATAAACTGGATTCTATACTTCTATTTTAATGGACTAAATATGAATACCTAAGTGACTTGAAAATACTTGCTTTAGGATGCCATAAGCTAAATTTGTATATAACAAACTGTACTTACGCTTTTTAAGATGGGTTACAACCATTTTATGTATTGAATAACAATAAGTTATATTTACTTAACTTAAATAATTCAGCCAGATAAAATAATTTAAAAAACCACGGTTCCCTGTATTTCCAAGTTACTTTGGTATAAAACGCCAATTTTACATTTAATTGGCGTCAATCACCATCTATTTGAGTTAAAGGGATACTAATTGGGTGAATTTTTATAACTTTTATATCGTGCTTTAGAGATTTCACGCGAGTTTTAGCTATAAAAAAGCCAGTAACGCCACCTAGAGCAGCAGCTAAAATCTGCCAGCCTTCGGAAGCTATAAACAATTGCGCCGCAACAAATGCAAAAATAAGACTCAAAAGGAGCGGTAGCATGTAAACCGCAAAAGCATGCTTAACAACATGACTATCATCTAGTGACAAAGTGACCTTTTGCCCTATTTCTACAGAGGATTCAAATTTATAAGGAAAGGTTTTTTTTGCAGTGCCAAATAATTTACTAAACACTTGTGAGCCGCAACGACCATTGCAGCCTTCACAAGCTTGTTTTTGCTGTGCTTCTAAATGAGCAATGTGGCCATCGAGGGCCACAACAGTGAGGGTTTGTTCAATCATAACAATCCTTACGGAATCGTCTATAGTGCGCGGGTAACTGACTCTGCAATCGCTTTTGCGGTCATACTCGGTACATTACCAACAACCGAAACATCAAAATTACCGCCATTATGCACATATACTGTCGTTGCACCAGAAGTGAGTGCTCCACTTAAACGCTTACCTGGTAATGGGCGCTGAATAAATACAGAAACCTCAACAAAACCATCAGAGAACAAGTAATAATCAGTTAATTCGTTATTTAAATCGAGCTTATGTCTGTCTGATTTTAGCAACTCAAAGCCATCTGGTAACCAACTGATTTCCCAATTAGTGGCAGTACTATCTTCATTTATAAGTGCATTGTTTGGCAAAGGCGTTGGAAAGTTTCGATTGAGCACTTCAACTAGCATACCGGCTGGCTGCTCTGTCACACTAATATGTGTAAGCTGTAACTGCTCTAAGGCTTCACCTTCATGGTTAACGTACGCGGCTTTTAGTAACAACGACGATTCCATATCCAACCAAATCCAGTAATTATATTTATACTCGTCTTTAGATTCTATGCGAACAAGTTGCGCTGCGCGCCCTGCAATACGCCCTTTGCCGCCTAGTACAAAATCATAGTGCGCACTTAAGCGGTCTATATCTTTAAATAGTACTTCAGGGATTGGACCTGCTATTGAATCTGTTTTTAGAGAATATGGTTCAGACTGAGGTTCAAAATAAGTAACTTGATTATCGATACGGACCATTTCAAGCCCAGCACCGTTAAGTAAACTTAAATGCTCAAGTTCGGTGTCACCTTGTAAAGCATGCACCCATCGGTAGGGTTCCATTGTTTTACCTTTGACAACCACAAACGAGGCATCAAAATTACGGGTGTGAACGGCATTAGCCATTTTGAGTAATAAATCTTTGGCAGGATTTGTGTCGTTGGCAAATGCATTAAAGCTTACTACCAACGACAGAACAAAAGTGATTACTTTCATTTAATTAGTTTTTTTCCTCAGACGCTTTGGTATTAGTTTGCGCTGTTTCTAAAGAATTCGCAACTCGTGCTTGGCGTTGATGCTCAAGAACTAACGCACCAATACGCTGTTGCTGTAGTTCACGTAAACCTTGCTCAGCATTTTCAAGCGCAGGCTCAGACGAATAACTTACTGGCGAGGCCATACCCGCTAGCGGTGTGGTTTGCAGTAATGGAATTTCACTTTGCTGCTCATTGTTACTTTGAGGAAGCGTATTAACGCCCACAATAGCAAACATCGCTACACTTGCTGCAATAGCTAATTGAGCAACTGGTTTGCGCCAATTAAAAGCGACTACTTTATTATCTTGTACTGTTTCAGTGATTGCTTGAGGCTGTGTTTTTGACTGACTAAAGTCAGCATAAACAGGCTCGCTTTCTAGTGCTAATGCAACGCGATCGCTAATATCAATATGTATGTCGTTATTATTTTTTTGAGCACGCATCGCATCACCAATTAACGCATAACGGCCAAACGTAGTTACATCTTGCTCTGCAATTTTTGCATCAGTTAGATGTTGCTCGCCATCAAGTAATGCCGATAACGCTTCGTTATCTAACTTGTTAAGGTGTGCTTTTGTCATACTAAGACTCGCCTATTAATGGGTTTAATTTGTTATCTATTGCTTCACGGGCACGAAATATACGCGAACGCACAGTCCCGACTGGGCAATCCATTACCACTGCTATTTCTTCATAGCTCATCCCTTCTATTTCTCTAAGGGTGATTGCGGTTTTAAGATCTTCAGGCAAACTATCAATCGTATTAAAAATAACAGCGCGTACTTCTTCGCTTAAAAGTAGGTTTTCAGGAGATGCATTCGATCGCATTGAATCTGCACAATCATAAAACTCGGCATCTTCAGCGTCTATATCATTTGCTGGCGGCTTACGCCCCTGGGCTACTAAGTAATTTTTAGCACAATTAACGGCAATACGGTATAACCACGTGTAAAAGGCGCTGTCACCTCTAAAGTTAGGAAGTGCACGGTAAGCTTTAATAAAAGCTTCTTGTGCTACATCAGCAATATCGCCTTGGTTAGATACATAACGTGAGATCAAACCTGCAATTTTGTTTTGATACTTCTTTACTAATAGGTTGAAGGCGTTTTTATCTCCTTGCTGGACCCTTTTTACTAGCACTAAATCTAATTCCTGCTCGCTCATTCGAGCCGGTACTCCTATGTCTGATTTTTGCTTGTTATTCATATTGTCGTCATTGTTCACAAATACTCTGACCTCTTTATGAATAAAAAGTTCTGCTTAATATTATTTTTTTATAAAATAGATGATAATAACGGCGCTAAGCCTTTAAAATCACTACGTAGTAGTATGACAAATATGATACAACTACAGATATTAAAAACAAATATTGCTCTATATGAGCATTGTAACCGCAAAGTACCTCTGACATGAACCAAAATAAACATCACATTGCAGATGTCGCTATTATAGGTAGCGGCGCAGCAGGCTTATCACTTGCATTATCTCTAGCTAATTATTGTAACGTTACCGTGATCAGTAAAGGAGCGCTTACCGAAGGTTCTACTTTGTATGCCCAAGGCGGTATAGCTGCTGTATTTGATAAACAAAACGACAGCATAGAATCTCATGTTGAAGATACTCTCGATGCAGGCGGCGGTTTATGCGATAGAGACGCTGTTCATTATACCGCCAGCAATGCTCACGATTGCCTACAGTGGTTAATCGACCAAGGCGTACCCTTTGATATGGAGTTTGATAGCAAAGGAAAAGAGCGTTTTCACTTAACACGTGAAGGTGGTCACAGCCATCGTCGTATATTGCATGCAGCCGATGCAACAGGCAAAGCGGTGCAAACAACACTTATCAGCCAAGTTAAAATTCATAAAAATATAACGCTTTTAGAGCAATACAACGCCATTGATTTAATCACAGATAAAAGCGCCGGTAAAACAGGCTCACACATTGAAGGCATGTATGTGTGGAACAAAAAAGCTAAAAAGGTAGAAACCATTTCAGCTAAATTTGTTGCTCTTGCAACCGGTGGTGCAAGTAAAGTGTATTTATATACATCTAATCCAGACGTATCAAGTGGTGATGGTATTGCAATGGCTTGGCGTGCAGGTTGTAAAGTTGCCAACATGGAATTTAATCAATTTCATCCAACAAGTCTTTATCATCCAGAGCTACAAAACTTTTTAATTACCGAAGCCATGCGCGGTGAAGGGGCTTATTTAAA
Source organism: Pseudoalteromonas sp. SG43-4 (assembly GCF_014164325.1). Classification (NCBI taxonomy): domain Bacteria; kingdom Pseudomonadati; phylum Pseudomonadota; class Gammaproteobacteria; order Alteromonadales; family Pseudoalteromonadaceae; genus Pseudoalteromonas; species Pseudoalteromonas sp. SG43-4. Next base: position 126,909 of record NZ_JACJFB010000009.1, on the reverse strand, counting down.
GCGCCCTGATGGAACTCGGTTTATGAAAGACTTTGATAGCCGTGAAGAGCTTGCTCCACGCGATATAGTGGCACGCGCAATCGATTTTGAAATGAAGCGCTTAGGCGCCAATTGTGTTTATTTAGATATTAGCCACAAAGATAAAGACTTTATTATTGAGCACTTTCCTACTATTTACGCAAAATGCTTAAGTGTAGGCCTCGATATAACGAAAGAAGCAATCCCAGTTGTGCCTGCTGCGCATTACACCTGTGGTGGTGTAATGACTGACTTTAACGGCAAAACAGATCTCGATAACTTATATGCTGTAGGTGAAGTTGCTTACACAGGCTTACATGGTGCAAACCGTATGGCAAGTAATTCACTATTAGAGTGCATTGTATTTGCCCACGCTGCAGCTAAAGATATTTTAAGTAAAATTGAACATGCACCAGAGCCGATAGCGCTTCCTCATTGGGATGAGAGCCGTGTTAGTAACTCAGATGAAGAAATTGTTATTACCCATAACTGGCATGAACTACGTTTATTTATGTGGGATTATGTAGGTATTGTACGCTCTACTAAACGCTTAGAACGAGCACTGCATAGAGTTGAGTTGCTACAGCAAGAAATACACGATTACTATGCAAACTTTAGAGTAAGTAACAACTTACTTGAGCTTCGTAATTTAGTGCAAGTATCAGAGCTAATTATTAGAAGTGCTATGGAGCGAAAAGAAAGCAGAGGCTTGCATTACACTATTGATTACCCTGAACAAAGTGAAAACCCAACGCCGACTATTTTGACTCCAAAACGCAATTAATTGCGCCGACAGTGGCACGTTTTAGACGCGCATAACTTTGCTCATTAACGCCATTGGCTGAAATTATAAGCCAATGGTTGTTACTAAAACCTTTAATATGAAGCCATATATTATTACCATAAAATCGGCTTTTGTTACTTATTTCACCCTGAATTTTTAAGCTCTCGCCCTCAAATCTAAATAACTTTGGTTCTAATATTATAATTCCCTCATTTGGGTGGATTGCTAATACTTTGCGCCACATTATCAAGCCAGCTAGTGCATTTAGTATTAAACAAAAAAGCATGGCTAATAGTGAATCTAAAAATAAACATAATATAAAACTGAGCATACAAAAAAAGACCACAATTGGTTTGTGGTCAGCTTTATTATTTGTAACCGTAAACCTATACACGAACTCGGTCTAAGATCAGCGAAACCATACCGTTTAACTGCTCGTCTTTACATTCTTCATGACCCATAAACCATGCAAATAAGTCAGGGTCTTCTTCTGTTAGCAAACGCTGAAAGATAGCCTGTTGCTCTGCGCTCAAAGAGTCGTATGCTTCTTCTACAAACGGCATAAACAAAACATCTAGCTCTAACATGCCACGACGACAAGCCCAACGAATACGTGCTTTACTATGAATTTCAACCATTTTAAACCTCATACTTAATTGACTCGAGTTTAACAAACACAAGCCTATTTAGCAGCTATTAATCTCTCATTAAATAATAAACCCGCACCAATAAGCGCTTGTCTGTACCATACGTAACAACTGCGTTATTATGTCACTTCATTTATATTGCAAAGAAGGTTTTTATGTCGAGCGTTTATGCATGTCCGTTATCTCATCAACTTATTAGCCTCTGCGGTGCTGATAAATTATCTTATTTGCACGGACAAATCACTCAAGATCTAAATAAATTAACCAGCAGTAATTATTTGTGGGCTGGCCATTGCAGCGCCAAAGGTAAACTTTGGGGTGTATTTAAATTATTTTCTTACCAAGATAGCTACTACCTTGCGGGTAGCCAAGCTGAAGTTGAAAAATCATTAGCTGAACTTAAAAAATACGCTGTATTTGCAAAAGTTGATATTACTGAATGCTCAAAGCGTTTAATTGGTTTAATTGGTGATGATTTATCGGATGTACTGGCACAACTTGATATTAGCTTTGAAGGCGATGCAAGCGCGTGTGATTTTACGAATGGTAAAGCGCTAAAATTAGCTGATAACCGTGTTTTAATAATGGTTGATAACCAATTTAGCATGCCTGATAACGTATCCACACTTGATAACGAAGCCCCTTGGCAACAAGCAGCGATGCTTGCCGGTGAGCCTCAGCTAAGTGCAGATGCAATTGGCGAGTACGTTCCTCAAATGGTAAACCTACATGCTATTGGCGGTATAAGTTTCAAAAAAGGGTGTTATACAGGTCAAGAAACCGTAGCCCGTATGAAGTACCTTGGTAAAAATAAACGTGCAATGTATATCGTTTCGGGGCAAAGCGAAGGGATTCTTTCAGAGCCTGATTTAGAAACCCAATTAGGCGAAAATTGGCGCCGTGCAGGTAAACTTATCGCACAAAGTTTTGATGAGCAAACAAATAAATTAACAGGCCTCGTTGTGTTGCCAAACGATACTGATGTAACTCAGGTACTTCGTGCAAAACACACACCTCAGGTGGAGCTAAGCATTCTGCCTCTACCCTACTCTCTTGAAGATGAATAAATAGGAATGACTATGATCGTTGCGGCAAACAAAGTGGTAAAAATGCATTATTCAGTAATGGATAATGATGGCAATAGCATTGATAACTCGTTCGGTGGTGAGCCACTACACTTTATCATTGGCACAGGCTATTTAATTTCAGGCCTAGAAAATGCTTTGCTGGGCAAGCAACCAGGCGACACGCTTAGCGTAAAGGTTGAACCTGAAGAAGGTTACGGCGAGCGCCACGAAAACCTAATGCAAGCAGTACCTAAATCAATGTTTGAAGGTATGGAAATTGAAGTTGGCATGCAATTTCGTGCATCAACAGATGATGGTGACCAATCAGTAATGATCATCGATATTCAAGATGAAGAAGTGATTGTAGATGGTAATAACCCACTTGCAGGTATAACACTTAACTTTGATGTAGAAATACTAGAAGTACGTGATGCTACAGAAGATGAATTAACTCACGGCCACGTACATGGCGAAGGTGGGTGTGGCCACGACCACTAATGCACTGCTAAACAGATAAAAAAAGCGCCTTAGGCGCTTTTTTTATATCATATTGTTACGCTTAACCATTTCAGCTTTTGGCTTACTAGGCAGCGCGATAGATACGTTTTTTTCTTTTAAAGCAGCTAGTAAACCTTTTTGATCGTTTGTACCAACTCTATACAAGGTGCCATCTTTGAGCGTTAACTGTATTGCACTAAAGCCAGATACTGTATATACCCAACCATCATGAGTAATTCGCATACCAATACCGTGCCTGTAAGAGTTTTGAACTGCTTTTGCTTCTGCTACTTCGCTAAGCTCAATACTTTGCCCAGCAACGCCTGGACCAAACGCCCAGCTAATATTTTTATCATCTACTTTTACTGTTAGGCCATGGAACAAAAAGCCCACCAGCACTAAAATCCCAGTAAATATTATTAAAGGTCCATCAGCGCCTAACAAGTTCCACGCAAGCGCCACAAAACCGCCAATCCACGCTAATACAAAAAAGATAAACACCGCATACTGTTTATGCTGATACATAATATTCTCTAAATTAAATAAATACTTAAAAGCTGTATACCAATGTAGCACTCAGCTCTGAGTCAAACTTGAGTTTATCATCTTCGGGTTTTGAATTATAACGATACATGTAGGTAAATTTGAGTGATACCGCGCCAATCACTTGGCTTATCAGTGCGGTTTCCGATTTTAAGCGAGAATTAAGACCTGAAAGCGACTGCTCTATACTCACATCTTGATTAAAACGAGTACGCTTAGAGACCAAACGTTCCCACTGCATTGCAACACGTACTAAATAACCGGTTTTATCAATTTCATCTTCGCTCACATCCGAATCTTCATCGGCGACTGAACGGTATAAACCAGGTCCTATATCAATATCTACTTTGTTTTTAGAGCCTTGATATACACGCGCACCATAGCCTGTCGCCACCGTGCTTTTAAAATCAAGTCCACTAAACTCATCTTCTTCGTAATCACCGTAAATAAAAAATGAGGAGTTTTTAACACCTACTTTATAGTTACCTTGCGCTGATACAAAAATACGATTAGCAGTAACATCTGTGCCACCGCTTTCATCGTTCTCATCACGCTTATAAAGAGAGTCTATTTTAAATTGGTTACGCCACTTTTCAAAATCTTGGTATAAATTACCTTTGAGCTTAAAACTGGTCGAATTGGTGTTACCTTTACTTAGAATAAAACCAAATTCAGTATCACCGTAAAGCATATCACCTTTGTGTAACTCATGAATTTCTTCATCAGAGAGCTTGCCATATTCATGAAAATCTTCAAATGGATCAACAGCCCAACTTGGGCAGCTAATTATTAAAAAAATTAAAAATAAATACTTACGCACAACACTCTCTCTGCACACAATTAAAAAATAAGCGGTATTGCTTATTCACTCTCTTTCCATAAAATATGACAAAACGGAGCATCTTTATCACGACTAATCAAAATTTTAGCAAACAAAACATCATCATTTTCAAATTCTAAACCAACTAGCACCTGAATAAAGTGCTCTGGCTCAATCTCAAGGGCAACAAAATCTTGCCACTGATCGTCTGGCTCGTCTTCTTCGATAAAGCCTAGGTCTTCTCTAAACTCATTAAAGTCTTCAACATCTTTATCACTCAAGTTATTTGGCGCTAGCTCTAAAAAAATATCATAAGCTTGGTGAGTAGCTTCTTCTACCGTATATAAACGTGGACCCGACATATGTGCTTAACCTTAAGCTTTTAAGTTGCGCTATATTATCAAATCTCATCATCATTTTGATAAAAAAAAGCGTAAAACACTGACTTTTTTGTAACTGAGTCATGCTTTATTCAGCATACAGCTCAAACAATAAATAACAATTTAACTAACCCATTGAATATCAAGATTACTTTTTTAATTTAAGCTTAAAATAACAACGTAAAAAATTTTATTATCTCAAGTTCTAATTGTTTAGCTTTTTCTCATCTAAATCTAACCCTTTAAGACTACAGCTTTAGCAATAAATTCCATTTATTTAAAAAATACCGTCACTTTACTTAATTCTTATAACAACATAAGCTCAACTAACAGGTCAGAGGAGTGTGTAATGATAAAACTAGAAAAACAAAATGGCATTGCAACCGTCACGCTTAGCAGAGCAAAAAAACAAAACGCATTAAGCTTTGAAATGTTTGTAGAGCTAAACAAAGCCATTAAAAACATAAAAAGAGATCGCAGTATTCGTGCTGTAGTAATAAAAGGCGATGGCGAGCATTTTTGTGCAGGGCTTGATATATCAGCCGTAATGGCGGCACCATTGAATATTATAAAATTATTGCTTAAATGGTTACCTGGCAATCAAAATTTAGCGCAAAAAGTAGTATTAGGCTGGCAGTCACTGAGTGTGCCTGTTATTGCACAAATTGATGGCAACTGTTTAGGGGGAGGATTACAAATAGCGCTGGGTGCTGATTACAGGATTGTTCATATTGATGCCAAGCTTGCCATTATGGAAGCGCGTTGGGGCTTGTGCCCCGATATGGGCGCAAATGTAATGATGAGCGGTTTAGTTAAGCGTGACCAAGCACTTTGGCTTGCAAGCCACGCAAACCCAATCACAGCACAACAAGCAAATGAGCTAGGTTTAGTTACTCAGCTTACCGATGATACTCAACAAGCCACGCAAAACATGCTCAATACATTACTTGAGCGCTCACCCGATACGCTTGCTGCTATTAAACGTGTTACACAACTTAGCTATAAACCAAACCAACGAAAAATACTCGCTAAAGAAACTTTCAGCCAAATTCGCTTACTGCTAAACCCAAACACTAAAAAAGCAATTGCTAAAGCAAAAGGAAAAGCGGATATAACCTACGCAAATACAAAGCACTGGTAGACTATTGCACAATGCATAAAAGAGTTTGATTTGTTAAAGTTAAGCTCTTATCTTTTCTGTGAGCCACTTTGATGAAATATCTGCTCAGTAGCGCTATTATATTACTATGTTTAGCCTGCGCTAAACTCATTATGCACTTTATTGATGGAAGCTTTCCTGCACCGCTACTCGCTATGGTTATTTTATTAGTTTTACTCTTATCGGGTATTGTAAAAGAGCAACATGTAAAACCATGCGCCTCCCCTATTTTAAATATTATGCCTATCTTTTTCATTCCAGCTGGCGTGGGATTTATTGAACATCTCGGCCTTATAAAGTCGCACTGGGCATTTTTAGCCTCAGTTGTGGTGCTAGTCCCTATAACTACCTTGTTGCTTGTTAGCAGTGTAATTGCGTACTTTAAGGGAAGAGAAAATAATGACTGATTTTACTTTTTCCGCTATTTCAGAGCTACAACCTAATTTATGGTGGCTAAGTATTCCTTTCATTATTGTATTATTTTTAGCGCTAAGGGCCGTAAACCAAAGTATAAAAAGCAGCGTATTTAAATCGCTCACCAACCCCGTATTTTTAAGTATTAGTATTATTGCTTTATTACTCGTTAATCTAAATTTGCCTTATACGCAATTTGCCACGCACAGCAAATTACTAAGCTGGTTATTAGAGCCCGCAATTGTGGCTCTAGCGCTTCCTTTATATCAGCAGTTTACACACGTACGAAAAAATCTATTACTCATAGTCGCAACATGTAGCTTAGGCATTGTTAACGCAACCGTTGTGGCATTTTTGCTAAGCATATTATTTAACGCACCTGCACAGCTAAGTGCATCTGTTGCCGCACTCAGTGTGACGACCCCAATATCTTTAATTGTTACCGACTCGTTAGGAGGGATTAGCTCACTTGCTGCGGCTTTAGTTATTTTTATTGGTTTACTAGGCGCTTTATTTGGTTTTATGCTTTTTAAACTCATTAATATTTTTAATCACGAATCTCAAGGCGTTGCCATGGGCACAGCTTGCCATGCAATTGGGACCGCTGCTGCTATTGCTGAGCATCCAAAAGTAGGCGCTTACTCATCAGTTGCAATGGCACTAAGTGCTTTATTAACAGCGATTATAGTGCCGCTGTTATATCCATTTTTAGTCAACATTTTGCTATAGTTGGAAAAATACAACATAGCCCTAACATAGAGCGCTTTATGATCAGTTCTGAAATCGAACAATTTGAAAAATATTACACCATGCTTACTGAGTATATGGTTACCTACAGTATGCAAATTGTTGGCGCTATTTTTATCGTCCTCATTGGTTTGTGGATAGCACAAAAGCTTGCCAAATTTGTAGCCGCGTTAATGACCCGCCATAACGTTGATATTACGCTCACTAACTTTGTCAGTAGCGTGGTAAAAGTACTGCTCATTGTAATGGTTATAATTATTGCACTTGGCAAAATAGGTATCAGCGTTACGCCATTTGTAGCAGCCATTGGTGCTGCATCTTTAGGTGCTGGTTTAGCGCTGCAAGGAATGCTTTCTAATTATGGTGCAGGCCTTGCCATTATAGCCACGCGACCTTTTGTTGTTGGTGATACTATTGAAGTTAAAAATGTAAGCGGCCAAGTTAAAACAATTGAGCTTGGCTACACTATTTTAATCAATGAAGAAAAAGTAGAAATCACCATTCCAAATAAGCACATAGTGGGTGAAATACTTCATAACTCATTTAGTTACTCATTGGTCAAAGGTGAAATAGATATAGCTTATAGTGCATGCTCTGATAACGCGATTAGCCTCATTGAAGACGTACTTAAAGCACATGAATTAGTCGCACAAAATCCGTTATCACAAGTGGGTATTGAACGCTTCGCCGATAGCGGTGTTACAATAAGCTACCGATATTGGGTGCCTACTACTAAAATTATCGAAACCAAACTGGCTATTAACGGTGGTGTTTATAAAGCAATTAATAACGCTGATATTGAAATTCCATTCCCTCAACGCGTCATTACAATTAACAAAGCCGACCTAGAAAGCTAATTTATTTTTATTTTGAGCTTGCATATCTGCAAGCTCATCCTTTACTACCCCCCTCTGCTCAGAATAAACTCAAATAGTTGTGTTATAGATTTATTTGCCATATAAATAGTGTTAATAAATATCAATACGCACTTAATTTTAATAATAAAAAAACAATAATGAGTAATGATGATGCGCAACCCCTTCTACCTAGGCGATTGGCAAGTAACACCTTCAACTAACTCAATTCAACTCACTGGTAAAGCCAAACAGTTAGAGCCCAAAGCGATGGAGGTTTTATTGCATTTGTGTCAACAAAATGGCGACATTGTAAGCAGCGATGAATTGCTCAATAAATGCTGGAAAAATACTGATATTGGCGATAATCCATTACATAAAACTATCACTCAGCTAAGAAAAGCGCTCGGTGATAAAGCCAATGAACCACATTATATTGAAACTATCCGTAAACGTGGCTACCGCATTATTGCAAAATTATCTTTTCCGTTAGCAGATCCTATCCCAAGCACTAAAAGTACATGGCAGGGAGGATCCCCTTTCTTAGGCCTGCGTGCATATAACCCAAATGATACCCACGTTTTTTTTGGCCGTACCCAATCTATAGCTACCCTGCTGGAAAGGATATCTAGCCAGGTAAATTACGGTCGTGCTTTTTGCTTAATACTTGGCCCTAGTGGTACAGGTAAATCCTCGCTTGTTAATGCTGGAATTTTACCAAAACTGCTAGATGAGCGAGGCTATAATGGCATCGGTGTTATTTCCTACACCCAGATCGACTTTGCAGATGTGCATAAAAATAGACTTTTTCTAGACTTAGCTTCTGCATTACTTGATTGGGATATAAACGACCAGCCTGTGTTTGAAGGATTAAGCGCGCAAACACTTGCAGAGCAACTAGAATTGGCAATAGATGGCGTAATTAACGCCATACAAGCTGCACTTAGTAAAGCCTCTACAAAACTTAAAACACCCCAGTTATTTTTATTTATTGACCGCTTAGAAGTACTGCTTTCTTCTCCTATATTTAGTAGCGAAACACGCAGCCATTTTTTATCGGTTATTGAACGCTTAGCAATCTCTAAAGCTGTGATTGTATTTAGTGCGTGTCGTAACGACTTTTATCCTTTAGTGGTTGAACAACCAAGTTTAATGGCAGGCAAAGCTCATGGCGCGCACTACGATTTAACACCGCCAAACCGCCAAGAACTCCAACAAATTATTCGCCTGCCAGCGTTAACCGCTAATTTAACGTTCTCCAATGACCCACAAACCCAAACACCACTGGATGAAATATTGTGCGCCGATACCGCCAATAACCCCGATGCATTGCCCATGCTGCAATACACATTGCAAGAGCTGTACTTACAGCGCAGTGATAATAACGAGCTACTGCACAGTGTTTACACAAAACTCGGGGGTATTGAGGGCGCCATAGGCAAAAAAGCAGAAGATATATTTATTGATCTTAGTAATGAGCAACAGCAGCAACTAAAAAGCGTATTATCACAACTGATCACTTTAAACCCAGATGGTAAAACCATTACGAGCCGCGCTGCCCGCTGGCAAACATTAACCAACACAAGTCAAAAAGAGCTTGTGCAAGCCATGGTCGATAGCCGTTTATTTGTATCGCATTTACAAAACCAAGAAGCCTGTTTTAGTCTTGCTCACGAGGCATTATTGCGTCAATGGCCGCGCGCAAAACAATGGATTAATGACCATAAAGATGCCTTAGCAATAAAAAGTCGTTTACAACATCAAACACGAAATTGGGTAGATGAAGGCAAAAGTAGTGCTTACCTCCTAGCGCCAGGTAAACCACTACAAGAAGCGCAGCTATTACTTAACGACAAACTGTTTAAATTAGATGATAACGAGCATGCTCTTATCAAAAGCTCTGTAAACAAAATAAAAACAAAAATAAGAGCAAAACGAGTGACCGTTGCTTTATTGTGCTTACTTACATTTACCGCGTTATTGATGAGCTTCATTAGTTTTAAAGCCCAACAGCATGCGCAAAACAAGCAGCTTGAGGCCGAAAGCTTACTAGGGTTTATGGTCGGCGACTTTGCCGATAAATTACGTAGCGTTGAACGTATGGACTTACTTGATGGTATTAGTAATAAAGCACTTGAGTATTTTACTAATCAAACTGACGATTCAAGTTCACTTTTTAGCTTTAGCGATAATAAAGCACAATTTAACAACCGTTTTCAGTACGCACAAACCCTCGAAGCAATGGGTGAAGTAGCTTATTCCCGAGGTAAAACTGATGAAGCCTTTACCGCCTTTGAAAACGCCCGCACCCGCCTTGAGGCATTATTAAAAATACAGCCTAATAACTTAGAGCTACTAACGCTTGCAGGTGCCAATGCCTTTTGGCTTGGTCAATTAGCTTATGATCAAAATGATCATCAAGCTACTGAGCAAATGTTTAAAAAATACCACGCTTACAGTAAAAAAATGTATGCGCTGGCAGCCAATGATTTTAACTCCATTATGGAATTATCGTATTCATCTAATTCTTTAGGTTCTTTATACATAGAAAAATCCAACTACAGCGCTGCAAAAAAGAACTTTGCAGAGTCACTTTTACTTAAAAATAAAGCGCTTAAACTGAAACCTAATAACAAAGATTTACTTCGAGATAAATCCGATACGATTAGTTGGCTTGCAAAAACAGAAGAGAAGCTAAGTAACTTTAATGAAGCAGTTAATATATTGGAAGGTGCAGTTGACGTAATCACAAAATTGATTGCTGACTACCCTAGTGATGCAAGCCTTTTTTACACGTCAGCAAACCTATATATGCAACAAAGTTATTTACTGAGCTATTTGAGTGATAAACGGATGGCCCATAAAAAAGCCAGCTTGGCTAATCAAGTTATCAATGAAGCTTTAGTACAAGATCCAAAAAACAATAAATTTCAGCTTATGTATTATCGCTCTTTAGCACATTCACTAATGCTATCTACTGATGAAGCTACTGACTCAACAATTGAAAAAATAATTAATTTTTTAAAATCTCAAAATTTTAAAAATACCAGCACTATTAATACACAAATTACACTGATTCAATATTTTATAAATAGACAATCACCACTCAAAGCGCAGGAGTTATTAACTGAGCTTGAGAATAATGAAAACTACAAACATCAATTAGCCAGCCTAACTAAAACTGGTGATTACTTAGTATATACAAGAATAAACTTAATCAAAGCAAACTTAGCTACAACTAATAAACAGCGAGAGCAATTTTGCTTAAGTGCTATCAAAGCAATTTCTGAAGCTGCAAAAATAAGTCAGAGCGTAAAAATAACATACCCACTAGTACAAGCTTATACCTGTTTAAACAGAGAAGACGAGATATCAGAAATAAAAACAAGCCTAGTTAAATTAGGCATTACGAACTTCCAACTATAATTACTCATAAAGGAAATGATATGAATAACACCCTAGAAAATGTCGACTTTCAAGTAAATATTGAACTTAACAACGGTGAAGCTATTTTTAGCTATACAAAAAATGGCGAACCCGCTACTGGCGGTGGTGTTGTAAGAACTGAAACCGCTGGCAACTACAATTTAGACGATGCCACAATTCAAAATGGTTTCGTATTTACTGGCGCTACTATCACCAATATCGACACACAAAAACCATGCGCCCAAGACTTCAGCTATAAAGTAAGTGACAACGGCCACACAATTATCATTACCGACACAGATGAAAATAATGGCTCTGTATGCTTAATCTTTAACGTTGAGTGTAATGGCAATAAATATGAAAGCGCTGATCCTCAAGTTAAGAATGAAAAAGAACTCTAATTAGTAATGCTTATTTTTAAATTGCAAAGGCATATTAATTGCGGTGTAATTTATTTAAAAACGCCCCTTAAATAAACTTAAATAAACTTAAATAACAACAACTTAAATCAGAAGGTTACCGAAAGGTTTAAAAACGATAAATTGAATAAACTGCTAGACATAAAGTTTCATTAACAATAAAAATGAGCAACACCATGTCTAACAATAATGAAAATAGCAAAGCAAACAACACCGACAGCGCTGTATCTGCATTAATCAGCAGCATTTCTAATACCGTTAACAATGAAAAAATAAGCGCAATTATTAATGTCACTAATGTCATGGCCGATGCTATTTTTATTGTTAATGCAGATGGGGTGTTTGAATCAGTCAATCCCGTAGCAGCACGTTTTTTCAATGTAACGTCTGATTCATTAATAGGTAAAAAATGGCAAGATTGTTTACAAGAACAGTATCGCGATGACTATAAATACATGTTTGAAAGTTGGAAAAACAACTATCAAACACCACTCAATCATGGTCCGAAAGAAGTTAAAATAAGAAAAAACAATGGTAACTGTTTAGATGTTGAGTTATCTATATCATGTTTACCCGAATCGGTAGTCGCAAGTACCCCACTTTTTATTTGTATAATGCATGATATTTCAAAGCACGTTAAAAAATACAAAGTACTGGAAAACGTAGCCAGACTTGATCATCTCACTGGTATTGCTAATCGCTGTACTTTAGAAAAAACCATCATTAAAAATTGGCAAGAGTGCATAGTTAACAAGCAGCCTCTTAGCTTTATACTTATTGATATTGATTACTTTAAATTATTTAACGATAACTTTGGCCATGTAAAAGGTGATAAGTGCCTTCAAAAAGTCGCTCGTACAATTGAAGAGTGCTTACCATCTAAAGACAGTTTAGTAGCACGCTATGGTGGTGAGGAGTTTGCTGTTGTGCTGCCTCGTTCGCACATTTCAAATGCACAAATGATTGCTAAGCGTATTCAAGAAAAAATACTCAACATTAATTTTAGAGATCTCGGTTTACCAGCGAATGTAAAAATAAGTGTAAGTCAGGGTTTAGCGTGTGAATACAATAATCAATACAGAACATCTGAGGCATTAATATGCGCGGCGGATACTGCCTTATACAGAGCGAAGTCGGAAGGTCGTAATAAATTATGTATAAGGTGATGTACTAACTATTTGGTATAGCATTTATCTACTAAAATAAAAAAACCGCAATTGCGGTTTTTTTATGACTTGAGAAAAGCTTAAATATCGATTAACAATCCTTCATCCTTTTTAATCTTTTCGATCACCATATAAGTATGATGAGTACCCACGCCGGGAATATCTACTAAGTCGCCAAGAACTTGTCTATATTCTTCCATATTAGAAACGCGAATTTTTAATAAGTAATCATAACCACCAGCAACCATGTCACATTCGACTACTTGTTCTATCCTTAATATGTGCTCTCTAAATACTTTAAATACAGCTGTATTTGAAGCAACAAGCGATACTTGAACATGCGCTACTAAGCTCTGATTAAGTTTAGCTTCGCTAAGCTTGGCATAATAGCCTTCAATATACCCTTCTTGCTCTAATCGTTTAACCCGATCTAGGCACGGGCTGGCACTCAAATTAACCTGTTTTGCGAGGTTAACATTAGAAATTCTGCCGTTCTTTTGAAGAACGTCTAGTATGGCTAAATCAATGCGATCTAGCATGCGTAATCTATTTGGAATTGTCATAACAGAATTTTATGCGGATAAGTTAAATTTATACCCTGTAAATTATCGTAAATCGCGAAATTTAACCAGCATATTCTGCTGAATTTTAATTAGAATGCACTCACAATATCACTGGTAATTTATTGGTAATTAATTTTACTTTAATTCTTAACATCCTGAGGGTTGCTTATGTTATTCAACGGCGATTTAACTACTACTTGTCCTATCAGACAAAGAATCCGTGACTTCTACCGCATAGATGAAAATGCAGTTATTGATCATATTTTACCGCTTGCAGAAGTAGGCGTAAAAGCACGAAGTCGTGCCTGGGAAAGAGCCCGCCAGATTGTTTTGAACATTCGTAAAGAGCAAGATGGGCAAGGCGGTGTTGATGCGCTTTTAAATGAATTTTCACTCTCTAGTGAAGAAGGCGTTGTATTAATGTGTTTGGCCGAAGCACTGCTTCGCGTACCAGATAAAGCAACTCAAGATGTACTTATTCGTGACAAGTTAGCCAAAGGTGATTGGAGCTCTCATCTAGGAAGCAGCGATTCTTTATTTGTAAACGCATCTTCTTGGGGATTATTAGTTACCGGTAAAATGGTTAACTACACAGACAAAACTAAAGAACAACAGTTCGGCATGCTTAAAAAGACCATTGGTCGTTTAGGTGAGCCAGTTATTCGTAAGTCTGTAAACTTTGCTATGAAAATTATGGGCAAGCAATTCGTAATGGGTCGTACCATTGACGAAGCAATTGAACGTGCTGCCGAAACAGAGCAAAAAGGTTATGTGTATTCTTACGATATGCTAGGCGAAGGCGCGCGCACAATGAAAGATGCGAAGCGTTACTTTGACAGCTACATGAATGCTATACACTCAATTGGTAAAGCGGCCAATGGTCGTGGTCCAATTAAGAGCCCTGGCATTTCAGTTAAGCTTTCTGCTATTCATCCGCGCTATGAGTTCACTCATAAAGACCGTGTGATGGAAGAAATAGTCCCTAAGTTAAAAGAACTTGCTCTTGCCGCTAAAAAATACGATATCGGCTTTACCGTTGATGCAGAAGAAGCAGACCGTTTAGATATTTCATTAGATGTAATTGAAGCGGTATTCAGTGATGAAGATCTTGGTGATTGGCAAGGGTTTGGCTTAGCGGTTCAAGCCTATCAAAAACGCGCTATTTTTGTAATTGAATGGCTAACTGACCTTGCAACCCGCGTTGGTCGCAAGATGATGGTACGTCTAGTTAAAGGCGCATACTGGGATACTGAAATCAAAACCACACAGCAAGATGGTTTAGATCACTACCCAGTATTTACCCGCAAAGCAACAACAGACGTTTCTTACAAAGCGTGTGCTATTAAAATGCTTGAAGCGCGCGATGTGCTTTATCCACAATTTGCTACACATAACGCTTACACTGCCGCGACTATTTTAGAAGTAGCCAAAGGCGACAACACAGGTTTCGAATTTCAACGTTTGCACGGTATGGGTGAGTCATTATTCGACCAAATCGTTAACGAAGAAAAAATTCAATGCCGCGTATATGCCCCAGTTGGTCAACACGAAGACCTCCTTGCGTATCTTGTTCGTCGTTTGTTAGAAAATGGTGCTAACTCATCATTTGTAAACGCCATTGTAGATACAACAAAACCTGTTGAATCATTACTACCAGACCCTGTAGAAACATTGCAAGGCTTGCGTAACAAGTACAATACGCAAATCAAAATGCCAATTGATTTATACGGTGAAGAACGTGCTAACTCTAAAGGCATGGATTTAACCGACATTAACGTTATTACCCCTTTCAAAGAGAATCTTGAAACATGGTTTAACGAGCACTTAATTGAGCAAAGCCAAGTACCTGAAGGCTCATTAGCTGTTAAAAACCCAGCAAATCACAAAGAAATCATCGGCCACGTTAAATTGCAAACTGGCGAAGAGATGAAAGTATTACTGGCTAACGCTGAAGCTGCACTTGAATCATGGTCACAAACACCAGTAAGAGAGCGAGCTAACTTACTGCGTCGCGTTGCTGATATCTTAGAGCGTCATCACGACGAACTTGTTGCCATCTGTATTAAAGAAGCAGGTAAAGTAGCGCAAGATGGTATTGATGAAGTACGTGAAGCGGTTGATTTTTGCCGTTACTACGCGGCGCGCGCTGAGGAGCTATCGCAAGATGAGCGTTTTGAAGCCCGTGGCGTTATTTTATGTATTAGCCCGTGGAACTTCCCGCTTGCAATATTCTTAGGCCAAGTTGCCGCTGCGATAGTTACAGGTAACACTGTAATTGCAAAGCCTGCTGAGCAAACAAGTTTAATCGCCCTTCGTGCTATTGAACTAATGCTGTCTGTTGGTTTACCTGAGCATGTTGTTCAACCGGTTATTGCTCGTGGTTCTGAAGTAGGCAAAACAATTGTTCCTGATGAACGCATTCAAGCGGTTATGTTTACAGGTTCTACTGAAACAGGCACATTAATTTCTCAAACACTTGCTGCACGTAACGATATTCAAGTACCGTTAATTGCAGAAACAGGTGGCCAAAACTGTATGATTGTTGACTCAACGGCGCTTCCTGAGCAAGTAGTTGACGATGTGATCAGTTCTGGTTTTCAAAGTGCTGGGCAACGTTGTTCTGCTCTTCGTGTTTTATTCATTCAAGATGACGTAGCAGATGGCATTATCGAAATGCTTAAAGGTGCCCTAGCTGAGCTACACATTGGCGACCCATCGTTACTATCAACTGATGTTGGTCCGGTAATTGATGAAAAAGCACTTAAAAACTTAAACGAGCACGTTGAGTACTTAAAAGGTAACTCTATACTTCATTACGAGTGTAAAATTCCGGATAACACTCAAAATGGCGCATACTTTTTTGCACCTCGTTTATACGAAATCAAAGATTTATCAGTACTTAAGCGTGAAGTATTTGGCCCATGTGTTCATATTGTTCGCTTTAAATCGAGCGAACTTGATGATGTAATGGATCAAATTAACAACACAGGTTATGGCTTAACAATGGGTGTACATTCACGTATTGAAGAGCGCTGTGAGTACCTTGCTAAAATGTCACGTGCGGGTAATGTTTACATTAACCGAAACATGATTGGTGCTATTGTTGGTGTGCAACCATTTGGTGGCCGTGGTTTATCAGGTACTGGCCCTAAAGCCGGTGGCCCTAACTACCTTCAACGTTTAGTAAAAGAAAAGGCATCACCAGATAACGTGCAAATGACAAACCTGACGCCAGATGAGCTTGATTTACACCACTACAGCGGTGCAAATGAGCAAGTTAAAAAGCTAATGGCTAACTCAATGCGCGATGAAAAAATCTGGCGTGCAACACCACTAAACGACCGAGTTTCGGCTGTACGTCAGTTGCTTGCTAAAATCGCGACGGTAGAAATTATCGACGATTTAGCAGACGATTTAGCATTAACATTATCAGAAGCTCGTGCACAGCTTAACCGCCTTGAAAAGCACATGCGTAAATTTACTACCCTGCCAGGGCCAACGGGTGAGTCTAATACACTTCATCTAGAAGCGCGTGGTTGTGTAGTGTGTTATGCAGATAAGAGCACATCATTTAACTTCTGGGCATTGTCTATCATTACCGCTATTGCCGCAGGTAATACGGTAATTACTGTAGCGTCTGAGCTGTTTTACGATGAAGCTGTTGCCTTTAAAGATAAATTTATCTCTACAGGTGTTGCTGAAGGTGTTTTCCAAGTAGCTAAACCTAATCAGTTACAAGCTATCTTAGCTCACCCTCATTTAGCTGGTGCGGTAGTTGCCGCTCGCTCGTCTCGTTTAGGCTACTTCAGCCAACAGCTTGCACAGCGTAAAGGCGCAATTTTACCGGTAATTAGCTCTGAGTATTACGATACATTAATCAAGCGCTTAATTACTGAAAAAACAATTAGTATTGATACAACAGCATCAGGCGGTAATACCTCGCTAATGACGCTTGTTGAAGATGATGAATAATTAAGCTAATAGTTTTTCACTAAAAAATAAAAAAAGGCACTGTAAAGTGCCTTTTTTATTTGGTCGTTACGTATAAGTTTGTTAGTTTAAAAGTAGATTAACAACTGAAGCCGTAAAATTGAAAACCATTCCTATTACTAAGTTAGTCCCAGGTATGTTTGTGCAAAGCGTTACCAAACAAACTGGCAGTATTAAAATTAAAAACCAAGGCTGGGTTAAAACTCAAGCTGGTATTAATAACCTGATAAAAGCAGGTATTTTAGAAGTAGAAATTGACCCAGATAAAACCCTCATTGATTCAGTCCCTGAAAAAGATCCTATCGCTACACCTACAACAAAAATAAAGCGTGATCCTTGGCAAAAAATAAACAGCGCTGAGCAAGAAATGGGAAAAGCAAAAAAGCTTTATGACGAAGCAAAAACACTGCAAATAAAAGCATTTAAAGATATAAAAGCTGGCCGTGATATAGATATAGGGCCGTTTAGAGAACTGGCAAGTGGCTTTATGGATTCTGTTTTTAGAAATCAAGATGCCCTAGCCTGCCTTACCCAAATGCGCCAAAAAGATGCCTACCTACTTGAGCACTCAATTAATGTATCAATATTAATGGGTATTTTTGCAAAACACTTAAATATAGAGAAAGACACTATTGTTGAGCTGACTACCGGCGCACTATTACACGACATTGGTAAAATAAAAATCCCTGATGAAGTGCTAAACAAACCTGGGCGCTTTACAGACGACGAATTTAAAATAATGAAAATGCATTCGCTTTTCAGTAAAGAGATATTAGAAGACTCTGGGTTAACAGGGATCGCGGTAGATATTGCAGGTATGCACCACGAAAGACTCGATGGTAAAGGCTACCCGTTTGGTAAAAAAGGTGACGAGATAAGTCAGTATGTGCGTATGGCGTCAATTGTAGATGTTTATGATGCACTTACCGCAGAACGTGTTTATAAAGCAGGCATGGAGCCAATAAAGGCGTTTAAAATATTAAAAGACGGGTGCCCTGATAGCTTTGATCCTGTGCTGCTTAATAAATTTATTCAATGTATTGGCATCCATCCGGTAGGAACGCTTGTAAGGTTATCGAGTCAAAGAGTGGGTTTGGTCACCGAGAGTAATCCGGGGGCACCACTAAAACCTGTCGTTAAAACATTTTACAGCGCTAAGCATAGCCGCTACACCGAAGTAAAAGATATTGATTTATCTAATAAAAAAACTGTAGACACTCTTGAGTCAGCGATTAAACCTAAAGAATATAACATTGATTTAGAACGCTTTTATAAAAATTCAATATTATCCTAAGCACTATTGAGAGCTCAATATTCTACCGAGCTCTCAACATGATAACTAAGCGCTTACTGCGGCCAGTCTTGCAAAGCTTTTAAGCTAAACTCATAACCATCAAAATCTAGCACACTTTGCTCAGGTGTAATTTCTGTGACTGTTAGAGCTCCTATGCTTTCTCCTTCGTGTAATTCTCGGCCATTTAGCTTGATCCAACGTTTATCAGCACTCGATGAATATATATGCGCTTGATATTTAATACTAGGTAACATTGATTGCAAACCATCAGGTAATAACTCAACAGGCTCAACACGTGATGACGTTTTTGACGCTTGAGTAACTTCATAATCTTGGTTTTTTTCGACATCTTGTATAGCTTGCGCAAATGCATTTTTAAGAGTTGTAGGCACAGCATCAAGCTCAGGGTCACTCGTCTGTTGAGATTGGGTGCTGCCATTAATTGGCTTACCCAATACTTTATATTTACTCATATCAAGTTGAGCCGATGCGGTATTTTGATTTTGCCCAAATACCGCAGTGTTTTGTGCATTATTTGGATTGTAATTACTTTGTGGGTTAAACGCTGGCTGATTATAATTTTGAACAGGCATTACTTGTTGCATGTTTTGCTGATTATAACCTGCTGCGCTCGTGACCTGGCTCGACGGCATAGGAATATACTGACCATTTGGGGTTAATAACATTTGCTGTACACCATTGGGGGTTTGCACATGCACAAGTTGCCCTTCAATCGTTGCAGTATTTGTTGGAGCTACTTTAGCAGGCTCCAACTTAGCTACTTGCTGTTTTTCAGCTTCAGCATCTTCCTCTTTAACGTCTTTGTTAGGCGATGATTTTTCGCTTTCCACCACCTTAATTACAGCGGGTTCCGCTGCGTTTAATAAAGTCGTACTTTGAAACCACTTTCCGGCGGTAAAGCCACCCGCTACCGCAATAAAAGCAGCTAAGCTTGTACCAAATACTAATGCTAATCGTCTATAACGCTTAAGTGCTTGCTGTTGCTTTAACTGCTCAGATTGTAAGTCGTACTGTTCAGCACTCATATCTGATTGCTGCGACTGCTTTAGCGCATCTAATAAATAAGACATAACTTACCTAACTATAAAATAAATGAAAGCCCAATGCCTACGGCAAATAAAGCAGCGAATGCAAGGCTATAGGGTACAAATGACGTTGCTTTGTTAGCTTCGTTAACCGGTGCGACAAAATCCATGGGTAATGACTCATGGGCTGATTTTTTTATTATATCGCTATCAACTATCAACTGCTGCTTTGCAAAAGTCCCAACTAAAGCACGCTCACAGACCAAGTTCATTAATCGTGGCACACCGCCAGTTAATTGATGAACAGCTTGCATGGCATCCATCGAAAAGATTCCTTTATCACACCCTGCAATATGTAACCGATGCTTTATGTAAGCGACTGTTTGGCCTTGCGTAAGTGGTAATAAATGGTAACGAGCCGTTATCCTCTGGGCAAGTTGCCTTAATTCGTTGCGCTTCAAAAGTTCTTGCAGCTCTGGTTGACCAACCAATACTATTTGTAATAATTTTTTATGATCGGTTTCTATATTTGTCAGCAAACGTAATTGCTCAAGCACGTTAGGGGCAAGTAATTGTGCTTCGTCAATAATAAGTATAGTGTGCCCGCCCGATTTATTATTAGTCTCTAAATGCTTTTTTATAATATCGGTAAGACTTTTAAGCGTCGCATTATGAACATCGTAACTAATGTTGAGCTCATCACAAATACTGGCTAATAACTCCAGCTCTGAAAGCGCTGGATTATGGATCATCGCTACTTGAGTGTTTTCAGGAAGCTGCTCTAACATACTGCGGGTAATTGTTGTTTTACCTGTACCTACTTCACCTGTTAATAATACAAAACCACCGTCTTCACCTAATCCATAGGTAAGGTGTGCTAAGGCTTCTTTATGTCGTTCACTTAAAAATAAGTAATGAGGGTTGGGCGAGATCGAAAAAGGTTTTTCGTTCAGGCCAAAATAGCTTAAATACACCGTGATGTTCCTTCGTAATTAAATCACGGCCTATAATGGCAAAAAAATGCGCTGAGTGACAACGTTGTAAGCGCTTTATTATTGAAATAACGTAAATTTATGTAAAACAAAAAAGTGCAGCTGTTTTAAGGCTGCACTTTTGTCTGTCTAATCTTAGTATGCATTTTACTCTTCGTAGCGCACTAACCGTAAATACACATTACTGGTTTTAGCATGTAAGCTATTCAACCCACTATCAAATTGATAAACCCACGCTGAGCTCATTGTGCTTACACCCGATGTATTTGACCAATAGTTTTGAAGCTTAGTGCCCAAAAATACGTCTTCATTAATACTCGGCTCTGTGCAACTGTGCTCTAAAATACTCGCCAATTCTTTAATGTTAGGCATTTGCCAATCATCGTAATCTGCGGTTGTATCATTTTTAGCACCGCGTAGTGCCTCTTGCCAAGTAAGAGAAGGTGTTGAACCTTCACAAAGTTGTGTCTCTGTATTATAAGTTTGCCCATAACTACAGCGTTGCCACATAAGGCCTGTTTCACTATCAGACACTGTGCCATCTGCATTTATGGTAAATCTATCTGTCGGTGTTGTGGTATCTGCACCGTCGTAGCACGTTTGCGCCGCTGCAATATTAAAGCTCAAACTTATAGTTGCTAGTGCATAGAGTAATTTAAATTTCATTATTTTCTCCTAACGACTTCTAACTAAACGTACATAAGCAGTATTTTCTTTTGGATAAGCAAGGTCGTTACCATCACTCATATCAATGATATACGCTTGAGATAAACTGGTACCATCAGCTGCTGTTTGTGAGGTCCAGTAACGTAAATGGCTTAATGCACTTTCACTTGGCATATTAGGAAAAAATGCCTCATCAATTAATATACTTTGCCCTTGTTTACCGTAATCAATTAAGCCCAAAAGCTCTGTATAAGTAGGTAATCGCCAGTTTGTACCACCACAAAAATCTAAATCATTAACTTCGTTTATATAACTTTGTACTCCACAACTTGTATTGTCCGGACACGTTGAATTGGCTGTACTGGTATCGGTAAAAGTCGTATTCCCTACATCCCAAAAGTAATGATTTTGACCATCACGTAACGAAGTATTTGGTACCGTGCCAGATGCCACACTTTTCACCTCCCATACAAGCCCAGTAACATTATCGCGTATACAGGTAAAGTCACTACTATCATCACCAACTTCATCAGCAAACTCATTAAGTTTAGTGTAATCAAACGCTAAATTACCTTTGCCAACTTTATCTAAGCGGTTTGCATAGCTATCGCGTCCAAGCTCTGCATCTTGCGCTGGAAAGTCATCACTTTCACAATTAATACGTTGAGTATTGTTATAACACTCACCAACACCACTATCGTTGATGAGTCCAAGTGCTTTGGGTGATACATCAACAAATAAAGAGTCTGTATCGGTGCGTCCTTTTGAGTCGGTTACCGTGACTTCAAAGCTCAATGTAGACTCAGTATCAACATCTGAGGCAAAAAATGTCGTTATACATTGGTCGCTATTGCTTAATGTTTCGCTATTACCGGTAAGTTGTTGCCATTCACACTTATAGGTATCGGTAACGGTTTCGCTATTTGTAGCATCAAGCGTTACTTGCTCAAACTCTTCGACATTTTGATCTGCGCCTGCATTTGCATCTACTAACTCATTTGTTTTGTTGAGTGTCATTGAATATTGAGTGCTCGCCTCGCCACCCTCATCATCAGTGACAGTTAGCTGCCAAGATAAATTCACGTTGCTTTCAAGTAATGGATGAGAAAAGCTAAGAGTTGATTCATTAAAACTCTCAATATCTAAATCAGGACCCGATAGCAATTGCCACAAATAACTATCAATTTGACCATTATCATCAGGATCGCTCGACTCTAGGGCACTCAAAGTCACTGTATCTTTGTATACAGAGGGAAGTGTTTCAGGAGATGTTTGTGTAACAACAGCAAGAGGTAGTTGGTTATTAGAGCTCACTGAAATAGAAATGTCGTCACTAACAGCGCTACTACCTGTACTTTGATAGCTCACTCTTAATATTATTTCACTATCAGTTTTTACGTCAGGGGCTGTAAGTGTTTGCTCTGCGCCATCAAGCGGAAAACCTTCTAAGCTTGGGCCGCTAACCTGCTGCCATGAAAAGGTACCATCCGCAGGGGAACCTTGTGCTGTGATGGTAAATTCAGATTTTTCGATAATTTGTAAATCGGCTCCAGCATTAACAGACGTTTCAACAACTGTATTATCGCTATCACCGCCACCGCCTCCACACGCACTCAGTAAACTACAAGAAATGAGGGGGATTAAAGCAAACGCTTTCATACGCAGCACCTTATTATGTCAAATAATTACTATAGTGTAATCACTAGCAATAAAGATGCCATTAAAGTACTACATATATGTGTCTTGATGAATACGTACAAACAACTTCGTACCGATTTTACTGTAATCTATTTTGTATTCACGCCCGTCTAGAGCTTGAATAAACAGCAACTGCTTTTCTTCGCCAAATACATCAGCGCTACTTACATAAACCATTTCTAAATAACGCTCTTTTGCATCACGGCGGTTTTTAGGTAGTTCTTCTTTAAATGGCTCCAGACCATGTTGCGTTACTTTAATTCGAGGATGAATTTCAGAGTTTACAATCACTAAATCATGCTTTTTATCTTTATGTATTATGGTGTTTCGACCACTTTTTAAAAAGGCTCTCTCTTGACTCATTTTTCTTTCCTACAGTCGTAGCTTAATTACTAAGCTGCGACGCTATAAACTGACTAGGCTCGCGCTTCCACTTATTTAAGTTAGCACTAAATGCCCAAATATCTCTATCTAACACGCTGGCAGGCAATAATAAATCGTAACCTGTTAGCTGCTGAAGGTGCTTAGTTCTATTAGCAAACATGGCTATAAGCCCAGTATAGCTTATCCCTTTATGGGAGGTGTAATGTGTATCTTCTATTAACCATTCTGATGGGCAATTGCCATTTTTGCAATGTTTTTGAACAACTTGCATAAATAAATTACGCTGCTCTATTAATAATTTCCCTGCAATTCTAGGCGCTATGCTTGATAAAAAGTCGTCTATATCATTTACCTTAACGCCAACCGCATTTAATTCTAAATAGTCAAAGCCATCTTCTACTTTGGGTATTCCACTGTGATGAAAGTTACTATGAGGCATACACCAAGCTCCGTACTTGTGGCAATAAACGAGCTCAGATTCGCTTAATATAAGGCTATGGTATGGTTCTTGAGATTTTAAAAATCCAATAAAAATAGCCACAAGGCACAAGCTCACTAAAAATATTTCAAGTATGCTAATCTCACCCGGCCTCAGTAAATTAAATAACATAATAAAGACTAAGCCTATAGCACCTACAACAATCGCCTCAATTGCGTTTCGCGCGCCCTGTGCCCGAAACTTAATGACATTGTCAGATTTATCCATATTGGTAAAACACCATATAAAAAACAAACATAATAATGCCCCAAATTATGACCTTTCTTGTTGTTATACATAAGTTACAGCTAGTTTTAAATTTCATACATTACCGCTTTTTCCTCAACAAAATAGGAACAATGAATAAATCTTATTTACTTTTACGCTTAACGCACAAATTTATGAGATACATAACCGTCTTTTCACGGTCTTATTTCGTACAATACTTACAATTCATTTTCAGGTATGAAATCAATGTACTCAAGACAATCAGGTAAAGCACTTTTTCCATTTATTATTACGTTACTTCTAATATTTAGCGTTTATTTATATTTACCCGCTAGCCACGGCGAACAAGCCGATTCATCACAAATGTCTACCCAAGTAACGGCTCATACTGTTACCTCTGAGGAAAACGCAGTGATGATAGAGGCCATCGGTAGTGCACGTGCAAACCAAGCTATTTATATAAAAAGTGCGCAAAACGATTATGTCACAGATATATATTTTAAAGATGGCGACTTAGTCAGTAAAGGACAAAAATTAGTACAGTTACAAAGCCAACAAGAGCAACTTGCAGTTAAAGAACTCGGTATTAACTTACGTGAGGAAAAACGCCAGTTAGATCGCCTTACCGAACTTTCACGCTCGCAATCAACGGCAAAGTCATTACTTGAAGAACAATTATCTCGTGTTGATGCCACTGAAGCTCAACTAGAAAGCGCTAAAACAAAGTTAAATGAAATGACTATTACCGCGCCATTTTCAGGCCTGTTAGGTAAGCGTGAAATATCAGTTGGCGCCTACGTAAGCAACACAACAATAATCACCACACTTGATGATATTAGTATTATTAAAGTTGACTTCAAAGTACCTGAAAAATATTTAGCACAATTAAACATAGGTATGAAAGTACTTACCCAAAACGATGCCTACCCAGGGCAGACATTTAACGGCAAGGTAACGCATATTAGCTCGCGTATTGATTCGGTAACACGCAGTGTTGAAGTAACTGCAAGTTTTGCTAATAAATCAGGATTACTTCGCCCTGGTATGTTACTAAATACAGCACTTGAGCTAAGCAGTAACCAAGCTTTAATGGTGCCAGAAAAAGCGGTTATCCCTTTACAAGACAAACACTTTGTTTTTCAAATTCAAGACGGAGTAGCCAATAAGGTTGAAGTGCATGTTGCTGGCAGAAATAATGGCTGGGTTGCTATCGATGAAGGTTTAAATGATGGCGAGCAAATTGTTACTGAAGGGCTAATAAAAATTCGCTCTGGTAGTAAAGTAAGCGTAAAGGGGTAATACGTGAAAATTACTGATACTAGCGTTAAACGCCCCGTTTTTGCCATAGTAATTAATTTACTGCTTCTTACTTTTGGTCTGGTTGCATTTACTATGCTGCCACTTCGTGAGTACCCTGATATTGAAACACCAATAGTAAATATCAGCACTGAATACACAGGTGCTTCTGCCGAAATTATAGAAACAAAAATAACGCAAATAATAGAAAATCGAATTTCCGGTATTGAAGGCATTAAAAGTATAAACTCATCTAGTCGTAATGGGCGTTCAAACATTACCATTGAGTTTGATATTAACCGCGATATAGATGCCGCATCTAATGATGTACGCGAACGTGTAGCACGTGCACTTGATAGTTTACCCGATCAGGTACGCCCACCAGAAGTGTCTAAGTCAAATAGTGATGAAAGCCCAATCGCATGGTTTGTATTAAACAGCGAAACAATGGACTCGTTACAGCTCTCTGATTACGCACAGCGCTTTATCGTTGACCGTTTAGCCGTTGTAGATGGTGTATCTAACGTGCGTATTGGTGGTGAGCGCCAATACGCCATGAAAATTTGGCTAAACCGCCAAGCAATGGCTGCACGTGGCATTACCTCGAGCGATATTGAAAATACACTGCGTACAGAAAACGTTGAATTACCTGCCGGCGAAATAGAATCAATAGATCGCGACTTTACCGTGCGTACCGCACGTAGTTATAAAGATCAGCGCGATTTTAAAAACCTTGTTATTAAACGTGGTGAAGAAGGTTATTTAGTGCGTTTAGGTGAAGTTGCCGACGTAAAATTAGAAGCTGCCGATGACGAAAGCTTATTTCGTGGTAACGGGCGCAACATGATTGGCCTAGGAATTGTAAAACAAGCTAAAGCAAACACGCTTACCGTAGTAGATAACGCACGCAGTGAACTTGAAAAAATCAAACGTAACCTACCTGAAGGCACCACAATTCAAGACAGCTACGATTCGTCTGTATTTATTAAAGAATCAATTAGTGAAGTTTACAGCACACTTGCCATCTCTATGGGTTTAGTCGTACTCGTTATATTTTTGTTTTTAGGCAATATACGAGCAACGCTTATTCCTGCGGTTACCGTACCGGTCGCACTTGTTGGTAGCTTTATGTTTTTATTAGCAATGGGCTACTCAATCAACTTACTAACTTTACTTGCCTTAGTACTGGCTATTGGTTTAGTAGTAGATGATGCCATTGTAATGCTTGAAAACATTCACCGTCGTATTGAACTGGGTGAGCCGCCATTACTAGCTGCATATAGAGGTGCGCGTGAAGTTGGTTTTGCCATTGTCGCAACCACGCTTGTACTAATATCGGTGTTTGTGCCATTGGTGTTTATGGATGGCCGTATAGGGGCATTATTTACTGAGTTTGCAATGGCGGTAAGTGCTGCCGTATTTTTCTCAAGTGTTACAGCGCTGACTCTCGCACCAGCCTTGTGTTCTAAAGTACTTAAAGTATCAGACAAACCAAATAAATTTAGCCAATGGATGGACCGCCAGTTTACTAAAATTGAAGTAAGTTACCGTAATTCACTCTCCACCAACATAACCCGTAAATGGGGTTTAATGGTGAGCCTATTATTAGCGGGCTTTGTTAGTTACTCGTTGTTTTTACAAGTCCCCTCTGAGCTAACGCCAAAAGAAGACCGTGGCACGTTCTTTATTATGATGAGCGGCCCTGAGGGCGCAAGTTATGAAAATAATGCCGCTAATATGGCTAAAATTGAAGAACGCTTAATGCCTTACTCGCAAGCAGGTGAGCTAAGTCGCGTACTTGTTCGAGTACCTGGCTGGGGTGGCAGCGGCGGTGTTGCTATTGTTGGTATGGCCGATTGGGATAAACGCAAACGCTCAACATGGGAAGTAATGGACGAAATAAGCGGTAAAATGCAAGAAGTTACCGATGTTCGTGCATTTGCCATTATGCGCCGTGGTATTGGCGGTGGTGGTTCATCTCGCCCTATTGAGTTTGTATTGCAAGGTAATGATTATGCACAACTTGCCGATTGGCGTGACCGTATAATTAAGCGTGCTGAACAAAACCCAGGTTTAGTAAGAATCGATCATGATTATAAAGAAACCTTCCCGCAGTTTTTAGTCAGCATAGATAAAAACAAGGCCGCTGATTTAGGCGTTTCTGTATCTGATGTAGGCCGTACACTTGAAACAATGCTTGGCCAGCGCCGTGTTACAACCTTTATTGACCGTGGTGAAGAATACGATGTAATTTTAAAAGGGACTAAAGAAGACTTTACTAACCCTACTGACATTTCAAATATATATCTTAAATCACGAAGCGGTGAACTAGTCCCACTTGATAGCCTTATCAGCTTAAAAGAAGAAGCAACCGCATCGCGCTTAAACCGATACAACCGTATGCGCGCAATTACATTAAGCGCCAACTTAGCCGACGGTTATACGCTTGAGCAAGCGCTTAACTTTTTAAACGAAGTAGCCGCGCAAGAAAACGATATAGATGGCGCCGTAGATTACAAAGGCGAGTCGCAGCTTTATTACGAAGGCGCATCAGCGATGACCTACGTATTTATACTTGCACTCACTGTTACCTTTTTAGTACTGGCAGCACAGTTTGAAAGCTTTATGCATCCGTTCGTCATCATGCTTACCGTACCACTTGGTTTAATGGGCGCTATGTTCGGACTTTGGGCTACAGGACTTACCTTAAATATTTACAGCCAAATAGGTATTGTCATGCTCATAGGGCTAAGTGCTAAAAACGGTATTTTGATTGTAGAATTTACTAACCAACTACGCGATAAAGGCGTTGAATTTAGTGAAGCTATTTTGCAAGCAGCAACTCAGCGTTTGCGCCCTATTATTATGACCTCGCTGACTACGGTTATGAGTTCGGTACCTTTAGTACTTGCTTCAGGTCCGGGCGCTGAAAGCCGTATGGTGATAGGTGTAGTCGTGTTTACTGGGGTTATTGTATCGACCCTACTAACTCTTTTTGTTGTACCTGCTGCATATTATGCACTTGCACGTAACACTCAATCACCTGAATTTTTACAGCAAAAATTAGACAAACAAGCCGCTGAAAAACCTTTCGAAGAGATCTAGCCTCTTAATTGCGCCGTAACCTTGTTGTTGCGGCGCATACAATTTATGCTCGCCTTTAAACCCCATATACATTTTAGGAATACTTATGAGCTCAACAACGCAAGTAGCAACATTTGGTGGCGGCTGTTTTTGGTGTATAGATGCTGCATTTAGACGTGTAAATGGCGTACTAACCGTAAGCTCTGGCTACACCGGCGGTGAAACAAATAACCCAACATATGATTCTGTATGCTCAGGCACAACTGGTCACGCTGAGGTTGTTAAAATTGAATTTGACGCGATTGTAGTTAGCTTTGAAACACTCTTAGCAATGTTTTTCACACTGCATGATGCAACACAATTGAATCGCCAAGGTAACGATATAGGCACACAATATAGAAGTGTGGTTTACTATCACGATGAAGCTCAACTTAAGCAAACCAACGAAATGATAGCTCAACTGCAAAGCCATGTCGCTGAGCCAATTGTGACAGAAGTCAGCCCTGCCACTACGTATTATCCAGCAGAGCATTATCATCAAGATTACTATAACGAAAACCCACAGCAGGGTTACTGTAGTATTTTAATAGCACCTAAGTTACACAAGTTTGAAACCGTATTTAAAGAGTTCTTAGCTGACTAGCTAATTTTAGTAGTTAAACTTAGCTACACATTAAAAAGCCCGACATATGTCGGGCTTTTTAATATTAATAAATACAGTTAAAACTGGTAGCTTGCGCCTGCAAAAAAGCGACGCTCTGGCGTGTTGTAGTAATACACTTCACCCGTTGTAAAATCAGCGTTTGAATCAACAGCGTTATATTCTTTATCAAATAAGTTTTCTACACGAAGCGAAACTTCAATATGTTCATTTACTTGATAATTACCCGCTAGGTTCCAGAGTGTATAAGAGCCTAAGCGCGTCACAGCACCTTGTCGGTCGCTACGGTATTGCATGTCTAAGCTTGCATCAAAAGCACCAAACTGTTTTGCAAGTTCCCAGTTAAAAGTACGTTTAGCAACATTACGCAACTCTGCGCCCGTTTCTTCGTCTTCAGCGCTTAAGTAAGCAAAGTTAAGGTTGCTATCAAAACCAAAAAACTGCTGGGATAAGCTAAATTCAACCCCTTCGTAGCGTGCTTCATCGATATTAGCCAATGCAAAGTTTGCATCGTAATCAATCTTATCTTCTATATCGTTTCTAAATACTGCAATATCAACTTGCGCGATATCAAAATCTACACTCAAACCTAACTCACGGTTTACTGATTTTTCAGGTTGTAAATCAGGGTTACCATAAACTGGATAATATAAATCGTTAAATGTAGGAGCTTTAAAGCCAGTACTTTGGCTTATACGAAATGTTGCATCTTCAGATAAATGATAACCCGCAGCGGCGGTATACGTTGTTTCATCGCCAAATTGCTCGTCGTCATCTTGGCGAACAGTTAAATTAGCCAATATTTTATCTGCATCGTAGTAAGCACCTACAAACACGGCAAGTACATCTCGGCTGTCTTCAACAAATAGTTGCGAACTATGCGACACATCATCGTTGTACCAATTAATACCACCACTAATGTTAAGTTCATTAGATAACAGGTACTGGCCGTTATAATCAATTTGTGTACGTTTAGTTATAAAGGTACTTGTTGTTGGCCCAACTGAAAAATCAACATAAGTGTTATCTGAATCATCTGTTGAAAGCGCTAAATCAACACTATGCGTTTGGTTAGTGTAGTTTTTACTCCAACCTGCAGAAAGTTGATAGTTTTTAAAATCATCTCGTTCAATCGTACTGTCTGCTGGGCTAAAGCGACTGTCGTAATCTGCATAGCCTTCACTGTATTGGCCTAATAACTTAAAGTCGCCGTAATGTGCATCGGTGTAGTTTACTTTAAAACCAAGGTTTTTATTTTCATAACCATCTTCATCAGGTGCTACGCCTTGCAGTACATCAAAGTTATCTGTTTTTTCAAAGCCTGCGTTAAATGCTGTTGTTATATCATCTGATTTTACAGAGCCTGCAACTTGATAATTTTGATAAGAGTCAGAACCAAATGTAGCGCTTAGGGATAAGTTATCTGACTCACGCGTAATAATATTAATAACACCAGCGAGTGCATCAGAGCCATAAACAGCCGCGCGAGAGCCTTTAATAATTTCTATGCGTTCAATGCTATTTAGAGGGACATTATTTAATGCTTTTTGACCTAGTGTTGCTGAGCCTGTACGTACACCGTCAATTAAAATCAACGTATCGCCAGAGCCCGTACCACGAAGTGACACGCCTGTATTTTGACCAAAACCACCGTTTGGATTAACTTGAAAACCCACTCGCGTGCTTAAAAGTGTAGGTAAATCGCGTACGTTACTAGCTTCTATTTCAGCACGTTCAATAACATTTACACTCGCTAAAACGTCGTTAATTGATTGCTCAAACTTATTAGCTGTAACGGTTATTTTTTCAATTGATTGCTCTGCACCAGACACAGAAAATGAAAGCGCAGCAGAAATTGCAACGCCTAGAGTTGTTTTGTTTAACATGAGATCCCCTACCTTTGCCCACCGCAAAGATTTAAGTAAGTAAGATTGCATCAAGGCCGGTCTCCGGACTCAGTAAGCACATAAAAACATGCAATACTCTACCGTTGCGGGGGCAGTGTTGGGCTTGTAGTCATCATGAAAACGCACCAACTTCCCGATTATCCTGCTAAAAAAATCATTACATGAAGTGGCTAGCAAGCACCTTGAAAATATGCCGTCATTGTGAGCATTTTGTTTACAAATGTCAATGGACGTCTATATAGCTAAAAGCTATTTCAGTTCAGTGCTGTATTATTATAGCTTGAAGGAATACCGTACTTATCAAGTAGCTTCTGAAGTTGCATTTGTGTAGTAGGTAAATTTAATATTTCATCCATTTTGCGACTAGATATTTTATTTGATTGTGAGTTAATCAAAAAATGTGTTTCATACACTGCATCTGGTACGTCACTCTTAAATAGTAAATCCATATTTAAGATATTCTGCTTTTTAAAATACTGATAAGCAATACTGTTTAAAACCCCGACTTCAGCGCGCCTTAATAGCAGCATTTTAACTACATTGAATTCATCGATTGTAAGGCTTACCTGGTGCTCTTCTCTCAAGTATTCGGCATTTGTATTAAATCCTGCAAATTGATACGAGTACCCTAAAACCCCAACTTTGGTTAATTTGTCCAGATTGTCAAAATAAGTTTGTTCTGATGCATTCTCTTTGAGTGTATAAAGCTCGTTTTTGGTGATGGTATAAAATTCAGTTTTTTCAATGTTTTTCTGCGTTGTTTTTGGCAGCCATTGCATTGCCATTAAAAATAAAACGTCGAAGTTATTTTTTTCAACAGACAAAGTAAGCCTTTTTACAGGTAAAGAAATAAGTATAAAGTTAAATTCCTCCTGTGCGTCGTTTAAAATATTAATAAACTCAGGAGCAAAGCCCTGCTTTTTTTGCGCGTTAATAATAATCGGAAAGTAGCCATCTTCGACCAATACATCAATATCAACTGGCTTTGATAAGCTTGGCTTGGTAAATATAAGCAAAACAAATAACAGAAATAATTGATGGGGTCTCATTTTAATACCTTCTAGAGTGAAATTTTTATTATATTCAATTAAATATAATAGCTTAAATATCAAAAGGTGGATTAATACATGCAGAACTACGAGAGGATAAGGTGGGAAAGTTGTAAAAAATTAAGTAGCTTTAATCTGTCTGCAAATATAGACAAATTAAAGCATTTTTATTAAAAACAGTTTATAAATTAGTCGCGAAAGTTTTTAAACTGAAAAGGCTGACCTAAATCGGCACTGCGTACTACCTGCATTGCCTCTTGAAGATCGTCACGCTTTTTACCTGTCACACGCACTTCTTCGCCTTGAATAGCGGCTTGTACTTTAACTTTTGAATCTTTAATGGCTTTAACCACTTTTTTGGCCATGTCTTTTTCGATACCTTGCTTTAACCCAACGTTACGAAATACATTTTTTCCTGCACGGCTAATATCTTGAAGTTCTAAACTAGCTACATCCATACCGCGCTTTGAAATTTTTCCCGCTAAAATATCGAACAACTGCATAACTTGAGAGTCAGCTTCTGCTTTAAGCTTAATTGTTTTATCGTTTAGCTCAATAGATGCATCAACGCCTCTAAAATCAAAGCGAGTCTCTAATTCACGGTTTGCGTTATCAACCGCATTTTTAGCTTCGTTCATTTCTACTTCAGATACAATATCAAATGAAGGCATTAGTATACTCCTAACTATTTAATCTTAATTTTATGTGGCAATTATAACGCTAAAATTATAAATCTTTACATTTTTCTGCATCTTGTTCAGGTGCGATACTAAATTAGTTTGATATACTTGCGCCTCTTTTTTAAGCGATTTTAGGATTTGTCGTGACAAGGCGTGTTTATCAAGCAGTTTTTTTAATCAGCATAGTGGCTTTCACCTTTTTATTTGCTAAAGAAATAAAAGGTGGCGTTGTAAATTTATTCCCTCATGTTGATAAAGTCGCCCATTTTGGGATTTTTTTTATATTAGCCATAATAATGGATAAGGCTTTTAAGCTTCCTTTATATGCTCAAATACTCTTATTAGCAGGCTATGGCGCCTCGATAGAAATAATGCAAGACGCACTACCTTATAGGCAAGCATCACTTGGTGATTTTTTTGCTGATTTTGCAGGTGCTGCAAGCTACTTTTTACTTAGAGTAATTTTTACACCTCGAAAAAAGAACCCACATGGCTAATATTTTAATCGTTGGCGATGGCGCTATTGGCTTATTGCTGAGCCACTTTTTGAGCGCATCGCATAATGTCAGTGTTTTAACTCGTAAAAACCCAACAAACACCCGCTTTTACAGCAGAGCTAAGGGTGCATCAAAAAAAATTAATGCAAAATTTATTTCATTAAATCAGTTAGATAAAGCAACTGAATTTGATGTAATTTTATTTACCGTTAAAGCTTTTCAAGTGCTTGATGCGTTTTCTCAAATAAAGCCATTTTTACCGACACATTGCTCTGTTGTACTTTCGCATAATGGAATGGGCAACGTTGATGAGATAAATAACCAGCTAAACACCCATCAAGCACTCTACTTTTTAACGACAAGCATAGCGGGCTTTAAATCAAACCAATATATTGTGCAACACACAGGTGAAGGACAAAGCGTTATTGGTGGCTGTAATGAGCTTGCACTTCAAAATAGTGCGCCAATAGCTGATATTTTTAAAGTAATACCCAACCTAAAGTTTACTAATAACATTCAGCAGCTTCGTTTTGAAAAGCTACTCGTCAATATTGCCATTAATCCATTAAGCGCTTTAAGTAATGTAAAAAATGGCGAATTACGTGCACCTAAGTACAATACAATAATTTTTAATGCACTCACTGAAGCATGCAATATTGCAAAGGCTCAAGGGCTTAATATCCCATTAATTAAAGCTCTCAATACCGCTTATAAAATAATGGAGTTAACCGCAAATAATTACTCATCAATGCAGCAAGATATAGCTCACAATAGAGAAACTGAAATATCAGCTATATGTGGCTATATTAGCCAACAAGGTAAACTTTACAGTATTCCAACGCCTTACAACGATGAGTTGTTAGTCAAAATTCAGGCAAAAAAAAGCGTGGTATAAACCACGCTTATATAAGCTTTTAACTTTACGGGCGATAAACTTTTACAGTTTCGAAGCCCTGTTCGTGCAGCATAAGTGCCTGTAGTTGGCTCATTACGCCTCTGTCACAATATAAATAGTAGTCAGTGTCTTTTGGTAAATCACCAAACTTAGTAGCTAAACGGAAGAACGGCAAATGCACCACTTCAACACCATCGATTACAAGCGGTGCAGCTTCTTCTTCTTCTGGTGAGCGAATATCAATTACTACAGAGCCTGCAGGTAAATCAGCAACCGACTCAGCCTCTTTTAGCTCTTGCTTTGCTTCTACGTCAATATCGCGTACATCCATTATGCGCGCGTTATTTACTACGGTATCTAGCACATCAAAATCGAACTTTTCTTCTTCGGCTTCTATTACTTCAATTTTGGCTTTAACTGTCGGTTTTTTAGAAATAACACCACAATATTCAGGCATCGTTTCAGCCATTTCAGCTGTACCAATTTGGCGAGCAAGATTAATAATTTCTTGTTTATCATTTTGAATTAGCGGGCGTAAAATAAGCGTTTCAGTAACGCGGTCAATCACGCTTAAGTTCGCTAATGTTTGACTAGATACTTGGCCAATACTTTCACCAGTGACAAGCGCCTGAATGTTTAACTTTTCAGCCACTACACTTCCTGCTCGCATCATCATACGTTTAAGTACAACACCCATTTGGCTGTTTTCAACATTTTCTAGAATTTCAGCAACAACAGGTTCAAAATCAACTGTTATAAATTTAACTTTATGTGTTGAGCTGTATTTTTTCCATAAAAAATAGCTCGCTTGCTTAACACCAATCTCGTGCGCTGCGCCACCTAGATTAAAGAATAAAAAATGCGTTCGTGCGCCTTTACGAATCATTTGGTAACTTGCTACGCCAGAGTCAAAACCACCCGACATAAGCGAAAGCACGTCTTCTTGCGTTGGTAGTGGAAAGCCCGCCATACCAAAATGCGTTTGCGAAACAATATAAGCTTTATCATCTTTTACTTCTAAGCGTATTGTCACTTCTGGACGGCTAAGCTTAACGCTTGCGCCTTCAATATGTTGATTTAGCCCACCACCAACATAACGCTCTAAATCAGTCGAGGTAAAGTCGTGTTGGCCTATACGCTTAGCACGCACACAAAAGGTTTTACCCACAATTGTATGACCCACTAACGCTATTGTTTTTTGATAGATATCATCGAGAGTTTCAAATTGCGTCTCAGTTACTTCAATAAACTGAACGATACCAGGTATGCGTTTAAGGCTGTCGATAAAATCAAGGCGAACTTGTGCATCTTCAAGCTTTGTAACAACTGAAATATTATCCCAGTTATTTCTTACTTGTACTTTTTCGTCAAGACGTCGCAATACAATCTTAATGTTATTTTCTAACACTTTAGTAAAGCGTTTACGGACCGAACGGCTTTTGATGGCTATTTCAGGATGTAGTTTGACGATAAATTTAAGCATAGTTCACTCTTAGACTGCGGGAATTCGCGCTCCCAGGCATTTGGCGCGCGATTATAGCAAAAAATTCAGCGTCTAGGAAACAACCAATAATTATCGACTAAGCAACCGCGAGGGCCTGTTTATCTTTCGAGGTTAAATTTGCAGCAGTGTATTTGGTATTTTAGCAAGGCAGAGCCTATGTAGCGTGGTTATTCCCTATAAATAGGCGATAACGTAGCATAAATGCTAAACATACGCTGCTCGAAGGATTCTGCCTTAGGGCAATTAACTCTTTGTTGCCTACATAGATTTAGTCAGTAAGGTAACGCAGGAGCAGTTACCCTACTGGCTTACAAATCTCGCATCGCGATTTAATTGCTCCTAAATTGAAAAATTTTAATCTTGAAGGGTCACAGCCCCTAAGGCTTGTTGTGCTAACTCGGTGTATTTTTCGCGTAGCAGGTTCATTTTATCGATACTTTTATCGGTACTGTACGCTCTAAATAATGTAAGTACTTTTAAAATACCGTGATATATATCTTGCTCAGCAAGGGTACCGCTTGGCCTACGAGCCTTAATATAAGGCGTCCAAAAACTAACAGTTAACTTTAGTGTATGGGCTAAATCAATGACATCTTGCTCATCAATAGCAATCATTTCACTATCGCGAAGACCTAGAATAATTTTACGAACTTGCTCTAATAACTCTAACTGAAAATCAATGTAAGCTTGTTTTAGCTCAGTGTCTCTGGCGAGTATATCGCCAAGATTGTCGTAAAAAAAATGGTAACGCCACATTAATTCAAATAACGAATCTAAATAAGCCGTTAAATGATTAAATGCATCATCATCTTTATTAATAGGTTTAAAGTGAGTATTTAAATGATCGCGATACAGCGCAAAAATATGACGGATAATGTCTTCTTTATTTTTAAAATGATAATAAAGATTACCCGGGCTCATCCCTAAGTTTGATGCAATATGATTTGTCGTTATTGCACGCTCACCATTTTCGTTAAACAACAAAATACTGGTGTGTATTATTTTATCCTTGGTATTCATATGCTAATACTCAAATTATCTATAGGCTACATTACACTCAAAAGAGGTAAACAGTATAAACAAATATGAATCATTAAAACACTCAAACCTTGGACTGACCTGTTCAAAGAAAGTAAGTGTTTATATGCTCTATTCGCTAGGCTGCTTTGTGGCATAAACACTGTTAAACTAGCGCTAAAATCATAAATAGTGAACATTATGAAAGTTATTGCAATTTACCCCGGCACCTTTGATCCACTAACCAATGGTCATACAGATCTTATTCAACGTGCAGCTAAAATGTTTGATACCGTATTAGTTGCGGTTGCGAACAACCCAAGTAAAAAACCCTGTTTTAGCCTTGAAGAACGTGTTGAACTTGCAAACTCTATTTTAAGTCACTTAGATAATGTTAAGGTCATTGGTTTTTCTGGCTTATTGGCTGACCTTGCGCGCGATCACAATGCTAATGTGCTTATTCGTGGTATTAGGGCTGTATCTGATTTTGACTATGAATTTCAATTAGCAAACATGAACCGCCGCCTGAATCCTGATTTAGAAAGTGTATTTTTAACACCCGCAGAGCGAAATTCATTTATTTCATCAACGCTCGTTAAAGAAGTAGCACGTCACAATGGTGATGTAAGCGAGTTTGTAGACCCTGTAATTGTCAAAGCGCTAAAAACTAAATTGGGCTGTGGTGCCCAATAACACTTCCCGAATTAGCGCATAACTTGTATGCGCTAATTCGGCTTTTGTATAGATGATGATTTTAATTTTTTAATTAACCAAACAAGTTTTAGCAAATCTTTATTGATAATTAATATTAGTGCCATAGTGATATCAATAATAGGCATAAGAAAACCATACAGCATCCACAGCCACCAAAAGTCCCAATTGCCATAAAGAGTATTATCAATATACATGCTCATAAACAGTGAGGCATTGATAGCAAGCCCTACAATAAGATAATAAAATCCGTACGGTATTTTACATCCTAAAAAAATACGCCACATAAAAATAACGGCAATTGTTAGTACATCAAATATAAACATC
Source organism: Pseudoalteromonas sp. SG43-4 (assembly GCF_014164325.1). Taxonomy (NCBI): domain Bacteria; kingdom Pseudomonadati; phylum Pseudomonadota; class Gammaproteobacteria; order Alteromonadales; family Pseudoalteromonadaceae; genus Pseudoalteromonas; species Pseudoalteromonas sp. SG43-4. The sequence goes on along the minus strand of NZ_JACJFB010000009.1, from coordinate 89,000 downwards.
TTTAAATGCGGAGCTGCGGTAGTTATGTCTATAAATAAACTAGATGTATACGAAGCCATCATAATAAAGCTAAGGTGAACTCGGCTTTTATCTTGCTTATTAATGGCAATTGATAGAGTGAACAAAAAAGCAAAAACAAACAGCCATGTAATAAGTATTCCAAAATATTCGTTAACTGAATTTAATTGCCAAAATAGATCCTCCATTCTATTCAACTTTTTGATGAGTGTTTTTTATACGATTAAGTAAATACCGTTTTAAAGCAACCAAACCTAAAAAATCTTTATTAATTAGGAGAACTAAAAGCATCGTTAAATCAAAAATTATTTGCCCTATTGCATATAAGGCCCAAAACCACCAGTAGTCTAAATTTCCTAAAACAATACTGTCGTAGTGCATTCCAAAAAAAACAAATGCGTTAAAGCTAAGTCCGACTAAAAGATAATAAAAGGCTACGGGGAGATTTTTACTAAAGTATATCCGCCATATAATCAGAAAAAATATAGTTACGATATCAAATATAAAAAGGGTCAAATGGGGTGTCTTGCTCAAGGGATCCATAAAAATACTAGAGGTGTAAGATACCATCATAATGAATGCAAGCTGTGTGCAGCTTTTGTCAGACTTGTTAATGCTTGCAGACAAATTATATAAAAAAGCGAGTACAAAAGACCATGTAGTAAAAATGGTTATATAGTCGTATAAACCAGCCAGCTGCCATAAAAAATCAAGCATTGCGTGACCTTTTAAATTTTTCAGTTAAAAATTTAGTAAGCTTAACTAGACCTAAAAAATCTTTGTTAAAGATAAGCGCTAATGGCATTATCAAATCTGTAAAGTACATACCAAATACATAAACGTTCCAAAACCACCAATAATATAGAGTACCTAAAACCTCTATATCGTAATGCATAGCTAAAAATAAAGATGCGTTAATACTCAAACCAAAAACAAGATAATAAAATGCGTTAGGAATTGGGCCACAACTGCAGTACCGAAACGTAAAAATAATAATTAGAGTTACAATATCGAAGTAAAAATAGTTTAAGTGAGACACTATAACCATATCGAACAGTGTACTTAAGGTATACGAAATCATCATAATACCAGAAAGGTACATTGTATTTTTATAGGGACTGTTTATGCTTGCTGACAAATTATAAAGAAATGCAATTACAAAGAACCATGTAATAAATATACCTACATAATCTCTAATCGCTACCAGATCCCACAGTATGTCAGCCATCATGCCCCTTTATGAATTTATTATTTCGCAACCACCCTTTTAGTTTATACAAACCTAAAATATCCTTATTGATGATTAATACCAATGCCATTGTAAAGTCGACAAAATACATTCCAAAAATATAAACTGTCCAAAACCACCAATAGTAAAGAGTACCTGCAATTTCAATATCGTAATGCATACCTAAAAATAAACATGCATTAATAAAAAGCCCTACAATTAAATAGTCAAAAGCAATTGGTACTAATTTTTTATATATAAATCGCCAAAGTATCAGGGCGCTAATAGTAGCAAGATCATAATAGAAGTAATTTAGGTGAGGATTTTCAATCAGTGGATCCATAAAAAGACTAGATATATATGAAACCATCATTATAAATGAAAGATGCGCTCTACTTTTATCATTTTTATTAATACTCGCTGATAGGTTATATAAAAATGCGATTAGGAAGAACCATGTAAATAGTATTGCTACGTTATATCCTAAATCTACCAGACCCCAAAGTATATCAGCCACTACTTCTATTCCTTTTTCATAATACTATTGTGGAACCATATTTTAATTGCAGCTAAAGCTAAAAAATCTTTGTTTATAAAAAATATAGCTACCATTATGAAATCAGCAGCGTTAACCCCTATTACGTAAGCATTCCAAAGCCACCAGTAGCTTGTATTATTTGATATATAGATGTCGTAATGCATGAGAAAATGCAGAGTTGAGTTTATAGCTAAACCAGTAATAATATATAAATAGGTAATACCACCATGCCAGAGCCACCTAAGGAAAATAATAACTAGGAGAGTTAAAGTATCGGAAAATAAAAAATCGAGATAAGTTACCGTATTAAGATTTGTAAATATACTAAATGAATATGAAATACTCATAACTAAAGACAAATAAACTCTTTCTTTATTAGACTTATTAATCGAATGAGCAAGGGAGTATAAAAATGCCATAAGGAATCCCCATTGTACAAATGCACCTATGTACAATGACACTGTTGGACTTACCAAAAGTTCACCCATTATTTTACGACTTTTTCAAGTTTAATTTGAAGGCTTTTAAATGTAGCATCTGTATAATGTTCCTATTGAGTACTAATGAAAGCATCATTAGAGTATCTATAGAGTTAACACCTATCGAATAAAAACTCCAATACCACCAAGGCTCAATATTATACAAGACATATAGATCATAGTGCAGTATTAAGGTAAGTACTGCATTTATCGTTAACGAAATTATTATGAAGTGAAAAGCTGCAGAACGTTGGAGCACTTTGAAGTACTGTAAAGTTAACAAAGCTAAAATTGTAATAAAATCGTAGAGCGCCCAATTTAAATATAAACTTTCTAATAAGTTTATATAACCACTAGAAATATATGAGCAGAGCATAAGCGCTGATAAATAAACCGAGGATTTATTTTCTTTATTTATACTGGAAGCTAAACAGTATAAGAAAGCCATTAAAAATCCCCATTGAGAGAAAGCTTCTACATAATCCATTAGGGCTTCAGTAACGTACATTTAAGTTAGGTTACTTTATGGGTATCGTTTGACTTGAAGTAGTTGATAGTTTTATTTTTTAATTTATGAAGACCGAGAAAGTCTCTATCAACAATAAGTGCAACAATCATTATTACGTCTATAATATTAACTGAAACTGCGTAAATGTCCCATAATAACCACCGTTCTTTGTTTTGATGTACATATAAATCAAAATACATCAAAAGAAAAAAAGTTAAATTTATCGATAGTCCTACGGTCAAGTATATGAATGAAACGGAGGTTTTTTTCTTACAGGCTAGGCTCACAGAAAGAATTAGAATAGTTAGGACATCATATATTGCCCAATCCAAATATACTGTAGTTTTTATCGACAGCCATGTAAAGAAGTAATCTGATAGTGTATAAGAAACCATCATTACAAACGAACTGAACAATAGGTTTGTATCTCTTTTTACATTTAGGGAGTAAACAAAGACATTGAAAAAAAATGCCATTAAAAACCCCCACATTGTAAATGCAGAAAGGGAAAAAAAGCCAAAAAACTCAGTTAAAAACATTTATAACCTTAATTAATCACTTAGGTTTTATAGGTATCATACCACCACCGCGCTGTAATTCTGCACCAGCTGCAGCAATAGCCTCTTGAGAAAAGCTCACTGTATCAGATTGCAGGGTTTTAGGGCTAGCAGTTTGTTCCATTGCAGGCTTTAATTGTTGTGTTTTGTTGTATGCTTGCATTTGTAATTGGCTATTAGCTGAAACTTGCATGTGATTGATCCTTGTAAAAGTTTTAATTATATTTGGTGCAACTTTTAACCACATTATTATGTAGATAAATGCATTACCTGTTTTAAGCAGTGATAGCTATTTTGCTATCTACCTAATAATTAGCAATCAATGTGCCAACTTTTTTTGACGCATTAAAATTCACTCAAAAATATAATCAAACCAAACAGCTCCGACCAGTTTACTGCAAATATAAAAAAACGCACAGGGATAACCGTACGTTTTTTGTATCCAGGGAGTTTAAGCTACGTATTTACACGGGATCTCCGCACGTGTACTTAGCTTCAAAATATATTCCATTGCTACTTCGTCACAATTTTCTTTACGAAGGCAAAGTTCACAATCTTTCATTACTTTTTCAGGCAAAGAGTCTTTGCTACAAAAAGTAAAACGTTGTTGTTCAAAGAAATCGGGGACACGGGTCAATACAATAACTCGGTTAAGTGCCAATTTTTTGGCTTTAGCAAGTAGGTGCTCTACAAGCTGTCTACCCTGCCCCGTCACTTTACTTTTTGGGTCTATACCCAATGAGCGTATTTCAGCAAGGCCGGTATCGTAAATGTATAACGATGCACAACCTGACACTTTTCCATTTATTTCAGTAACGGCAAACTCGTTAATGGAGTGCACCATATCGCTTTTTGCACGAGGCAGGTTTTCGCCTACCGTTGCCCAGTGCTGTATAAGTGTGGCAATTGCCTCTACATCATCTAAATTTGCATCACGTACCGTTATTTGCTGTTTTTTTTTGGCTTCTTTAACAGCATTAGTTACTTGCTCAATAGACGTCCCACCAAGCGCTTGACGCGCTTTTATACAAGCATCAATTTCAAGTACTGGGTAAACATCGTCTTCAAATACAGTGTTTACTGATTTGTACTGTTCAAGTGATAGCTCCTCAAGCGTTTTACCTTCGCTAATCGCAAGCTGTACAAGTACACCCACAATGTGATGCCCTTCTCTAAATGGCACACCTTTAGCAACTAAGTAATCAGCAAGTTCAGTGGCATTAGCGTGGCCGCCTTTTGCCGCTGCTAACGTTTTATCACCATTTACTTTTACGCCTTTAATACACGCTTGCGCCATATGAATACATGCAAGCCATGTTGGCATAGCGTCAAACAGGCCTTCTTTGTCTTCTTGCATATCTTTATTGTATGCAAGTGGCAACGCTTTTAATGTCATCATCATAGCGCTAAATGCACCAAATACACGTCCGGTTTTACCGCGAATAAGCTCGAGTGCATCAGGATTTTTTTTCTGAGGCATGAGCGATGAGCCTGACGTGACGTTATCAGCAAGCTCTATAAATCCGGCTTCACCCGAATTATAAAAAATCAGATCTTCAGACATACGAGATAAGTGAATCATCGAAATAGACGCACAACTTAAAAGATCTAACACGAAGTCACGATCAGATACGCCATCAAGGCTATTTTTTGTAGCCGCTGTAAAACCTAATCCGTGGGCTAATGCTTGGCGATCAATCGGATAAGCTGTACCTGCTAATGCACCACTGCCTAATGGGCAAAAATTCATGCGCGCTTTAGCATCTTGCAGGCGGCTTTCATCGCGCTCTAGCATTTCTACATACGCCATACACCAGTGGCTAAACAATACTGGTTGTGCGCGCTGTAAATGCGTGTAACCTGGCAATATTGTGCCAAGCTCTCGCTCTGCAAGCGCTACAAATTCGCCTTTTAGCTGTGCAATGGCATCTAGTAAATGATCGGCTGTATCACGGCACCATAGTCTAAAATCGGTGGCAACTTGGTCATTACGGCTTCGGCCTGTATGTAATTTTTTAGCTAAATCACCTACTTTTTCAATTAGAGCAGCTTCAACATGTGAATGAATGTCTTCTGCACCTGAAGTAGCAACTGATTGTGGATCAGCTTTAACTTCTTCAAGTAGCTCATTTAATGCAGCAACTAATTTTGTATGCTCATCACTTGAAAGTACATTTACCTGTTCAAGTGCACCAGCCCATGCCACAGAGCCAATAATATCTTGCTCTGCTAACTGGTAGTCAAAGGGAAGAGAGTCGTTAAATTGCTTAAACGCCTCATCTGGACCCGTAGAAAAACGTCCGCCCCATAATGCCATGAAATCTCTCCAAACCCTGTAATGCCCCTTTTATAAGGGGCTATAAATAATTTACTTTTTAGCCAATGCTGAAATTCTGCTTGAAAGCGAGAATAAACGAATAAAGCCTTCAGCGTGTGACTGGTCATACACATCATCTTCGCCAAATGTAGCAAATGCTTCGCTGTATAAGCTATTTGGTGATTGCTTTTGAACCGCAGCTACTTGACCTTTATATAGCTTAAGTACCACTTCACCTGTTGCCACTTTAGAAAGTGCTTCTGCACCAGCTAAAATAGAATCTTTAAGTGGTGTAAACCAACGTCCGTCGTATACTAAATGTGAAAATTCACCACCTAGTACTTCTTTCCATTTACGGCTTGCTTTATCAAGCACTAGCTCGTCAATGGCTTGAAGCGCAGCCATAATTACTGTGCCACCTGGTGTTTCATAACAACCGCGTGACTTCATACCTACTAAACGGTTTTCTACAATATCAACACGTCCAACGCCATGAGGCGATGCAATATCGTTTAATTTAACTAAACAGTCATATGGTTTAAGTTCTTCGCCATTTACAGCAACCACTTCGCCTTCAACAACTTTTAAAGTTACTAGTTCTGATTTATCTGGTGCTTGCTCTGGAGAGTTAGTCCAAGTCCATACTTGCTCAGTTGGTTGGCACCATGGATCTTCAAGCTCACCACCTTCGTGCGAAATATGCCAAGCGTTAGCATCACGGCTATAAATTTTTGTAGCAGATGCTGAACACGGAATGTCACGCTCTGCTAAGTAATCAAGTAATGATTCACGACTCGATAAGTCCCACTCACGCCATGGCGCAATTACTTTTAAATCTGGAGCAAGGGCTGCAAAACATGATTCAAAACGAACTTGGTCATTACCTTTACCAGTACAACCATGAGAAAGTGCATCAGCACCTACTTTACGTGCAATTTCAACTTGTGCTTTAGCAATAATAGGACGCGCCATAGACGTACCTAGTAAATAAGTACCTTCGTAAATCGAGCCCGTTTTAAGTGTTGGATAAATGTAATCACTTACCATTTCATCTTTTAAATCAACTACGTAACATTCTGAAGCACCTGAAGCGATTGCTTTAGCTTCTACGCCTTCAAGTTCTTCTGCGCCTTGACCTACATCCGCTACAAACGCAACAACTTCACAACCGTAGTTTTCTTTTAACCATGGCACGATAGCCGATGTATCAAGACCACCTGAATAGGCTAAAACGACTTTTTTAATTGAACTCATAGGTGTTCCTTAACAAAATTTGGATTTAGTAATGTAACTAGCAAAGCATTTTGCGCGTGCATGCGATTCTCTGCTTGTTGAATAATTTTCGATGCTGGACCATCCATTACCTCAGAGGTAATTTCAAATTCACGGTGTGCCGGTTGGCAATGTAATACCGTAGTTGCACCTGTTTGATCTAGCAATGCCTGATTTAATTGATAAGGCATATATTTTTCTTTAACTTGCTCAAGCGGTGTTGTATCACCCATTGATACCCAAGTATCTGCATATACAACGTTTGCACCAACAGCCGCTTCAACACGGTCACTTACCATCACTGATGCGCCATTCATTGCCGCTATTTGCTCTGCCTTTTTAAGGATTTGCGAATCAGGCGAGCTGCCTTTTGGCGTTACAGCAACAAAATCAGTGCCAAGCGTTGCCGCTAAAAGCATTAATGAATGAGTTACATTGTTGCCCTCACCTAAGTAAGCCACTTTAAGCTCGCTCACATCGCCGTGAACTTCTTGAAGCGTTAAAAAATCAGCAAGCGCTTGGCATGGGTGGTATAAATCACACAAACTATTTACTACCGGTACTGATGCGTATTCACCTAATGTAGTTAATGTGCTGTGCTGATTTACGCGTGCAACAATACCATCGGCCCAAGTAGAAATATTAAGTGCGAAATCTTTAATTGATTCACGTGCACCCATAGCGCCATTTTGCTGATCTAAATAAACTGCATGGCCACCAAGGCGGTTAATACCTATATCAAACGATAAGCGAGTACGTAAACTTTGTTTTTCAAACAATGTTACGATTGATTTTCCCGCTAATACGTTGCTGTATTTTTCTGGTTTTGCTTTTATATCTTGCGCTAACTTTAATAAATTAAGTGCGCCTTCTTGGTCTAACTCTAAACCCGTTAAAAAATTCTCAAACATAATAAACCTATGGTGTAATCTTAGTTCCGACATGCTCGCCTTGTAGCAGAGCAGTTAAATTTTCTGGCTTTTGCCAGCTGGAAATATACACACCGCGTCGTAAATGTTGGGCAGCGTGAAGGCTGGTCTTAACTTTGACCTCCATCCCGCCCACAATTACTCCATTTGTAATTAAAGTATCAATGTGTTTTGTGTCAAGTTGATGTAACGGCTGTTTATTTTCGTCAAGCACTGCTTCAACATCCGTCATAAAAATAAGCTCAGCATTTAAGTTACTAGCAATAGCCGCTGCAGCTTCATCTGCATTTACGTTGTACCAAAGCCCTTGCTCATCAAAGCCTATAGAGCTAACAATGGGTAGGCGACCGATTTTAAGTAAATCATTAACAATAGAATCGTCGTTGCTTTTACATTTACCCACTAAGCAAAGCGCTTTTAGCTTTTGAGTGGCAGTAACACCTGCCTCAAAAAGACTTAAGCCGACAGGCTTGTGCCCAGCACTAATAGCTTGAGTCATTAATTGTTTATTAGCGCAACCTGCAAGCGCACCCACTATATAAGGCATTTGCTCTGCTGGGCTAATACGTAATCCTTGGTGTTTAGCACTGGCAAAACCCGCTTGTTTTAACCATGTATCAACTAAAGCGCCACCGCCATGTACAATGACAAATTCATCATTTGTTTGCTCATTTAATACATCAAACAACGCTTTTGCTGCATTTTCTGTATTAAGTACTGCACCACCTAGCTTAATTACCCACGTTTTTTTACTCATTTAAAACGCTCCTCTTAAACCAGTGGTATGATCTAAATTCATAGAAATATTAATACACTGCAAAGCTTGTCCAGCAGCGCCTTTTAATAAGTTATCAATAGCAGACATCACAATTAACTGCGTTCCTTGTTGCTGCCAGCCAATATCAACAAATGGCTGCTTAGCTACACCTTTAATTGAAGGTACTTTATCGCCTAATAAACGAATTAATGGCTCGCTCGAAAGTACTTGATAAGCCGATGCAACGTTTTCCTTGGTAACGCCTGGCTTAAGCTGTACATAAATAGTTTCTAAAATACCGCGCGGAAAGCTACCTAAGTGCGGTGTAAACAACACTTTGTGGCCAAGGTGTTGTTCAATTTCAGGGCCGTGGCGATGGTTAAACAAACCATAAGGTGCAAGCGACACTTCACAAAAATGTGTTCCTACACTGGCTTTACGCCCTGCGCCTGTAACGCCCGAAACCGCATTAATAATAATACTTTCGCTGCTCAATAAGCCTGCTTGCTTAAGCGGTTTTAGCGCATTAAGCGCTGCTGTTGGGTAACAACCTGCAACAGCAATTAGCTTTGCATTAGCGATAGCATCATGGTTCCACTCAGCTAGACCGTAAGCCGCTTCATTTAAAAGCTCTGGATGTTGATGCTCAAAACCATAGTAAGTAACGTAGTCGTCATTGCTTGCTAAACGATAGCCACCAGATAAATCAAATACCTTTTTACCCATAGCTAAAAATTGCGGCGCTAAATCAACACTTACTTTGTGATCGGTACATAAGCATACGTAATCAGCATCACTTTGAATGTCATCAAAAGCTGATACGCTAAGAGGAAGTAAAGGGCAGTCTAGTAAGCCAAGGTGCTCTGGGTATAAATCACTTAGCAATTTATTTTTATCTAAGCTACCCTCAGATACATAACAGCCTGTTAAAGTTAAGTTTGGATGCTTAGCAACTAAACTTGCTAACTCTGCGCCGCTGTATCCGCTTGCGCCAATAATCACTACATTCATTTGTTACTCGTTATCTTAAAATTAATTACTACTTATCTATAATGTTCGCTTAAACTAGCTTAGACGCTAATTAAGTCTTTTTTATTAATGAATTTTGATTATCGTCGCATTATTTTCATGGCGTTACTTTTAATATATTTATGCTTAAAAAGTGAATTGATATTCATCATAAATACTTTTATATTGTTATGCAATTAAATTGAATAATAATTTTGGATTTTTTTATGCCTTTGCCTTCGTTTATTTCCATGTACCAACAATTGATTGCAGCCCCTTCTATTAGTGCTATTGAAGACAACCTGTGTATGAGCAATAAAAACGTAATTGAACTCCTAGCCAGTTGGTGCGAAACAATCGGTTTTACGTGTGAAATTATAGAATTAGAAGGAGGTAAAGGGCGCTATAATTTATTAGCAAAACGCGGAGAAGGTGATGGCGGATTAATGCTAGCTGGTCATACCGACACAGTGCCTTTTGATGACAGTCGTTGGAATCATAATCCATTTAAACTTACCGAACTCGATAACAAATTGTATGGGCTAGGAAGTATTGATATGAAAGGCTTTTTTGCTTTTGTATTACAAGCGATTAGTGAACTTGATGAAAAGCAGCAAACTCAGCCTATTTTAATCCTTGCCACCGCCGACGAAGAAACAACGATGGCTGGTGCACAACAAATATGTAAGCACCCGAATTTAAAACCTGCGCGTTGTATAATAGGCGAACCTACTGATATGACGCCAGTATTTATGCACAAAGGCCATATGAGTACAGCAATAAGAGTGGTTGGTCGCTCTGGGCATAGCTCCGATCCCGAACGTGGTCTTAACGCCATTGAAGTAATGCATAAAGTGATTACAAAATTGATGATCTTAAAAGAACAATTAAAGCATAAGTATTCAATAAACCACTTCGAAATCCCTTATCCAACATTAAACTTAGGTAATATTCATGGCGGCGATAACGCGAATAGAATTTGTGGTTGCTGTGAAATGCATATAGATATGCGCCCATTACCAGGTTTAAGTGTACAAGAACTACAAGCATTAGTACTCGATGCAACGAAAGAGATAAATCAGCAATACCCAAATGCGGTGAGCGTTATTGATTTACATGAACCAATACCGGCATTTAGTGGGAGCACCGACAGTGCTTTAGTAAAAATGGCTGAAAAAATAGCGGGGCAAAAAGCGGTCGCAGTAAATTACTGCACTGAAGCGCCGTTTATCCAGCAACTCGGTTGTGAAACGATTGTAATGGGCCCAGGCTCAATTAACCAAGCACACCAGCCTGATGAATTTTTAGCGATGGAAAAAATAAAACCATCACAACAAATAATCACTGATCTTATAAAAGCAAATTGCTTTAGCTAATAAGGTTACAATAAAGGCGCCAATTGGCGCCTTTATTAATACAGAACTAAGGCCTAATCACCTTTAACTTCTAAGTTAATAAACTTAACTAGCTCTTCAGGTTGCCCTACTAGCATCATAACTTGTTGGTTAATTTCCATCATAGTTTTACCTTCAGGTAGCTTTGCAGACACACTGAATGAATTTAAACCTTTCGCAAAGCTAGTTAAAGCCTCTGCAATATCTTCAGTTACAGGAGCTTGTTGTAACTGTTGCTCTAGCGTCATTTCCATTTGCTCAAGCGTCATACCTTGCTTTTCAAGCTCGCTTGAGAGTAAATCTTTTAATTTACCCTGGTTATTTAAGGCAAAGCTAACATTACGCGGCTCTAATTTACTCATTGCTTGCATAACAAGTGTTTGCTGCTGTAATTCTTGCTCATACGTCAGCGGTTGATCACCCGCTTCTTGCTGCGCCTTGCTAATAGCCAATGAAGCATCCATTAACGCTTTTGAATTAGCTAAACCCATATCCATATTAAAACTAACAATGTCTTTTGCATCAAGCTTAACTACTACATCACTATTGCCAGACTCTTCATCGTAATCAAGTGATGAATGTAAGTCGTAACTTGCCGACGCTAACATTTCGTTTGTATCAGCTGGTAATTTTGATACGAAGCTTTTATCAAACTGAAAGCTTTTTACATCAAATGATGTATGTGGTGATATTTTATCCGGCTCGTAGCCAGTTATTTCAATGCTTTGAATATTAGCAACATTGTCACCTTCAGGGCTTATTACTTCCATGTTTGTTATTTCTACACTCTTTGAAATAACACTTGCCGATAAACCAGCGTATTTAAATGTAGCGCCAGTTTGCTCGCTTACTAAAGCAAGTTGCTTATCTACTTCTGCACGCACTTCTTGAGTTGCTACGTAGTTTGCGTAACTAACACCACCCACGCCTGCGGCCACAAGAGCTGCAACTATAACTAATTTTTTCATGTCATTTCCTTATTTAATTCTTTCTATAAAGTGTCTCAACTTAAGAGTAACACTGAAGAACATCACCGATAAGTGTTAATTAATCAAACTAAGTAACTCATGTACGGTTTTTACAGGGGTAATTTTAGCGCCTAGCCCTTCCATCGATTTATGGTAATTGCGAAATGGAATATATATTTCTGTAAAACCATGTTGTGCAGCCTCTTTAACACGCGGTACACCACTGTCTATTGGGCGTACATCGCCGTTTAAGCTAAGTTCTCCCATAATACACGTGGTACGAGGTACAACAAATTCGTTTAAACTGCTAAGTAACGCGGTTACTAATGCTAAATCGATGCAGGTTTCTGTCTCATCAATTCTTAAACCACCCACAATATTAAAAAACGTATCGTGAAATATTTTAGTTTTAGTATGCTTACGTAATATACCGGTCAGCATTTTTATACGATTCATATTTAAACCAACACAAACACGCTGCGGAAATTCAGCTTCTGTTTCGGTAGTTAAACATTGAATCTCAAGCAATAAATTACGATTCCCTTTACGAATACAGGTAATAGTAGAGCCAGGTGAGTCGGTGGTTGAACCCGATAAAAATATTTCACTTGGATTATCAACGCTTAACATTCCACGTTCACACATTTTAAAAATGCCAACAGTATCAATATCACCAAAGCGGTTTTTATTTGCCCTAAGGGTTCGTATTTGCCCATCGTTGGTATCTATATGTAAAAGCGCATCAACAATATGTACAAGTGTTTGAGGGCCTGCTATTTCGTTATTTTTATTTACGTGAGCAATAATGAACATGGTTACATCATTTTGCTTACAGTACTGAGTTAATGCTTGGGCGGCGCTTTTTACTTGCGAAGGCGAACCTGGGCTACCATTTGCCGTATCGGTTACAACAGCTTGAATAGAGTCAATAACAGCAAACTTAATTTTATTTTTCTCGAGCTCTTCGATGATGGTTTCAACGCTCGTTTCTGAAAGTAAATAAAGCTCGTCCGGGTTATAGTTTAACTTTAAACGATTTACCCTGTTTTTAAACTGCGATAAAGATTCTTCTGCCGTACAGTAAAGTGACGGCATCCGCTGTGACATTCTCGCCACTAAGTCAGATAGCAAAGTTGTCTTACCCGCCCCCGGATCGCCCGAAATTATATTAACAGAGCCAGTAGTCACCCCGCCGCTTAGTACGCGATCAAGCTCGCCGATTTCAGTTAGCTGCTTTTCAGCCTCTGATGTAGCAATATCATTGATTTTTTTAGAACCAGCACCAACACCACCAGCATAACCACCAACGTTTGATCGTATTGATGCTTTTTTACTATGCCCTGCTGAAGGCTTAAATTCCGCTAATGTGTTCCACGCACCGCAGCGACATTGACCCTGCCAACGTTGATAGTTCATGCCACATTCGGTACAAACAAATTCTACTTTTGCCGCTTTAGCCATTGATAACTTTACCTACTATTCTTTAAATTAAAAAAATTCTTACTATTAAGCGCTTATTTTGCCATTTCAGGCATTTACTTAGCAACAAACTCTTGCCTGCTTAAAAATCTAGCGTCACAATCAATAAATACACATGGTGTTTCTTTTTAGCTATAATTTAGGGCATACTTTTTGCTTTGTAATAGTTTAAAGTAACTTGCCAATAAAATGGCAAATAACACATACATAACAAGAGCTAAACAGTAGTAACTCAAATAATTGTACCTATATTAATAACATAGCGCGATTTAACGTTTATTGAACTTCTAATAAATGGACTTAACAGTATACCTACTTTTTCAATTAGACGGTGATGGTTTTATAAATGGCTGATGACATAATGCTCAAACACGAAGACCTCGTGAATGAGTTAAAAACATATTTAGGCAACGCTAAATTTGATCTAATTTTCAAATCAAAAACCGCAGGGTTAACTAAACCTGAGCAATTTTTAATGAAAATGGAAATGTCGCGTTTATCTCAGCCAGTGGCACGTTTTGTTGATCTTCGCGGATTAGTGACAGGCCAAGTAAAACCATATGAGCATAACGGCAAGCAACACTTTATGGATGACACAGCCATTGAAGTGTTTGAAAAAGCGCTTAAACAACATGGTGAATACACCTTAGCTGTTTACGAAGCCGTAATGAATACAGAAAATAACCACCGCGTATTACAAAAACAAGCAGCCGAAAAATCAGAGTTACAAGAGTTAGAAAATAACTTAAACACTGAAGTAATTAAGTTTGCCTCTTACGAGAGCCGCCGTGAAGAGCGGATGAATTACTCAATAAAAGTAACGATTGATTACAAAGATAAAAAGAACATTGCTGCTAGCACCTCAGATATATCTTTAAGCGGTTGTAAAGTTAAGCTTGCAACGCGCTACTCTATAAAAAAAGGCGAACTCATCGCAATGCGCTTAGTAGGCCTTGAGCAAGACTTTGAACTTGGCCTAAAAAACGGTATTCAATACGAAGTTGTTGCAGTAGAAAATATCTCTCGTGAATTTAATCACATCCGCTTAAAGCGCACTTATATAGAAAACAACGATGCCTTTAATGACTTTTTAGAAAGTTTTATTCATGGTAATAAGCGTCGTTATAAAGTAAATCTAGATAATACGCTCGATGCTGTAGTATCAAAGGGGTATGAGCAGTACTACATTCCTCGCGTAACGTCTTTATATGTGTTTTTAAGTAAAAAAGATGAGCAATATTACCCAAGCCTTAGCCTTACCACTGAAAATAATATTTTTATTCAGCGCTACTTTACCGATGAAAGAAAAATACCGTGTTTGTACAATATACTTAATCATCAGCGTATTACACAATTACTAACTCAAATTACCGCAGTAAAAGAAGATTACCTCTATACATTTACACATATATCATCAGGTAAAATTTATTACTACTCAGCGACGCGTACAGAGTTAAATAACAACCCTAAATTACGTGATCTATTTTTAGGTTTTGGTAGCCAAAAAGAGAGCTGGCAGTGCTTTAAAATACAAGTAATGCCAAGTCATCCAGATGATTCTTTTATACCGCTTTCACTACCTAATAGTGCCGGTGAAAATATAGAAAAATTAAATAAGCCACCTTCACCTCGTGTAAAAGGCCTTATAAAAGATGTTAAGTATATTGTTGTACTTACAAATATTGGCAATAAAGCTGAACAAGCAAATTATAAACAACTTACTTTTGATAAAGCATTAGTAAATCAGCTTAAGCACTTTGGCCACGCAAAACACAAAACACCACCCTACTTAGATATTGTGCCACTTGAATACGTAAATTTACGCTCGCATAAGCGCTATCTTTATAAAACACCAGTTAGTGTCACTATTAATGATGAGGTATTTAACGGCTATACACGTGACTTTTCGGTAATGGGTTTGCAGTTAGAGTGCGAACAACCTGCCACATTTAAAAAAGGCGATATAGTACTTTTAGCATTCCCTGAACTTCAAAAAATAACTAAAAAGCATAAGCTTAGTGAACTAAAGTACGAAGTAATGGCCATCAGTAAGTCATTTACTACTATTAACCTAAAAGCAAATCGTATTGCTGATTTACCCCATGCTGGCGTGACCTTTTTCACTCAGCTAATAGAAGGTAATAAAGACAAACTTAAAGTATCTGAAGAAGCACCTAAAGTAGAAGGCTTATCTACCGCACTTAGAAATATGGTTACAAAAAGCGTTTGCCAATTTCCGCTATATTTACACAAAGAAGCTGCACACTTTAAAACCGGCGCAATTGGATATGGGTTATACGCCAGCCCTATTCACGTAATTTTGCAAAACTTTGGTTTATTAAGTAACAAAACTGACTTTTCGAGCATTCTGACTGAAGAGCAAATTATTAATGTAATAACACCAAATATTAAAGATCGCAGCCGCCAAGATGCACCACTTGCTTTTACACTTGCTATTAACTTCGATCCTCGAAAAGGCAGTATTGAAGAGGCTATTGTTAGCCAATGCGCTTTAGGTGAAGACTACTCAAGCTTTTATAAACAAATTAGTAAAGGTATTACATCGCAACTTATATTCGTAATGCGTTTGTATATATCGCGCACAGGTCGCCCCGATACTGATTATCTTTCTAATGAGCTAAAATACGTAAGTCAGTACGCAATGCACAAAGCTAAAGATTTAGAAGAAGCCTTATGGGCCGTAGCTGGTGTGGGTGATGTAGTAGATATAACTGAAGAAGCGCTAAGCCATTTAGAACTAAAAAAAGAGCAAGTAGCACAAATGAGCCGCCGTAAGCTTATTTGGTTAAACCGCTTACGTTAAGCGGTTTAACTTAATTTATTTTAAAGTGTTGGTTGTTTTTCTAACGGAATAGCCAACATATACAACAATTGCAATAATGACCCTTCACAAATAGCCGCTTGTGCTTGCTCAACCACTTTAGGCTTACCATGTACGGCCACACCTAGGCCAGCTTTTGCCATCATCACTAAATCATTTGCGCCATCCCCAATAGCTACAGTTTGTGCTTTTTTAAGCCCTAGCTTTTGCTGAAGCACCTCTAATACGACCGCTTTTTGCTGCGCATCGACAATCGTACCCAGCACTTTACCTGTTAGCTTGTCGTCTTTAAATTCGAGCACATTAGCGTGCACTTCATCTAAATTAATCAGCTCTTGTACACGCTCTGCAAAAGGCACAAAACCACCTGAGGCAATCGCCAAATACCAGTTATGTTGCTTTAAAATTTGGCACAGTATTTTAATACCAGGCATCAATGGTAATGAACTTTTCAGTTCTTCAATTAAGCTTTTTTCAATACCTTCAAGCTTAGCTACACGCTGATATAAACTCTCACTAAAATCAAGTTTACCCGCCATTGCAAGTGCAGTTACAGAAGCAACTTCATCGTATACGTTCGCAAGGCGTGCTATTTCGTCTATGCACTCAATAGTTATTGCAGTTGAATCCATATCCATAACCAATAAACCAGGCTCATATAAATTAGGCGGCGTAGCAACTTGCACTAATTGACAATCAAGCGTGTTTGAAAATTCTTGTAGTACTAACGGGTTTATAGTTTTATCTGCATTTTGCGCGTAAAAACACAGTGCTGGTGCAAGCCCTAAATCAGGTTGGTATTGGCATATAGCGGTGACGTTTTGGTTATGTGTCGCTAAAAAGTCAACAATACTGGCAATGTGTTTTTCTGCAAAATCACCTGCAAATGCGATGCTAAATAACCCTAATGCTTTGTTTGGAATATAATCGAGAGGTGTAGATACACCACCACTATAGCTAAACCATTTATTTAGAGTTAAGTGTTGTAATGGTTGCTCAGCAGCTTGCTGTGCCATGTTGATTTGCGACATGGGATCTCCGTGTTTATTTTTATTTTCCTGATAGTTGGCATCTCAAAACTGCTATTCTCAACACTAAATTCGCCATCAGGTGGGGTTTAAGGTTATAGTTAGTGTAGTTGTAACATCAAATCAAAATGCTGTCAGTAGCATAAACGGTGACTATGAAAAATAACCATATTAAAAACCCTATAAGCGCATCCCAAAGAAAGCGGCTCGTTCGCTTAATTCTTGCGGCTGGCTGTTTTGTATTACTAAGCTGGGTGGGTGTTAATAGTAGTTTTCAGAGTCACCAGTTACTTTACGATAGCGCCGACAGCACCGCCAAAAGCCTCACTCAGTTTATGGCTTTAAATGTTAAAACACCTTTAATCGAAAAAAACAAACCCCAGCTCAATGCAATTTGTAACGATATAAGTAAAGATGAGTTCGTGCTTTCGGCCACTATTTACGATCAACAGGGTATTTTATTAGCCAGTAGCGACAATTGGCAGTCGCACCATGTTTATGGTCAACTTTCTGATTCTACCCCCGGAATAAGTAAGTTAAAAACACCTTTTATGGAACCTGTTATAAGCGATGATGACCGCCCTATAGGTTTTGTATCTATTACTTATTTAACTCGCGCTGCAATATCCGACAGCCATAATCATTTTCATGACTTAGGCAGGCAGGTTTTATTAATGCTAGTGATTGCTTGTATATTTACGTGGCAGTTAGGCCGCGGATTAAAGCGCTGGCAGGTAAATCGTTATATGCAAAAAACATCTGAACAAGAATCATAAAGTTGCTTTGCAAGCGTCTCTTTTTCGCTGTGTGGCTTTAAATCACATAGTGCGTCAAACACATCAGGTAGATGCAATGGCGTGTTAACCTCCCCTTGGTAGCCACTTAACGGCATTGAAGGTGAATCTGTTTCAAGCACTAAGTGCTCGGGCTCAATAGCGGTAATAACAGCACGGGTTTTAGCTGCACGTTCATAGGTAATAACACCGCCTACGCCAAGCTTAAAGCCCTGTTTGATATAGTACTTCGCTTGTTGGATTGAACCTGAAAATGCATGAATCACTCCCCCATTTTTTGGCTTACAACGTTTAAACGCTTGCGCAATTAAATCATGGCTTTGCCTGTGATGTACAATGAGCGGTAAGCTTAGCTCATTAGAAAGCCCTATTTGCTGTTCAAATAAATAAGTTTGTTTAGAGAGGTTTTCAATGCTTCTATCAAGCCCACACTCACCAATGGCCACTAACTGATGCTTATTTGTAGTTGCAAAGTCAAATAACGCTTCTATATGCAATTCTTTATGTTGATCTAAGAAGTAAGGATGTAGCCCTGCCGCTATTTTTATACTTGGATAGGTTGCTTTGAGCTCTATAAGAGTATGCGATTGAGCAAGCGTAATACCCGGTACAACAAACTGATTAACTCCCTTTGCGACACACTCGGTTATGAGCGATTCACGACTTGAATCAAACTCACTAAAATCGAGGTGGCAATGAGAGTCAATAAATTGCACGGTTACTTACTCATCTATTTATTAAGGGTTTAAGCGTGTAATTTGCCAGCTGTTATCTGCTTGGCGCTGATACATAAAACGATCATGTAAACGATGCGCCCCACCTTGCCAAAACTCAATTTTAGTGGGCACTACACAATAACCGCCCCAAAAATCAGGTAATGGAATTTCACCTTTAGCAAACTTATTTTTCATATTAGCAAAGGTTTCCATGAGTACTTTACGTGATGACACCGGACGACTTTGCGCTGATGCCCACGCTGCTAATTGACTTTCTTTAGGACGAGATAAAAAGTACTTTGCCACAGCAGAAGTTGGTAATGGTTTAGCCTCGCCATAAACAATAACTTGGCGTTCCATGTGATGCCACGGAAAGTGCAAGGAAATTTTGTTATTGCCTTTAAGCTCCTGCGCTTTACGCGAACCTGTATTGGTAAAAAATACAAAGCCGTTATCATCCAGGTGCTTTAAAAGCACAATACGCTGTGAAGGCTGACCGGTTTCATCAACAGTTGCTACAACCATCGCTGTTGGATCGGGTAATTGGCTTGCTACAGCATGCTCAAGCCATGTTTCAAACTGCTTGAATGGGTCATCTTGCAAGTTATCTTCGCTTAACGCGTCTTGCAGGTATTCACGGCGGATATCTTCGAGTTTCATAACAAATCCTTTAAATAAAGACTTAGAAAAGAGCTTAGGGTAGCGAGCTTAAAACAATAGATATTGAGTAATAACAAGTATCGAGTCTCAGGTATATACGATAGAAATAGCACCGAGTCTCGGGTGTATCGTTGGGTTTCGTTTCACTCAACCCAACCTACAATGTAAAACATTGCATCTGCAAGTGTAGAAGTGCTGACAAGACGGAGTGCTTTTTTATGCCAAGGAGCATACATTTAGTATGTGACTTAGGCTAAAAAAGCACGACAACGCAGTCAAAGCGAACTACACGCAGCAGATTACATTTGCTCCATGACTTCAATGCCTAACAGATCTAATCCCGTTTCTAATGTTCTTGAAACCAAATTACACAACACTAAACGGCTATCGCGCACGCTTGGCTCTACGCCTTCTTTAAGTACTGGGCAGGCTTCGTAAAATGTCATGTATAAGCTTGCAAGCTCGTATAAGTAACCACATAGTACGTGCGGTGTTGCTTCGCTGATCATTAAATCAAGTACTTCTTCGAGCTGTAGTAGCTTAAGTGCAAGTGCTTTTTCTTGAGGCTCGACAATTGCAACGTCTGAATTTAATGTAGCAGCATCAACGCCTGATTTGCGGAAAATACTGCGTACGCGTGTATAAGCATATTGTAAGTAAGGAGCAGTTGCGCCTTCAAAACTTAGCATGCTGTCCCAGTTAAAAATGTAATCACTGGTACGGTGCTTAGAAAGGTCGGCGTATTTAACTGCACCAATACCTACTTTACGGGCAATTTCGCTGCGATCGCTATCACTTAAATCAGACTCACGTTCAGCTAATTTTGCTGCTGCGCGGTTAATTGATTCTTCTAATAAATCAGCAAGTTTTACTGTGCCGCCAGTACGTGTTTTAAATGGTTTATTATCGGCGCCCATCATGGTGCCAAACGGGCAAAACTCGTAACTTGTTTCGTCTCTTAATAAACCAGCTTTACGCGCTGTTAGCTCTACTTGGTTAAAGTGTAGATTTTGACGTGCATCTACAAAAATTAAGATGCGATCAGCACCTAATTTATTTGAACGGTAGTCACATGCCGCTAAGTCTGTTGTTGCATATAAAAAACCACCGCCAGATTTTTGTACGATAAACGCTGATGGCTCGCCATCTTTATTAGCTAGCTCATCTAAAAACACCACTTGCGCGCCTTGCGACTCTACGGCAATGTTTTTATCTTTAAGTAGGCTAATAATATCGTTAAGCTCTGCGTTGTATGCGCTTTCAGCCATAATATCGGCTTGGGTAAGCGTTACATTTAAACGCTTGTATACTTCTTCAGAGTGTTTAACTGAGGTGGCTATAAATAGTTTCCAAAGTTTTTCACAATGCGCATCGCCGCCTTGTAATTTAACAACGTAGTCACGTGCTTTATCTGCAAAGCCTTCCTCGTCGTCAAAGCGTTTTTTAGCATCGCGGTAAAAAGTTTCTAAATCAGCAAGCGCAACAGTATCTAAGTCAACGCCTTGACTAATTTGATCTTCTAAATGCGCGATTAACATACCAAATTGCGTGCCCCAATCACCCATATGATTTTGACGCACAACCGTATCGCCTCTAAATTCAAGCGCACGTACAATCGAGTCACCAATAATAGTTGAACGTAAATGACCTACGTGCATTTCTTTAGCTAGGTTTGGTGATGAATAATCAACAACTACTTTTTGTGGCTTAGCGTGCTCGTTTACAGCTAGTTTTGCATCATTGTTAGCCGCTTTAACGCTTTGCGCTAAAAACTCAGGCTTTAAATGGATATTAATAAAACCAGGACCCGCAATTTCAGTCTTTTGTGCAATATCTCTTACATCAAGGTTATCAATAATTTTTTGTGCAAGCTCACGCGGGTTGCTTTTCATTTTTTTAGCTGCGCCCATGGCTGCATTAATTTGGTAATCACCAAATTGTGGACGCGTGCTTTGCGTTACTGCCGGGTTTGTGTCTTCAGGTAAGCCTGCACCGACCATAGCTGCAATGGCTTTTTCAATTAAAATAGTACGAATATTCATATTTTTTTACCTTTATAAACCCGCCAAAGCAGGTTTTCTTTTAATTCTTGTAAATGAGCTCTAATTTTCGCGTGTATGGCTAAACGTTACTTCTGGGTAACGCTCGACCGATAAGTTAAGGTTTACACGGCTCGGCGCAATGTAAGTTAAGTTATCACCGCCATCGAGTGCTAAATTGCTTTCGCATTTACGTTTAAATTCTTCAAACTTTTTAACGTCATCACTGCTTACCCAGCGTGCCGTATTCACGTTTACGCCTTCATAAATAGCATCAACGTTATATTCTGCTTTTAAACGTGCTACAACCACATCAAACTGAAGTACGCCTACCGCGCCTACTATTAAGTCGTTATTAATAAGTGGTCTAAATACCTGTACAGCCCCTTCTTCAGAAAGCTGTACTAAGCCTTTTAATAATTGCTTTTGCTTAAGCGGATCGCGAAGGCGAATACGACGAAATAGTTCAGGGGCGAAGTTAGGAATACCACTAAATTTAAGTTTTTCGCCTTGCGTGAACGTATCACCAATTTGAATTGTACCGTGGTTATGCAAGCCAATAATGTCGCCAGCGAAAGCATCTGCGGCACGTTCACGATCGCCCGCCATAAAGGTTACCGCATCAGAAATGCTCACTTGCTTGCCAATTCGCACGTGATTCATTTTCATGCCTTGGCTGTACTTACCCGATACAATACGCATAAATGCAATACGGTCACGGTGTTTAGGGTCCATGTTGGCCTGAATTTTAAATACAAACCCGGTAAAGTTTTCTTCAGTTGCAACAATTAGTCTGTCTTCGGTTTCACGTGGTAATGGCGTTGGCGCCCACTTAGTTAAACCATCTAAGACGTGATCAACACCAAAGTTACCAAGTGCGGTACCGTAATAAACTGGCGAAAGCTCACCGGCTAAAAACAGATCTAAATCAAATTCGTTTGATGCACCAATAACAAGCTCAAGCTCATCACGTAACTGCGCAGCTAAGTCTTCACCAATGGCTATATCTAACTCTGGATTATCAAGGCCTTTAATTGTGCGAACATCTTGAATTTTATGACCTTGACCCGTTTTATATAAAACAGCTTCATCATTATGAATGTGATAAACACCTTTGAATTCTTTACCACAACCAATTGGCCAAGTAATGGGTGCACAGGCAATATTTAGCTCTGTTTCAACTTCGTCCAGCACTTCCATTGGGTCGCGAATATCACGGTCACATTTGTTCATAAACGTAACAATAGGTGTGGTACGCAGGCGTGTAACTTCCATTAGCTTACGGGTACGGTCTTCTACACCTTTAGCCGCATCAATAACCATTAAGCACGAATCTACTGCTGTTAATGTACGGTACGTATCTTCAGAGAAATCTTCGTGTCCTGGCGTATCAAGTAAATTAACAAGTGCGTCGTTATATGGAAATTGCATTACAGACGTAGTAACTGATATACCACGCTCTTTTTCCATTTCCATCCAGTCAGATTTAGCATGCTGGTTAGAGCCGCGACCTTTTACAGTACCAGCTCTTTGAATAGCTTGTCCGAATAACAATACTTTTTCGGTAATCGTTGTTTTACCAGCATCCGGGTGAGAGATGATAGCAAAGGTCCTTCGCTTGCTGATTTCATTGATAATAGTCTGGTCTGCCATTGATAAATTCTTTTAGTTTATATGCGGGGTTGAATGCATTTTAATAAGCGTCTGCGAGTAAACCCGTTATGTTGATCGTAATTAACTACTATTCTCGCTGATTTTCACGTTGCAAACAGCTGATAATAAAGCGTCAATAGTTGATTTTTTAATAATGGCAATTGTAACAGGAGTCGGTATAAAAGTGTGCTATCTACTTAAAAATATCTTAGCTTTAAAATAAATGTGTACAGCGAGCGATATTTAAACGACCTACAATTTGCTCGTAGATCGTTTAAATAAAAATGAGTAGTTACTTAACAACATCAATAGTAGGTACAACCGACATTCCAACACGTAGTTGACTAAGTAAAGGCTGCTTAGCATCTAAACTAATCTTTACCGGTAGGCGCTGCGCTATTTTAGTAAAGTTGCCTGTCGCATTATGCGCATCAATAGTGGAGTAACTTACACCACTTGCTGGACTTAGACTGTCAACGTGTCCTTTTAATGTCACGCTTGGCAATGCATCAACTTTAATTAGTAACTTTAAAAGATGTAAAACTATGTAAGTTTTTTAAACAGCGAATTAATATTATATCCATGTAACTTGTTAAATTTAAATAACTTAAACATAAAAAAAAGAGCTAAAGATCATGCAACTAATGATTGTAATTTAGCCACCAAGACCGCTATAAGCTTGTGTAATCAGGTCGTAACGCATATTATTGGCAGATTGCATGGAGGATAAGTCGTTTGGTCATGAAAACCAGTAAGTTAAGTATAAGATTATTATGGTATATAACACCTCTTGTTATTCTGCCACTGCTATTTTTAGGTGGCTTTACGCTCACCAATGTCACTAATTCAACACAAAAACAAGCTGATTTAATAATGAGCCGTTTTGTTGAGCAACAACAGCAAAAAATATTCAACTATATCGACTCTTTTCACTCTACTGCAAAACTACTCTCAAATTCGCCAGTACTTAGTGACTTTTTAGCAAACGATATTAGCGCCAACGGTAATTACACCCGAAAACTTGGCGCGCTTATGGATGTATTTGCCAGTTACAGCGAAGCTTATCCAGATATAATTAGCATTAATTTAGTTTCAGCAAGTGGGAAAAGTGATGCCTACTACTCTAATAACCTAACAACAGCGCCTAAAAGCTATCCATTTTTTAATCGAGTATTGCAAAGTAATTTAAGTACACAGCAATTTATGATTCAAAAGGACGATGGCACCACGAGCTTATATTTCATTCAACGAATTGACAGCGTTGATTACTACTTGAAACGTCCACAGCAGCTTGGTTTTATTGTAATACATATAGAGCCTTCAATACTCAACTCCAGTATTTTAGAAGCGCCATATAACAACACACTTAATTTAATGTTGACCAAAGACGGGAAAATTTTATTTAGCTCCGACTACAACATGCGCGGCCAATACATAAGCGAATATGAACTTAACCAAGTACATGATCTTGCCGATATAGGCATGCTTTCTACCATTGAACTCTCAAGCATAGATAAAATAGAGCGAATGATTTTTGCCGTACAAATGCCCGGTGGATATTATTACGTTTCAACCATTCCCAAAGGTGTGCTTTATCAATCTGGTAAAGCCATAAGCCTAATAACAGGCTTAATTGTTATTATTTCGATAATCACCCTGCCAATATTAATTTTTATAGTGGTACGTAATTTATTACTTAACCCAATTGAATTATTAGGTGCTGCAAGCCACCGTGTTGGTGATGGCGATTTGTCGGTGCACTTACCAGCTCATACAAATGACGAAGTGGGTGTTTTGTTTAACGACTTTAACCACATGGTTAATCAAATTAGACACTACCAGCAGCAGCTTGAAGAATATAAACACCACCTTGAAGATAAAGTAGAAAGTCGTACTAAAGCACTTGAAGCCATGAACAGCCAACTAGAGCTTGCAATTGGCCAAGCCGAGCAAGCTAATCAGCTTAAAAGTCGTTTTTTAGCTAATATGAGTCACGAAATACGAACGCCACTTACGGCTATTATGGGCTTTACAGAGCAATTACTCCACAACGACAAAGTAGCCAACGACAAACAACATCTAAGCACTATTTTACGTAATTCAAAACACTTACTAGAGTTAATAAATAATATACTCGACTTATCTAAAATTGAAGCTGAAAAGCTAGCTGTCGATTTGTCTGCGTTAAACGTAGTGCAGCTTGTGCATGACATTGAATCAATTATTCAACCACTGGCACAAGAAAAACAATTAACCCTTAATATTGATTACCAACTGCCGCTACCTCGCACCATTTATAGTGATGTGACCCGCTTAAAACAAATACTTATAAATATTGCAAATAACGCTGTTAAATTTACCGAAAATGGCAGTGTGTCTATTTGCGTGCATTATTTACAAGCAAGTCAAAAGCTAGAATTTGTAATTAAAGATACCGGCATTGGTATGTCTGAGCATCAAATAGAGCGTGTGTTTAAACCGTTTGAGCAAGCCGATGCCACAACCACACGTCGTTTTGGTGGTACAGGCCTTGGGTTGTGTATTTCTAAAAATTTAGCACTGTTACTTGGTGGCGATGTAACGCTTGAAAGTGAAGTTGGCGTTGGTAGCCGCTTTACAATTAGGGTGTCGTGTCAGTTATCTGATGATCAACCAATGCTTGAGTTTTTAACGCAAGAAAGCCAGTTAATACCAGAGAAAGACCCTCTCTTATCGTTTGCGACCAATAACTTTGAGGCTAATATTTTAGTCGCTGAGGATAACCCTGATAACCAACTATTAATTAAATTATTACTGCAAACTTGGGGCCTTGAACCCGATATTGCTAGTAATGGCGCCCAAGCTGTAGAAATGGCACTCGTTAATGACTATCAGCTTATTATAATGGATATGCAAATGCCTGTAATGGGCGGATTAGAAGCGACTAAAATGCTTCGTCATGCAGCATACGATGGCCCCATTATTGCCCTTACTGCTAATGTAATGAACCACGATATAGGCACTTACCTAGAAGCTGGCTGCAACAAAGCACTCGCTAAACCCATTGATAAAGATGCTCTGGAAAATGTACTCGTAAGCTACCTACATCTTGAAAAGGATAATCAAAATAAGTGGGACAGCTTATTAAAAAGCGAAAAGTTTCAGCAAATTACTGATAACTATTTAGCCAACTTACCTACTTATTTAGAAGAAGTTAAAACTCTGCAACATTGTAATGACTGGGAAGCATTAAGAAGTATAGCGCACAGTATTAAAGGTAGTTCTGGGTGCTTTAATTTTGATGAAATTTATCACAGCGCTGCGGCACTTGAAGAAAATTTAAAAAGTAACAATAAAGTGCCAAGAGACGAGCTAGTAAATAAATTAATAGCAGCCATTGAGCAAGCAATTAGTGGCAAAGTAACCTAAAAGAAAACTTACAAAATAGTACAAGTTCGGTGCGTTAGTGCTCTATGCTTAAAACGCTAACCACCGACTTTAATTATGAAAAGTTTAAACCTAATGCCATGCCCATTAAAATAGCGTCTTCAAAGCCATTTTTGGCCGGATTATCACTTGGATAGTAGTTTTTACGCACTGACATCTCTGTAAAGCCAGCGTTCTCGTATAGCGCAATAGCCCGCGTATTAGATTCGCGTACTTCTAAAAAGAGGTTTTCAGCATTTTGCTGTTCACCATATTCAATAAACTGGGCTAACAACTGCCTTGCAATACCCTTACCCTGGTGGCTTGGTATTACACAAATATCCATAAGCGTAAAATCAGGCCCTGCTTTTTCACCAATATAAAAACCAATCATGCTCATCTCATCAAATGCGGCAACATTAAAATAGCGCCCACCTATACATGAACTCATTGTATTTAAAGTCCACGGATGGCTATGACATGCTGTTTCGATGGCCATTAATTGAGGTATTGCAGTTTCATCTACTGATTTAAAGTTTATCAAGGTGTTCACTCATTAAAGCCCATAAAGCACGCTTCTCAGAGGCGTTAAGCTGTGGGGTTGGCAATGTAAGCTGATTGTCGTTTAATTGCATCTCACTACCCTGTACAACGCTATTTACAATAATAGCCCCTGCACTGAGCTTAATGTCTGCAAATAGTTGCTCATTTATCGTTAAAGAACTAGCTGTCGTGCTTTGCGATAAAGTATCTGCTTGGTCATTTGCTTGAGAACAATAATGCTGATTGAGTTCAAGATTTTCTATATCAAAAATAGCTGCGTAACGTGGATGCATAACAACTCAGTAGATTAGACATTTGAACAATATAAGAAGTAATAAAAACGATGTAAAGAAGAAATGGCAGGGGCGGAGAGATTCGAACTCCCAACCATCGGTTTTGGAGACCGCTGTTCTACCAATTGGAACTACGCCCCTGCAATGACGACGAATTATAGAGAAGTTTCGCCAAAGGTAAAGAGAAAAATCACTCTTTTAGTTCAACTGCTTTTTAAATAAACAAAACGGCGAATTAGCATGCTAATTCGCCGTTTTTTAATCACTTAAAATTAGTTAATTAAAACTAAAATTAATTATTCCCATTCGATAGTTGCAGGTGGTTTACCTGAAATATCGTAAACAACACGAGAAATACCATCAATTTCGTTAATGATACGGTTTGAAACCACACCTAAAAACTCATATGGTAAATGTGACCAGCGTGCTGTCATAAAGTCGATTGTTTCCACACAACGAAGTGATACAACCCAATCGTACTTACGTGCATCGCCCATAACCCCTACCGATTTAACTGGTAAGAATACAGTAAACGCTTGGCTTACTTTATGGTAAAGCTCAGCTTTGTGTAGCTCTTCGATGAAAATCGCATCTGCGCGGCGTAATAAATCACAGTACTCTTTTTTGATTTCGCCAAGTACACGTACACCTAAACCTGGTCCAGGGAAAGGATGACGGTAAAGCATGTCGTACGGTAAACCAAGCTCTAGACCAATTTTACGTACTTCATCTTTGAATAATTCACGCAATGGCTCAACAAGGCCCATTTTCATGTCATCTGGTAATCCGCCCACATTGTGGTGAGATTTAATAACATGCGCTTTACCTGTGGCAGATGCCGCAGATTCAATAACGTCAGGATAAATTGTACCTTGTGCTAACCATTTCGCATTTTTAAGCTTTTTGGCTTGCTCATCAAATACATTAATAAACGTGTGACCAATGGCTTTACGTTTATCTTCTGGGTCTGACTTACCAGCTAAATCATTTAAAAACTGCTCTTCAGCTTCAACTTTAACAATGTTTAAGCCAAATTTATTACCAAACATGTCCATAACTTGCTGACCTTCGTTTAAACGAAGTAAACCATTATCAACAAATACACATGTTAGCTTTGCGCCAATTGCACGGTGAATAAGCATAGCCACAACTGATGAATCAACACCACCAGATAGACCTAAAATGACTTCGTCATCACCTACAGTTTCTTTAATACGCTCAATAGCATCATCGATGATTTTTGCAGGAGTCCATAATTTTTCACAGCCACAAATATCAATAGCGAAACGCTCAAGCAAACGTAACCCTTGATGAGTATGCGTTACTTCTGGGTGAAATTGTACGCCGTAAAAACGCTTTTCTTCGTTAGACATTGCAGCATGTGGACAAGTAGATGTTTTAGCTGTTGTTGTAAAATCAGCTGGAATGTCCATTACTTTATCGCCATGACTCATCCATACGTCAAGTATGCCGTTGCCGCCATCAGTAATATGGTCTTCAATTGCATCAAATAATGCACAGCTGCCTACTTTTTCAACTTGTGCGTAGCCAAACTCTTTTTTATCAGAGCTGTGTACACTTCCACCAAGTTGAGCTGCCATTGTTTGCATACCGTAGCAAATACCTAGCACAGGCACGCCTGCATTAAATACATACTCAGGAGCGCGCGGGCTGTTTTCAAGTGTTGTTGATTCTGGACCACCAGAAAGAATAATACCTTGTGGGTTGAACTCGCGGATTTGCTCTTCAGTCACATCCCATGCCCAAAGTTCACAGTAAACACCAATTTCACGCACACGACGGGCGATTAATTGAGTGTATTGTGAACCAAAGTCTAAAATGAGAATTCGTGAATCGTGAATATCTTTGCTCATGGAGTATCTCGTAAAGTCTGATGCTAAATGCCGTTTGTTAATGTAAACGACTAAAAAGAGGGCTTGCAAAGCAAGCCCAGTATATTAAATTAATTACGCTGCTTAACCTAAGCGGTAATTTGGTGCTTCTTTAGTGATTTGCACATCATGAACATGCGACTCACCCATACCTGCTGAAGTAACACGTACAAATTGTGGTTTTGTATTTAGCTCTTCAATTGTTGCACAACCCGTTAAGCCCATAGCACTACGTAAGCCACCTACTTGCTGATGAATAATCGTTGCAATAGGACCTTTGTAAGCTACGCGACCTTCAATACCTTCAGGTACTAACTTGTCTGCTTCGTTTGATTTTTGGAAGTAACGATCTGATGAACCTTCTTTTTGATCCATCGCGCCCAATGAGCCCATACCACGGTAAGATTTGTAATAACGGCCTTGGTATAACTCAACTTCACCTGGTGCTTCTTCTGTACCAGCAAGAAGAGAACCCACCATTACACACGATGCACCAGCAACAAGTGCTTTGACAATATCACCAGAAAAACGAATGCCACCATCAGCAATAACAGGAATGTCGCGACCTTTTAAGCCTTCAACAGCATCTGAAATAGCGGTAATTTGTGGAACGCCACAACCGGTAACAATACGTGTAGTACAGATAGAACCAGGGCCGATACCTACTTTAACTGCATCCGCTCCGGCATCAGCTAGTGCAATCGCACCTTCAGCCGTTGCAATGTTACCTGCAATAATTTGTAAGTCTGGGTACTCTTTGCGAGTTTTAGTAACACGGTCAATAACGCCTTGAGAGTGACCATGCGATGTATCGATAAGTAAAACATCAATACCCGCTTCTACTAATGCAGCAATACGCTCATCAGTACCTGCGCCAACACTTACAGCAGCACCTACACGTAAACGACCTTGGTCATCTTTACATGCGTCAGGTTTGTCTTGGGCTTTTTGGTAATCTTTTACTGTGATCATGCCTTTGAGTTTAAATTCATCATCAACAACAAGGATTTTTTCAATGCGGTGTTCGTGCATTAAGCCTAAAATTTCTTCGCGTGCTGCGCCCTCTTTAACGGTAACAAGCTTTTCTTTTTTGGTCATAACGGTAGAAACAGGCTGTTCAAGCTTAGTTTCAAAACGCATATCACGACTAGTAACAATGCCTACAAGCACATTATTGCTGTCGGTAACCGGAAAACCTGAAAAACCTTTTTCGTGCGAAAGCTCAATTGCATCTGCAATTGTTAAATCGGCAGTAACCGTTACAGGGTATGAAACAATACCTGCTTCGTAGGTTTTAACTTTACGTACGTTTTTCGCTTGTTCTTCAATAGTCATGTTTTTATGAATAAAACCAAGACCACCTTCTTGCGCAAGGGCAATAGCTAAACGAGCTTCTGTAACAGTATCCATAGATGCTGAAATAAGCGGCAAGTTAAGTTTGATACCACGCGTTAAGCGAGTTGAAATATTTGCCGTGTGTGGCAAAACAGTAGAATGACCAGGTACTAAAAGTACGTCATCAAAGGTAAGAGCTTCTTTAGCGATTCTAAGCATTTTGGCAACTTCTCACATGTGGATCTAAGATAAGGAATTGCGGCCAAATTTTAACAGCGTTGTTGGCATGAGTAAATAATATTTCGCAAATATTTATGATAATATAGGGTCTATTAGCCTTTCAAGGTTAAATTTGCAGCAGTTTGTTAGGTATTTAGGCAAGGCAGAGCCTATGCAGTTTGGTTATTCCCCATAAATAGGCGATAACGTAGCATCAATTCCAAACAAGCGCTGCCCAAAGGGTTCAGCCTAGGGGCGATTAACTCTTTGTTACTCGGTTTTTACTTAGCCCACTAGGTTACAAACCTCGCGCCGCGATTAAATCGCCCCTAGTTTGAACAAATTTTAATCTACAAAGGTCAATAGACCCTTGCTTTATAAATAGTTTTAGGTTGTTTTTTATGTTTTCGAAGCCTTCGCAGGCGGTTTACACCGTTTCACGCCTTAATAGAGAAATTCGCACAATCCTTGAGCAAGGTTTTGCATCTTTAGTGCTCACGGGCGAAATTTCTAACTTTATTACCCCTGCATCTGGACATTGGTACTTTTCGTTAAAAGACGATAAAGCACAAATTAAAGCCGCTATGTGGCGTGGGAATAATCGCAACCAAAGCTATCGCCCTGCAAATGGCGCGCAAGTTACAGTAAAAGCGCGTGTATCACTTTATGAACCTCGCGGTGACTACCAGCTTATTCTTGAGCATATGGAACCGGCCGGCGAAGGTCAGCTAAAACAAGAATTCGATGCACTTAAAATGCGTTTGGCCGCCGAAGGATTATTTAGCTCTGCGTATAAAAAACCACTTCCGCAAAACATTAATCGTATTGGTGTTATTACCTCTGCAACCGGCGCTGCTATAAAAGATATTTTAACGGTACTTAAACGCCGTGCGCCGCAGCTAGAGGTAATCATTTACCCTGCTATGGTACAAGGCAAAGAAGCACACCTACATTTAATTAATCAAATTGAATTAGCTAATGCTCGTGATGAAGTTGACGTACTTATTTTAGGACGAGGCGGCGGATCACTTGAAGATTTATGGTGTTTTAATCACGAACAGCTCGCACGAGCTATTTTTGAAAGTGAATTACCGATAGTAAGTGCAGTAGGCCATGAAATAGATACAACCATTAGCGATTACGTTGCTGATGTTCGTGCAGCCACTCCATCAGCCGCAGCTGAGCTTGTAAGCCCAAATACGCAAGAGTTACACAACAAAGTAACACAATTAGTTAATCGTTTATCTAACGCGTTTAAGCACGGTATTGCAGATAAACGCGCATTAGCAACGCAGTTACAACACCGCCTTAATTTGTGTCATCCGCGTAATCAGCTTAGTCAAAAATCACAACGTTTGGATGAGCTAAGCATTGCGCTGCAACAAGCTATGCGTAATCGTTTATACCAACAAGAACGCACACTCAATAACTTAACGCCGCGTTTGATGCGCCAATCACCTGATAAAAAACTCGCTTCAGCAAGCCATCAACTCTCGCAATTACAAGCTAGGCTAAACCAAGCTATACAGCATCAGTTACAACAAGCGAATAATAGCTTAGCACTGCAAGCAAGCAGGTTAGATTCAGTAAGTCCGCTTAATGTTTTAGCGCGCGGTTATAGCATCACTAAAACACAGCAAGGAAAAGTAGTTAAATCTGTGGGGCAAATTAAAACAGGCGATGTTTTAGTTACAGAGTTAGTCGATGGCTCTATAGAATCACAAATTATTTAAAGCTCTGTACTTATCAACATTTTAAGTTCGCTATCGCTCGATGTGGAGGTAGTGCTTTTAAATTGTTGCCAAAACTCTTGTTCCATCAACTTATCGTTTAGCTCTCGCCATTGAGCATTACCAAATGTGTCGTTATCAATGGGGGCGGCAAGTTCAAATTCACATACTGTTTTTTTACATTTTGCACTAACAACGTCAGGAATAATTGATAAATCAGCTGTTAATAAAAAATCTTGTAATGCCATTTCAGTACGATAAGCCCATTCTTCATCGCGCGTTTGATTTTCAAATTTATCACGTAAAATCTGCTCAAAATCTGAAGGGCCCCTCATTTTCTTTAAAACACTTTTGAGCGCCGCTTTCTGTTCGGCGAGTTGCTGCTTAAGCTGAGTTACTTGCTCTTCTAAAGGTAGTTCATCAAGCATTTGGGTTTCTGAATTGGTTGTAGGCGAGACTTCAGCGGGCTCTATACTAGCGACTTGCTCAGGTGCTGAACCTGTATTACTCAATACCTCATTACTTTGTTGTTCAGTATGAAGCTTTTTCTGTTTTTCATAACTTGGCTGCGACTTAACAGATTCCGGATAACTTGAAGCTGCATTAAAGTAGCTCCAAGTTAAACCTACACCCGCAATAAACCCAATCCCTAGAGCCAATAAACTATTCTTGTTCATGTTAACTCCTTTTAAGTTTTATTATTTTTAATTACTTATAACATTGCACTCGTGTGCGATTCGTTTTCAGGCTCAGGATTTGCTAAAAAATTTTGGTTCATACTTTGCGCCGGACACTCACAATCCGGTCGACCAATAATTTTAGCGGGTACGCCAACAGCGGTTGTGTGTGGTGGAACATTGCTAAGTACAACTGAGCCCGCACCAATTCGTGCGCCCTCACCTACTTCAATATTACCAAGTACTTTAGCGCCGGCGCCAATTAATACGCCTGCTCTAATTTTGGGATGACGATCGCCCTGCTCATTGCCCGTACCGCCAAGCGTTACAGATTGCAAAATTGATACGTTATCTTCAATTACCGCTGTTTCACCAATAACAATACCGGTTGCGTGGTCAAACATAATGCCTTTACCCACTTTACATGCTGGGTGAATATCGACCCCAAACACTTCAGAGTTACGGCTTTGAATAAAGCGCGCTAGCTCTTTGCGGTTTTGTTGCCACAAGCAATTAGCCAAACGGTGCGCCTGAATAGCATGAAAACCTTTTAGATTTAATATAACCGTAAGATAGGTTTCTGATGCAGGGTCGCGGTCTTTTACCGCTTTAATATCCTCAGCAACAAAAGATAGCATACGGTCACATTTTACAAATGCTTGGTCAAACAGCTCTCGGATAGTGAATGCAGATACCACCGCATCAGCCAACTTATTAGCAACAATAAAGCTCAATGCCGAACCTAAACAATCATGATTTAAAACACATGAATAAACATGACTTGCTAATAATGGTTCACGTTTTACTACATCGTTAGCTTCGTCGCGAAGCTGTTGCCAAATTGCATGACGCATAATACTGCACTGCCTTAAGTTGATATAAAATAGCCTTTTCCCAAGTCTAACGGATTTAACCACTAAGGTGTTAATCCCTTAGTTATTTGTTCTGGTTATTAGGTATAACTGTTTATTAAGTTTCATTATTAAATAATAAAAATGCCTCGATGCTTATAGCACCGAGGCATTATTTTAACGCTTAAAAAACACTTAAATTATTGAAATACTTTATCGACTTTCATCACTTCAATATTTTTTGCAGGAATTGCTAATTTATAATCAGCAATCACTTTATCTTCAGCCACTAATTCAGCAGGTTTATTAGTGTTATAAATCATTGGTGATGTTTGCTGCGATGCTAAACGTTTTTGCATATCAGCGCCGTCACCAGTAATAAATACATAGTGAACATTGTCTGTTTGTAAGTTTTCTTTAATAACGCGATTAACATCAGCAAGCGTTAGCGTTTTAAGTTTATTAGTTACGTAACTTACAAAGTTATCAGTGTTGTAAAATTCGCTATCAAGCGCGTAACCTAATTGGCGATTTTGACTTGCAACCATTTGCGGCACAAAGTTAATTAAAAAGTTACGCGTAGCTTCAAAATCACCTTCGCTCATACCATTTTTAATTAGCTTATCTAGCTCAAACAAGGCGGTACGTGTTGCAAAGTGCGCATCGTTATTAGAGCGAAGTGGGCGTAACCACACTTGAAATATTTGCTCTGAGCGCCCTAGGTTTGCATCTGGCTTGGTTTGAAACATACCACGTGGAAAGTATTCAATGTATGCGTAATCGCCATAGTTCATGCCGCGAGTTTCACGAATGCGCTCATATAAAAAGCTGTTAGAACTACGGTGCTCACCAAAGTACGAACGCACAAGCCAAAGGGCTGTCCAGTCTTCGCTACTTCTTATTGTATCAATAGGAAAACCAAACGATACAGCAGTCGATTGTGCCGATTTTTCTACAATAGTTGCATGATGACCTTTAAGCACTGGCGCATCAGGAATACTTAAACGGCTTTGCTCACCTTTTGGTAGTGTTGCAAAATCGCTCATCATTTTAGCTTTAAAGTTTGCAGGCACAGCCCCAATTAAGCCAACCGTGAGTTTAGATTGCGTAAGCTCGCTGTTATAAAACGCTTTAACATCATCTAGCGTCAACGCTTCTAAATCCGAAATATCACCGTAGTTGTAACTTTCGTAAGGGTGATTGTTGTAAAGTGCACTGTATAGCACTTCTTTGCCTAGCTCTTCATCGTTAGATGCTTTTAAGCCTGATTTAATACCATCGATCATTTCTTTTTTAAGGCGTTTAAAGTCATCGTCTCTAAAGCCTGGGTTTAATAATTGATCGCTCACAAGTGAATACCACTGCGCTGCATTGTCTTTATGAATACGCCCTTGGAACGACAGCATTTCTTTATCTATTTGATAACCAAAGCTACCTGCAAGCGGATAAAGTGCTTTTTGAATATCTTTATAGCTTGTCGCCTCTGAGCCACCTTGTGCAAGCATTGCCGCAGTGAGCGCTGCAACACCTTTTTTGCCTTGAGGGTCGGCAGCCGCGCCGGTATTGAATAAAAAGTTAACATCGATTAACGGCGAGCTATTGGTTTTATCAAGTACTTTAAATGCAGGTGCCGCAGGTGCTTGTTCAAGCTTTGCAGTAAGCGCATTTAAATTAACTTCTTGCTCAAAACCTGGGGCTTTATCAAGTGCCGACATTGTTAATGTGGTACGTGCGTTATCAGTAAAGTATTTATTAGCAACGGCTTTAATATCTGCGCTGGTGATGTTATCTGCCGATTTATACAGCTGGTTTATAACCTCAGGATCGCGCTCAAAATGCATGTAGCTGGCAAGGGTTGATGCAATCGCTTGCGACGAATCTAAGCCATTAATAAAGCTGTATTTAAGATTCGATTTTAAATCACTTAGCTTTTGCTCATCAACAAGCTCAGTGCGTGCTTTTGCATAAGTTCGATTAATGGCATCGCGCGCAGTGGCTAAATCGCCTGCGTTTTCTACTTTAACAAATACGTGTAATAAACCCGGATCTTTAGTCTCTGGGTTATAGGTAAACATTTGGCTGGCAATTTGTTTGTCGACCACTAGCTCTTGATATAAATCTGAATTACTAGAAAAATAAAGCTGTGAGATTAAATCAAGCGCCGCTCTGTCTTTTTTAGCAGGCTCCCACGCAGCGCCTTTGTACGATACGAGTAACCAATGCCCTGGTAGCGCTTCATCTTGCTGGTGTAAATATTTTGGTGCTTGTTGAACAGGTTCAGCTTTAATGTCAGCAACATAGTTACCCTTTTTCCAGCTGCCCCAATGCTTTTTAACCATTGCCATTGTTGCTTGTGGGTCTACATCGCCCACGATGACAAGTGACACATACTCAGGCTTATAAAACTTAGCAAAAAATTCTTTACCATAGGCCATTTGATCAGGCATGGCTTCTATGTCTTTAAAAAAGCCCATAGTGGTGTGTTTATACGTGTGCTTATCAAACGCTTTTTCGCGTACAGCGCTTAATAATTTACGAATTGGGCTCGCGTTGTTTTTTAAGTACTCACCTTTTACTGTTTGCGCTTCTGTTCTAAATTGCTCTTCGGTGTAGGTTAAGTTTTGAAAAATATCAGCTTCAAGCTCAAGTACTTTATCAAGGTGCTGCTTTGAAAAGTTTAAATGGTAATTTGTGTAATCGTTTGTTGTATATGCGCGGTTATCAACACCTGAATTTTTTAATATGTCTGAGTACACATCTTCAGGGTATTTTTGTGAGCCTTTAAACATCATGTGTTCAAAAAAGTGAGCAAAGCCTGTTTTGCCCTCTTCAACTTCGTTACGCGATCCAACCGATACCGGAATTTGCAGCGACACTACATCAGGGTAATCGGTTTTAACAACCATGACACGTAAGCCGTTTTCTAGCTCTTCAATTAAGTAATCTTGTGAAAAAACACGGTCATCAGCTTTATTTACTTGTTCTTGTTGTGCTGTTGTTTGCGTGCTTTGGTTTTGTTGCATGGCGCAACCCGTTAAGGCCAGCGATACCGCTAAGCTGGTTGCTAATAATTTAAATTTCATTGTTGTCCCTTTTTAAATTGAGCAAATTTGTTGTCAGATTTAACTCTTTAATTATGCCCCAAAGCCAATAAATATAAGAGCCCCAAGGGAATTTATTATGTAAACAACTGTGTCAATTATAAATTATGGGAACAAGCACTATGAATAAACATCATGTTAATTGAAAAACTTTCATTAAATAAATCTATCTAGACGTCTAAATGGCTGCTATATTAAATCCATCAAAACAAACTTAGCTGGAATGAGGATTATGGCTTTATCACTAAAAGAGAAGATAGTGGACACCAATCAAGGTGTTTATCTTATTGGTACTACCCCGCCTAAAATTGGCACCGATAAAGCGCAATTAAAAACCATTGCAGAAAAGCTATTAGGTCGCTTACACGAAATTGAATACGACGGCGTGATAATTTACGACATTCAAGACGAAAGCAGCCGAACTAACCAAGACCGCCCATTTGCGTTTAAACAAACCGTTGATCCGCGTGAATACAGCCATTTACTTCGTAATTTATCTGCACAAGATGTGATTACTTATAAAAGTGTGGCGCAGCGTGGCATAGGCGAATTTAAAGATTGGCTAAGTGAAACTAAAAACGACTACGATTTACAAAATGTTGTTTTAGTAGGTAGCCCATCATCGATAGGCGATATAAAGCTAAGCCTGCCAGATGCTTATAAAGCATTGGCTGAGCAATCAGATGATTTCTTTTTAGGTGGCGTTACGATTGCTGAACGCCATTCAAGTAAACGAAATGAGCACGAACGATTAATAGAAAAAACAGCACAAGGTTGTCAGTTTTTTATATCGCAAGCTGTTTACGATGCACAAGCGACTATAGAGCTAATCACTAGCTACGCACGTACATGTAAAGCGCAGGGTATTACACCACAACGTATTATATTAACGTTTACCCCGTGCGGCGGCGAAAAAACCTTAGAGTTTATGCAATGGTTGGGTATCTCAGTGCCAGAGGCAACAAAATGGCGCATGCTTGATGCAGACAATACATTAAGCGAATCAGTACGTATTTGCCGCGAAAACCTCGACTTAATACTTAAAAGCTGTGCGCATTTAGATGTACCGCTGGGCTTAAATATTGAAAGCTTAACAAACCGTAAAGAAGAAATTGATGCATCAATTAACTTATACCGTTTATTAAAAGCTATTATGGAATTAAACCTTGCTGAAAAGCTAATAGCTTAAAGGCTAGGTAAGAGCTAATTAACACCCTTCTTGGCAAGCCTCATGGCTTGCTTTTTTATGTCCGTACTTTGAAAAATAAATTAAGAAGTACAAGTAAAAATTTGCAGCTTAAGCTATTCATTGAAGCTATTTTTGAAGCTATTTTTGGTTATTACTCTCAAGCCTTTTTAAGGCAAACCCCATAGAGGAGCACATAACACCAAAAATAAAACCTATCGCAGAAAAAACCAGCCAAGTTTTTGTGGCATGAGTCATGAGTCATGACGAACTTACTTTTATTATTGTGCTTTTTTAGCGAGTCTATACGCTTGTTTATTTTTATACATTGCGTGGTCTGCATCATTTAATAGCGCTTCAAAGGGCTGCTTTTGTTTATTAGTAAAACTATAACCAATGCTGAGCGATAAATCGCAAACACCTTCTTTTAGTAAAGCATTTGTATACTCAGAGGATATTTTATCCATAATGTAGTTAATTTTGCTTTTATCGCTTAATTGCATTACTGCAACAAACTCATCACCACCTAAACGCCCTACTATATCGGCATCTCTTAAATGCGTTTTTAGCGTATCAGCCAAAATAATTAAGGCTTTGTCACCTACTTCATGACCAAAGGTGTCGTTTAATTTTTTAAAGTCGTTTATATCTATAAACAAGCAACATACGTCGAAGCCCAAACGCAGTGCTAAATTAAGCTTTTGCTGAGCTAGTAAGTTAAGTGCTCGGCGATTATAAATATCTGTTAATGAGTCTAACATGGCTATTTCGCGCATTTGTTCA
Source organism: Pseudoalteromonas sp. SG43-4 (assembly GCF_014164325.1). NCBI lineage: Bacteria > Pseudomonadati > Pseudomonadota > Gammaproteobacteria > Alteromonadales > Pseudoalteromonadaceae > Pseudoalteromonas > Pseudoalteromonas sp. SG43-4. The sequence goes on along the minus strand of NZ_JACJFB010000009.1, from coordinate 49,801 downwards.
TAGCTGTAAACAAGCGCTAGGTCGTCTTCAATTAAATCGCGTAGTTGCTCTATGAGCTCAAAGTATTCATCGGTATAGCTAGTTATTTTAGTGTCTTTTAAGCATAGCGTGCCAAATACTTCACCTTCTGGCCAATGAATAGGTAAGCCTAGGTAGGATTCAACGCCATCCTCAACTACTTCTGGTAGGGTGTTCCATGCATAGTTATTGCTTGCATCATTAACATATAAAATATTATTAGTTTCAGCGACGTGCCGACAAAAAAGAGGAGTTTGAGGGGGAAGTATCGGGTTGGTTTCAAAGCTTGAGCCACCTTCGTTATTTCTAATAACAACGCGATAGCCTTTGCTTGTTGCCTGAACTATATAACCAGACGGGGCTGAAAAAAGCCCCGTGATAAGGTCCATTGTTTTTTGCCATTTATGCAAAGATATTTGGCCATCAACACCAGAGAATGCCCATTTATCAGTTTCAAACATTAACTTTACCTCGGCTATTTAATAGCTCCAGTATAGGCAAAAAAACAACGTAAAAGCTATTATTTACGACGTCTGCTTGGCTCTCTTTTACCAGTGATGCGTTTTTTATCGCGATCTTTTCGCGACTTGTTAGTATTTTTACGATTATCTTTTGGCTTTTTATTAGGATCTGGCTCGTAACCTTCTAACCACTGCGGCGTTAAACGCGTATCGAGTAGTACTTCAATTTCTTCTAGCAGCCATTGCTCATCAAGACTTACCAGCGACATAGCAAGTCCTTGTTCACCAGCACGACCTGTACGGCCAATACGGTGCACGTAATCCTCGGCAATGTAAGGTAGTTCAAAGTTAATTACGTATCTAAGTGTAGAAATATCTAAACCACGCGCAGCGACATCGGTTGCAACAAGTACGCGTGTAATACCTTCTTTAAAGTTTTGCAATGCACGGTCGCGTGCGCCTTGCGATTTATCGCCATGGATTGATTCGGTTTTTAAACCATCTTTACACATTTCTTTAGCAAGCTGATCAGCCATTTGTTTTGTGCGAGTAAAAATAAGCACTTGGCGCCAGTTTTTCATGCCAATCATGTGCGATACAAGTTCGCGCTTACGGTCTTCATCTACAGCGTAAATAACTTGCTCTACTTCAACCGCGGCTGAGTTACGTTTATCAACTTCAATTAGTTCTGGGTTTTTAAGTAACTTTTTACTGAGTTCAAACACGCTGTCATCAAACGTAGCTGAAAATAGTAAAGTTTGGCGATCGCCCGGGATATGTCGCAATATACGTCTAATTTCATCAATAAAGCCCATATCAAGCATGCGGTCGGCTTCGTCAAACACTAAGGAGTCTACGCTTGAAAGTACCACACTGCCTTTAACTATATGATCAAGCAAACGCCCTGGTGTTGCCACTATAACTTGCGCTGTTTTAAGTGCTTTTATTTGAGGGCCAATACTTACGCCACCATAGGCTAAAGCGCCATTGATATTAGTGCCTTGTGCGTACTTTTCAAAGCTTGCAAATACTTGCTGAGCAAGCTCACGTGTTGGCGTTAAAATTACAACGCGGGCAAGGCCTTGCTCATCCTTTTTAGGGGTATTTAAAAGCTTATGTAATAGAGGTAAAACAAAGGCGGCGGTTTTACCCGTACCTGTTTGCGCGCTGCCCATTACATCACTTCCGGCTAAAATAGGCGGAATAGTTTTAATCTGAATTGCGGTAGGTTGAGTGTAATTATTTTGCTCAATCGCTGTTAATAATAACGGGTCGAGATTAAGTGATGAGAACGTAGTGGCAGACATAGGCTTAGCTTTAAAATAACAAAGAGCGCTATTGTACGCATATTACTGTACTGCGTAAATTAACCAGTCCAGAAAAGTATTTAATCGTGGTTGCTCACTTTCACTTTAGCGCTAAAATAATAAAAAAGACGCTAAATAACCGTTGTATTTAGCGCCTTTTATAATTTTATGTAGCTTTAAGCTGGCTTTAGTGTTGCTTTACGTTCGTTGTAAAACGCAATTAAATCATCAACTGTTGCTTGGCAGTATTCGCGAATACCCGAAACCACCATGTGCTTTTCACCACTGCCCACTTTAACGCCGTTTTCTAACAGGTTAAAACGTAGTGTAATTTTTCCGCGCTTACCAGTGTACTCAAAGCTTGGCTCTGCAAATTCAAGTATTGGCGCTGTTATATCAAGGTTATCAAGATTAATAAGCATTGATTCGTAAATTATCATCGGACGAGCAGGGTTTATCATTACCTCTTGCTTGCCCATTAATGGGATAATTACATGCGGGAAGGTAGTACCAGAAAACTCAACATAATTTTTTATTAGACTATTAGTTAGTGCTGGGCATTGGCTGGTTTTACCGCTGCGCTTTACCTTTAAAATGACTTTTTCGCCATTGGTTACATCAAACTCATCGGCTCCCTCAGGGAAATGAAGTTTGGTGTTTTCATCAACCATACCGGCAAAAGTAAATTCCATTTGTTCACTAATACCGTAGCGGTCTAGTACCAATGAAAAAAGTAAGTCTCCTGGCGCGCAAAACTTTTTGGCATCTTTGTCATGAAGTGGATTGTAATCGTCAGCAATGCATTTAGCGAAGCGACAACCCTGCTCACGAGAGATAGAAACATAATCAGCATGCTGCTGAAAAAAAGGACTTAACATAGTTTGTTCACTGCTTAAACTGCTTATAACCTATCTATATTACCAGAAAAAAAATATTGAGAGGTCGAATCTGTTAGATTAATGGCTAAATAAAACAGAGCAATAAAAAAACAATGACCTTTTATTTGTTAGCGCTATCAATTATATGTGTTTTTCCGTACTGCAAAATATCAATAATGCGGCAACCCCTTTGGCACTACTTAATGGCTTTAAGTGTTCTAAGTGCGTATTTTCAAGGTTATGTAAATTTATATGCTCTGCTCAGCATTGGGCTTTACGTTGTTTTATACTACTGCGCGCTAAATGCAAAGCGAGCAATAATACGCGCTATATTAAGTACTGTTTTTATAACTTTCTCACTGGCATTAGCACTTCATTGGGTGCCTGGTTTTAATAACCTCCCTATTGTTATAGATGAGCGTATTACAAGCGATGCGATTGCTTTTACCCTTTATGCTAATTTTGATAAAGCTATGGCGGGGTTATTTCTTTGTGCTTACTTTTATTCGAATAAAAAAGCTTTAAAAGCAGACTCTAATAAAGTAAGTCGATTAAACGTTAAACAGCCCATTTTTATAATTATTGCTACGGTTTTAGCTTCGCTCACTGTGGCTTTAATACTTGAACTTGTAAGTTTTAACCCAAAAGTGCCCGACTTTTGGTTAGCCTTTATTGCTATTAATCTTTTATTTACCTGTGTAGCTGAGGAGGCTTTATTTAGAGGGTTATTACAAACCAAACTTAGCCAAATAATCTCATCTACTCGCCTAGCGTTACTTGCCCCAATAATGACTGCTGCAGTGTTTGCTTTAGCACATTTTGCTGGAGGAATTAACTATGTATTGGTTTCATTTATTGCAGGCTTAGGATACGGCTATATTCTTTATAAAACGCTGCGTTTAGAATGGGCTATTATATGCCACTGGTTAGTGAACGTTTTTCACTTCTTTTTGTTTACTTACCCTATGCTCAGTAAAATCTAAATACATTTACAAATGCTAACAATTTACCCGTTAGCAAACATTGCCAGCGTTTGATTTTGTTAGTAATTTACTACTTTAAATAATAAATTAAAGGACTAATAAATATGCTACGTTTTATAGCGGCAATAACAGTGCTGGCCACAATAACCGGTTGTTCAGGAATGACCTATCATACAGACATAGACAACGGTGTTTTATCTCAAGAAATTGGCACCTACGTTAATAAAAGAGATTTACAGCAATTTTATAGCGACCAAGAAGCACACGAAAGTGGCGCAACACTTTTAGGCCGAATAGAAGGTGAAAGCTGTGATGGCGACGGTATGGGCAACAATAATGTAAGCTACAATCGCTCTAAATCAAACGCGATTGATTTACTTAAAGCTGATGCTATGCGCAGGGGCGGGAATGCTTTTACTATTAATTCCTGTAGTGAAACGTCTGTATCGTATTGCGACCTATCTGTTTTATGCACCGGACAGGCCTACGACTATTAATAAGTAAAAGTGCAAATTATATATTAAGCGCAAAGCTCAGTAGTACACGCTTTCCAGACTCGATTTTAGATACGCTGTGTTCGTACTTATCGGGTCTGAACAAATACACGCGATTAAATAAATTTATAATGCATTTTGAGCATTTAAATACCCCACCCGCTTTAGGTTTCTCTAATACAAAATTAAGCTTGTAATAGCGCCCTTGCTGCACAGGGTCAATATGGTTCATTACGCTATGATTGGTTGGGTAAGTAACAAGGTTTATCGAAAATGTGTTACTGCTAAAAATGGCTTTGTTTTTTACAAGTGCAATCATACTGCCTCCTATGAGTTTATATGCCGCATTGTAGCATTTAGTAAATTATGAATGCTTAGGCTAAACAATATCAAAATACGATGTCATATAGCTAAACAGCCTGAAACAAAAAAGCCGAACTTATTTTACTAAGCTCGGCTTTTAAAAGTACATTGTTTAGTAATTATGCACTTGGGTATTCGCGGTACGCACGCTCTATATTTTTAGCCTGCTTTTTAGAAATACCTAAATGAGCAAGTGCAACACGTAAACGAGCACGTGATAAGTCAGAGCCTAATATTTCCATTGCATCAAGCACTGACGTACTTGATGTTTTGCCTGTAATTGCGACAAAAATTGGCTCTAAAAAGTCTTTAATTTTAAGCTCGTGGAATGTAGCCACTTCTTTTGCAATTGCAAAAATAGCGGGCTTATCAAAGCTACGTAAGCCTTCTAGCTGCCATACAAAAAATTGTAGTGCTTGGCGTATTACGTTTTCGTCTGCTTTACCAGCTGTTAATAGCGCAGGATCGTAAGTTGGAATACCACCTACAAAGTGCCCTGCCAGCTCAACCATATCCGAAAGGGTATTAATACGCGTTTTAGCCTCAGGTAATACTTTAGCTAACATTTCACCGTTAAACTTCCAATCAACAAAGCGCTGAATTAACTGCTCGTCGGTTAAATTTTCACGGATCCACATGCCGTTTAACCAGCTTAATTTATCCACGTCGAATACTGGACCACCAAGCGATACGCGCTTCATGTCAAAGTTTTCAATCATTTCATTAAGTGTGAACTTTTCACGCTCATCTGGCATTGACCAACCCATACGACCTAAGTAGTTAAGCACGGCTTCTGGTAGGTAACCCATTTCTTTATAGTAGTTAATAGACGTTGGATTTTTACGCTTAGATAGCTTTGATTTATCTGGGTTACGTAGTAATGGTAAATGACCAAGTACTGGCGCTTCCCAACCAAAATCTTCGTAAAGTTTTAATAACTTAGGTGCTGAGTTAATCCACTCTTCGCCACGGAAAATATGACTAATTTGCATATGGTGGTCATCAACTACGTTCGCTAAAAAGTACGTTGGGAAACCATCCGCTTTTAAAAGCACTTGCATGTCTACGTTTTCCCACGGGATCTCAATTTCATCTCGTAGGTAGTCGTTAAACTTAAATGTGCCTTCGCTTGGGATTTTCATACGTATAACGTAAGGTTTGCCTGCCGCTAAGTTTGCTTTAATTTCTTCATCTGTATGGTTTAAACCACGACCGTCGTATTTAGGGCGCAAGCCTTCTGCCATTTGCTCTTCACGCATTTGATCAAGCTCTTCGCTTGTTGCAAAGCAGTAAAACGCTTTACCATCGTCAACTAACTGATGCGCGTATTTTTTATATAAATCGCTACGCTCAGATTGACGGTAAGGACCAAATTCGCCACCCACATCAGGACCATGATCCCACTCAAGCCCTAACCAGCGTAAGCTATCCATAATCGCAAGTTCAGACTCTGGCGTGCTACGTACTTGGTCTGTATCTTCTATACGAAGTACAAATTCACCGCCTTGTTGTTTAGCAAAACAGTAGTTAAATAAGGCGATATAAGCGGTGCCAAGATGCGGGTCACCAGTTGGCGACGGGGCAACACGGGTGCGAATTGTCATGGTAAATTCTCTTTAAATAAGTGAGATAATAAAAGTGGTTTATGCAGCTACTTTGTTTAAGTAAGCAATAATATCGTTTGATTCATACAGCCATTGTACTTGGCCATTTTTCTCTATACGCAGACAAGGCACTTTAACTTTGCCGCCTTGCTCAAGAAGCTCTTGACGATATTGCTCATTATTTTTTGCATCACGCGTTTCTATGTTTAAGCCTTCGCGCTTAATAGCGCGGCGTACTTTTACACAAAACGGGCATGCTTTAAATTGGTACAGTTTAAATTGTGAGGTTTGCTGATCAAGCTGTGCTTGCTCGTCGCTTGCACGCTTTTTACTGCGAGGAGTAAATACAAAATTAAAGAATAAGATTATACAACCTAAAAACCAACGAACTAATTTCATGTTCTGTGCTCTGCTTACAACAATTTAAGGAGCCAGATTTTAGCACAAATTTACAATCAAAAAAGCTCAATACTGTTATCTATCTTTGGTTCGTTATTAACTTCTAATTCACTGTAGGAGGTAACTCTATTACGGCCAGTATTTTTAGAGTAGTAAAGCGCTAAATCAGCCTGATTTACAATACTCGATACAGTATCAATACTCACTAACTCTAAAAAACCAATGCTAATGGTTAATTGGCCAATTTGTGGAAAAGGGTATTGGGCAACATTAAGGCGTAACCGGTTAAGTGCAACATGTGCATCAGCCTCTGTTTTTGCTTGAAATAACATTGCAAATTCTTCACCACCATACCTAAATACATAGTCTTCAATTCTAAAATTATTTTTTAGTAGCCGTGCAACAAGTAAAATAACCTCATCGCCAATTACATGCCCGTAGTTATCATTAATATTTTTAAAGTTGTCGATATCGGCAATAGCTAAATACCAACGTCGCTTTTTATTGTTATCATTTCTTGGTAACAAAAAACCGTTACCCGATACAATCTCAATTACTTTTTTATCAAATGTTTGCCTATTTAAAAGCTCTGTAAGTGGATCTAACCGCGACTTATATAATAGCCCAAGCTGATTAGCATAAATATTTAAAATATGTACAGCTAACATAGTTATTCGTTCTGGTAATTCTTGCTCGGTTTCTATTAATAAAGTGCCGACTACTTTTCCAAAATGATAAATAGGCACGTAACTTGATGTGCTACTAAAGGCATAGCTCACCCTAATTTTATTTTGAGTGACCTTTTGTAATAACAATGATGCTTCATCTGGGCTTAATTGCTCTAAATTACTGTTTGAATTAATAAGAGTAGGGGGTATGGGGGCTGAAAAATTTTTATTGACGTAAATGGCAAAATTATCAACTTCGAGCAAGTCGCTAATTATTTGTATTAATGCGCTATCTAAATCACTTTCTTCCTCTTGCTGGGTAAGCTTAATAATCCATTCGTGCCCACACTTATTTGCCTTCATTACACTGCCTAAACTAATTAAACTTTTATTAGTCTAGACAATACTCATGAATTTACTAAGTTATGAGGTAATACTTATTAACTAATCCTTTAGAATAGGTATTAAAGTAATACTAAGTCGTCGCGATGCAATACTTCTGCACCACTATCGTATTCAAGTAACTCACCTATTTGATTTGAGTGTGCGCCTTTGATTTTATTTATCTCGGTACTGCTAAAACGCGTTAAGCCACGTGCAATTACTTGATTTTTAGTATCTATTAAATCAATTAAATCGCCTCTTTCAAAACGTCCAAATGCATTAGTAACGCCTTTAGCAAGTAAGCTTGCACCTTTATTTTGAAGGGCACTAATAGCACCTGCATCTATAACAATTTGGCCGGTACTTTTAGGCCCAGCTAGTAGCCATTTTTTACGGCCATCTTTTGGGGCGGTGAGTTTTAAAAAGCGTGTACCAGGTAACTCGTCACTCATACATTTTAAAATAACGTTTTTACCAGCGCCTTTAGCAATAATGACTTCAACGCCTGCACGCCTTGCGATGTCGGCTGCTTGTAATTTGGTTGCCATGCCGCCAGTACCTAAGTTTGTACCACTGCCACCAGCAAGTTGGCGCAGCTCATCGTTTATATGTGTTACTTCGCCAATGAGGGTGGCATCGGCATTTGTGCGAGGATCGCTGGTAAATAACCCTTCTTGATCGGTAAGTAGCAATAATTTATTAGCATTAGCCAAAATAGCAACAAGTGCCGATAAATTATCGTTGTCGCCTACTTTTATTTCACTGGTAGCGACTGCGTCATTTTCGTTAATGATGGGCACAACGTCGTAATTTAATAACGCATTGAGTGTATCGCGGGCATTAAGGTAGCGCTCTCTGTCGTCTACATCAGCGCGAGTAAGCAGCATTTGCCCTACATTTACCCCATATAAAGCAAACAAGCTCTGCCAAATATGAATAAGTTGACCTTGTCCAATTGCAGCAAGCATTTGTTTATCAATTAAGCTTCTGCCACAGGGTTTTAATAGTTGTTCGCGCCCAGCAGCAACCGCGCCGCTCGATACTAAAATAACCTGATGCCCCTGCTTTTTAAGCTCGCAGCATTGGCGTACTAATTCAACCATATGTGCTTTGTCTAGCTTATCGGTGCCGCCAGTTAGTACGCTTGTACCAAGCTTTACAACTATTACCTGTTCCCTTTGCATGTGCTTTTTACTATTGATTAATTAAAGATGAATTAATTTATACCAGCTCGGTATTTTTGAACAAGTTAAAAATTTTCATGCTAGGATCTGATTTTATTAAATTAAGTAAATTACTCTCTATGCCTGCCAGTTTATGTTTAATTATTGCCACCTTTTTATGGGGCAGCTCTTTTATTGCGCTGAAATACGCCATTGCTATTTACGACCCTGCATTGGTGATATTTTTACGCATGCTCACCACGTTAGTTTTGTCGCTTTGTTTATGGCGCTACGTTATTCGGTTTGAGTACTTAAAAGGTGACTGGAAGTATTTAGTGGGTATGTCGCTTGCTGAGCCTTGCTTATACTTTTTATTTGAAGGCCATGCAATGGAATACACATCAGCCTCGCAGGCCGGTGTCATTGTCTCTTGCTTGCCTATTATTATTGCGTTGCTTGCCTTTGTATTACTTAAAGAGCATATAAGTAAAGCCATTGTTGTCGGTTTTACGCTGTGTATAGGCGGCAGTATTTTACTTACGCTTCTTTCACCAAGTACCGACCAAGCACCTAATCCGTTACTAGGTAACTTTTTAGAGCTTATGGCTATGGTGTGCGCTGCATTTTATACCGTAAGTATTAAACATTTAGCTAATCGCTACTCGCCCCTGACTTTAATTGCGTTGCAAGGTATTAGCGGCAGCTTGTTTTTTGCGCCGTTTTTATTTTTTATCGACCTACCAAGCGAAAATCAACACGACTTAACTGCGCTCATGAGCATTTTGTATTTAGGCTCGTGTGTAACCCTTGGCGGCTACGGCATGTACAACTATGCAATTAGCAAGGTATCGGTATTAACCGCTGCTGCGTACTCTAATTTAATTCCTATTTTTACACTTATTTTGTCAGCTATTATTTTGGGCGAAGTGCTCAACGTTTGGCAATGGCTGAGCATATTTGTGGTATTTATTGGCGTAATGGTAAGCCAGCGCCATCAAGAACTCGTGGTTGATATACCGCTTAGTGAATCAGGCGAAGACATTTGCGCAGATACAAGCAATCTTAAATCAGTACCCGAGGCAAGCGAATCAAAAGGGTAACAGGTAAGCAAATACAGCCCAGGTGTTTGTAAAAATGAGTTTTGGGATTGATGAATAACCTCAATCCCCGTTACCTTATAATTTTGAATCACCCCACTTTGCAGCTGCAAAGTAAACGCCTCTCCCACTTTGGCGTTTTGTAAAAATGCAAAGTGGGTGTCGTTATGCCCAGCTATTAGCGCGCCCTTTTCGTTTCCAAATTCTTTTCCGCCCAGCTCCCCTGCAGGTAAAAATTGGCTAGGCGCAAACGCTAAATTACGACCACTCGCTCCAGCCAATACACTTAATGTTTTATTATGACTTGGCCAATCAAGCTTTGCAGTCACGTAGCTGTCGGCGTAATACCACGGCTTTACTTTAGTGCCGGGTGATTTAAGCGCCTCTTGCCATGCTTGCTCAATTAATACTTGAGCAAGCCATGCTTTTGCCTGCATATAAGCACCGTGACCAAATAATCCAAGCCCAGCTATTAGTAAACCCGCGCTTAGCCACTTTTTCATTTACGTGCCCTGCTTAATTTAAATGATCGGTTTATTTTAAGGGCGCCAAATCCTAATAATAAAATACAGCCTAGTAATATATTTAACCTGCTTTGCCCATCGGTTTGCGGTAAACGCATTGCCATACCTTGTGGTACTGCATTAGTAGCTTGCGCCGTTTGCTCTGCCACTTCTTTTATTTGAGTTTGTTCAATCGCTATAAAAGCAGTAAACGGGCTAAGTAATTGATGAGTAAGCGCAAGCTCCTGTACTTCATCTTTAACTACACTTTGCTCGTTGTATAAAAGTAATGACTTGATTTTTTGGCGCGCCCATAGTTTTGCAATACCTTGAGCGTTTGAGCTATTTTGTGTACTTAATTTAATACTTAAAGGCCCTTGTGCTGTTTGCCCAGCAAGTACCACACTTTTAGCATTATTAAGTTTTATAGCGACCATAATAGGCTCGCTAAAATATAAATCAGGTAGTGGTGACGGCCAAAAATCTAAGTTGTTACCGCTTTCATCGCTTAGCGCCACATTAGTAATAGCCGGATGTGCAAGCTTATCAAACAACTGCTGCATTTTAGGTTGCACCTCATTGGTGCTGCCTATAAACGTGAATGACCCTTTACCTATATCTGCCGCTCGGCGCATAAAAAAGCTATTCGGTGCGCTGCCAATACCCACTGTAAATAAGCGGCTATCGCCTAACTTACTTTGAATGTTTTTAAATAATGCATCTTCATTACTTACGCTGCCATCAGTTAAAAATACAACTTGGCGTACAAAACCATCAAACTGGCTGCCATCAAGTACGGCATTAAGCGCACCTTGTATTTCAGTGCCACCGTCGGCCTCTAGGCTATAAATAAATCGCTCTGCGCGGCGTAAATTAAAGTCACTGGCTATAAGTGGTTTATCGCTCATTGGAGTTACTATGTTGTCAAAACCAATAATGTTAAAGCTGTCGTCGCTATCAAGTAATGACAGCGCATAAAACAACGCTTTTTTAGCTTGCTCCATAGATTGCCCGTGCATAGAGCCTGACGTATCAACTACAAATACCATTTCACGAGGTAAGCGTTGAGTTTGTGTAAAGTGATCTCCTGGTGGCATTAGCATAGCAAGTCCGTATCGGTCACCATTTTCAAACTGCTGAGTAAAAAATGCAGCTTGAGCTTGCTCTTTTTGCAGCGGTTTAAACTCAAGTACAAAGTCGCGATTAACTGCATTTGTCTCATTTAACGCTATTTTATATTGTCCAAACGCAGTGTTTTGCACATCAACATTGTGAAATTTAGAACTGATATCCACCAGCTCTAAGCCTACGTCTATATCAATGTTTAAGCTAAATTGGCTGCTTGGTACGTTATCATTTTGATTACTGCTTTTAATGCTGTAAACAGGGCTTAACCATCCCGTTGGGAGTGAGTTAACATACGCTTGGTTTTGAGTACTCACCTCAACTTCACCACTAATCGCGTGATAACGCGGTGTAATGGTAGTAGGAAACCTAATAGCGAATTTACCGCTGCTGTAATCAATTATCTCTTGATACTCAAGCTCAATAATCACTTGCTCACCAGCACCAATGTTTGCCACATTCGTAATAAACATATTGGCGCGTTGCTGGCGTACAAGGGCCGCTTGCTTACCTGCTTTTTTAGCTTCTTCGTATTTTTTTTCGGCTTCCACTTTTTTATCAATTTGGCCTTTAATGACTCGCTCACCTATACGCATAGTCATGGCATGTACGGCGCTTTCATCAGGCAATGGAAAAACGTAGCGCGCATTAACCGCAAACGGGTTTTCGTTTTGATAGGTTTGCGTGACTACAACATTATTAATCAGGCCAGTTAAGGTCATATTGGCGTCGCTTTTTAATATTATTGCTGGGCCTGCTGGCGCACCATTGCTATCAAAAAGCTCTAACTTGGGTGATTGCGCATGGCTTTTGAAGCTCGCTAACAGCACAATCGCTATGAATATAAAAATGCTTACTTTAGTAAGCATTTTGGTCGGTTTACTCAACATAAAATCACTCCATCGAACGCTTTGTTTTACTTAGATTCAGTTAGATTTAGTTACTCGCCGTTTGGCCATTTACTGGATTCATTGAGCGAGTGGTAAGCGTTACGCGTCTATCAAAAAAGTTATCTTCCACCGTGTTGCTGTTAGCCAATGTTTGCTGCTCGCCAAATGCCTGCGTGCTTAAACGTTTGTGGCTCACACCGTGCTTTATTAAATAGCTTTGCACGGCATTTACACGCGCTTTAGAAAGTAAAAGGTTGGCTTGCTCATCGCCGCGCTGATCGGCAAAGCCACTTAAATCAAGTGCGAGTTGTGGTTGGTTGTTTAACAAGGTAACGAGTTGGTCTAACTGCAGTGCAAAATGCGGGGCAATAACACTTGAACCTGTTTTAAATTGCACCGTCATCGCCAATAAGTTATTAATTTGAACTTGAGTTAACTGCTCATTTTGATTGGCAAGCACTTCTAGCTGTTGCTCTAACATATTGTTGTGGTTAAGCACGTGTTGGTAATCGCTGGTTTTTTCTTTCATAACCGTAATTGCACGCTCTTGCTCTGCAATTTTGTTATCAGCTACTTTTGAATCACCTATTAAACCACCGGCAAATGCCCCAATAAACGCGCCTATTGGCCCGCCTACTACGCCGCCAATAATAGCGCCTGCACCTAAACCAATAGCCGTTTCTTTATGGGCTTCTTTTGATGGCGTGTTAGATGTTGAGGCAATTGCTGGAGTACAAAAACTAGCAACGAGTGTTAACGCAATTAATGTCTTCTTCATGATTTGACCCTTAAACTTACTTTTTAATTTGTGATGTTTTGTTTTGATGGGTGTATTAAAACAAGCTCAAGTGGCAGCAAAGGGGATCAAAAATGGCAAACTGCTGAGCAATTGTGGCAAAAAAATGGCAATTGCCTTTTTAACCTTACTTAGCTTAAAAACTTCGATATAGTGCACAGCAGAGCCGATAGGATAATGATTAAAATGAAAAAAATAGCCATCGTTGAAGATGAACCCGCAATCCGCGAAAACTACATAGAAATGCTGATCGCACAGGGCTACCAAGTAAGTGGCTTTGCAGATCGCGCCAGCGCTGAAGCTGCATTTAAAAACGCCCTGCCCGATTTAGCCATTGTTGATATTGGCCTAGGCCATGAAATAGATGGTGGTTTTTTACTGTGCCAAACATTGCGTTCGCTTTCTAAAACACTGCCTATTATTTTTTTAACCGCCCGCGATAGCGAAATAGATACTGTATGCGGCCTGCGCATGGGCGCCGACGACTACCTAACAAAAGACATAAGCTTGGCTCACTTGGCTGCACGTATTGGTGCGCTATTTCGCCGAATGGAAGCACTTGAACAACCCACTGATGCAAACGCCCTCATAACACGCGGGCAGTTAACGCTCGACACGCAACGTATGCAGGTATTTTGGCAGCAACAATTAGTTGATTTAACCGTAACCGAATTTTGGATGCTGCATTCACTCGCCCAGCGACCTGGCCATGTTAAAAGCCGTAACGATTTGATGAGCGATGCAAAAATTTATGTAGACGACAGCACTATTACTTCGCACGTAAAACGTATTCGTAAAAAATTTATAGCAATCGATAGCACCTTTGATTGCATAGATACCGTGTATGGTATGGGTTATCGGTGGGAACAACACTAATGCTACGATTTGGTCTGCGCAGTAAATTTATATTACTTTCATGTTTTTTGTTTTTGCTACCGTGGCTTGGCTACGAGTACGTATGGGAAATGGAAAAGTTTTTACGCCAAGGCCAAGAAAAAACCCTCGTAGGCACCACTCGTGCACTTGCTACTGCATTACATGAGCGCCCTGCATTATTTGACGAGCAAACCAACTTTTTAGACCAAGTAGTAAAAGGCCGCGATTTATACGCTTATAATCTTAAAAACCCTATTCAGCTCGACGGTAAACTTAACGATTGGGACAGCTATCAACCGCTATTTTGGCATTACGACAAGCGCTACTTACAAAAAACAGATAACAAACATCAAGCCAGTGACTTATCGTTTGATCATATGGTTGGCAAGTTTGATAACTACTTATACGCCGTATTTAAAGTCACCGACAATACTCTTATTTATCGCGCTAAAAATAGCTTAAGTATTACCAATAACGATTATTTACAAATTGGTTTAAAAACGCCTGACGGCCAGTTTAATACTTACATTATTGCGCCGCGCCAAGACGGCTGGATTAATGCGTTTGATGCAAATACCAAAGCCCCTTTTACTAAAATTCAGGGCTATTTTGAAAGTACCGAATCAGGTTATAACGTAGAGCTGCGCTTTCCTATTAGCATGCTGGGCAACAAACTTGGCTTTGCTATTGTTGACATTGATAGTAAAGAGGCATTGCTCGAGCCTAAAATAATGTCAACCTCAAACTTAAATAACCCAAACGATTTGGGCTCGGTATTAGTCCCTTCCCCAGAAATTAGCCGTATTTTAAAAGGTATGGGCCACAGTGGTAGCCGCATTTGGGTGGTTGATAACCATCATCGTGTACTTGCGCAATCGGGTACTATTCAAAATGCAGATGGCGTATGGGCTGATGGACTTGCTAACAAAGCACCTGAAACTTGGTGGCAGCGCTTTGAGCAAAATTACTTACACCCAATTTACTATAAAATATTAACGCGCCCCGAAAATGAGTTTTTAGATACCCTGCACGATGTAGCTTCTATGCAGGGCACACATTTAGCGAAAGCATTAAAAGGACAACCTGCATCGTCTTGGCGCTTAACTCCCGACAGCAAAGCCGTTATTTTATCGGCCGCTTACCCTATTTGGATTCAAGACCAAGTAATTGGCGCGGTAATAGCAGAGGAAACCACAAACGGCGTACGTACGCTGCGTAACAAATCGCTCGAAAAACTCTTTAACGTTATTTTAGCTGTGATGCTAATTGGTACTGTCACCTTGTTCTTTTTTGCCTCACGTATATCGAACCGAATTAGGCGACTGCGCGATACAGCTGAACAAGCAATTGATGCACAAGGGCGTGTTACCGGCAGTATTAATTACAGCGATGCTAACGATGAAATTGGGGATCTGTCTCGTAGTTTTTCAAACATTGTGAGCCGACTTGGTGGCTATACCGATTACTTAGAAAACATGTCATCGCGGTTATCACATGAGCTGCGCACGCCGGTTGCCGTAGTGCGCTCGTCACTCGAGAACTTACAAAGCTTGCCACAAAACGAGCTGAGTCAAAAATACCTCGACCGCGCCAGTGAAGGCGTTGAACGCTTAGGTAAAATAATAACCACCATGAGTGAAGCAACTCGCCTTGAGCAGAGTATTCAAAGCAACGAGTCTGAGCCTTTTGATTTACAAAAAGTAATAAATGGCTGTATGCAAGGCTATCAGCTTACTTACCCAAACCAGTTATTTACGCTTGATGTATGCCAAAGAAAATTACCTATGCAAGGTGCACCGGAGTTTATAGCTCAGCTGCTTGATAAACTTATTAGTAACGCGCTGGAGTTCAGCAAAGCCAATACGGCTATTAATGTAAGCCTTAAGCAGAGCGAAAATAAAGCAACATTAACAGTGAGTAATACTGGTCCTGCTTTACCTGAAGGACTCACTGAGCATATTTTTGATTCAATGGTGTCGGTACGTAGCCAGCAAATGCAGCAACAGCCACATTTGGGGTTAGGGCTTTATATTGTAAGGCTGGTGTGCGATTACCATAAAGGCAGTGTAACCGCGCAAAACAACGAGCAAGGTAATGGTGTAGTGTTTACCGTAACACTGCCGTTAGCTAATGGTTAGGGCTGTATTTATACCGTTATATTTGTACCGTTATATCTGTACCGTTATATTTATAGATACAGCATTATATGCAAATAGTAAGTACGTAATAAATTAAATTCAGCTGTATATTTTTAGTTAAAAAGATTTACTTTAATTTATCTTAACCCCATATAAATTAATAAATAAACCCCTCTCATCCCTTAAAACCCGCCGGTTACAATTTAGTACAACTCCAAATGTAACTATTCACTTTTTATTCAGTCGAATGACCATACCCTACATCATATTAAAGTATTGAATTGAAGGAATACTCATGAAACCATCACTAGAGCGTGAAGAACTAGACTTTATTTTTGACTTATACAGGCCCTCTAAAAAGCCCAAGTCTGAAGAGGTAAAACCAAAAAACACCAATTACAAAGAGCTAAGAAAGCACGACGCGACTAAAAACCAAGGCGTATCGCACTACTTAGTCTAATTTTATTACGCTTGGGGCTTCTCATGTTCTAAAAATGCTTTAATGCAGTTTATTTCTGCAAGTTTTACTTCTTCGCCTATTTCAGGGCCTTTTTTGCCATTTTTAAGTGCATCTTGCACTACTTGTTTCTTATCCATTTTTTGCAGTTCAGTATGAATTGCTCGCAGTTTAGTTGCTTGCGGGTATGGCTTATCGACCAGTGTTTCACCACGCCCTTGTGCATCGCATTGGCATGCTTGGGTAAATGCTATAAAACGTTCTGGGTGTACCAACGCATTTAGGTTAGTCACTATTAGCTTGTGAATGGTTTGCGGCCTTAACTGATCAATCGTGTGGCAAAGGGTGTGATTATCACTGGTGAGTACACCAACATCGCGAAAACGGTTTGGCACTTTTAAGCGCTCACAAAACGCCTCAATAACTGCAACACCTTCGCGTTCGTGCCCACGTAGGTTTCCATACTTTTTAAAACTAAGCGCTTTTCCAAAATCATGGGTAAGTGCAGCAAAACGTGCTTCTAAGTTAAAATTTAAATCGGCTGCACGCCTAAGTACCAACATAGTATGCACAAATACATCCCCTTCAGGATGATGGTTTGCCGGTTGCGGTACATTAACCATGCGCTCAAGTTCTGGAAAAATACCTAAACCTTGCAGTGCTTCAAAATAAAGCTCAGGGTGCTTTTCACCCAGTGCTTTTTCAGTTTCAAGCCACACGCGCTCAGGTACTAAATGATTGAGCTCACCTTTATTTTTAAGCTCGCGCATTAATGCATAGGTACTTGGGTGAATACGCCAATCGCTGCCATAGCGCGCTAAAAAACGGGCAATACGCAGTACTCGAACAGGGTCTTCTACAAATGCCTCAGTGGTGTGGCGCAGTGCTTTATTTTGTAAGTCAGTTTGGCCATTAAACGGGTCAATAATATTACCGTGTTCATCAAGCGCCATTGAATTTATGGTTAAATCGCGCCTTGCTAAATCTTCTTCTAGAGTAACGGTTGGGCTGGCATCAACCACAAAGCCAGTATAGCCTTTGCCACTTTTACGCTCTGTGCGTCCTAGTGCGTATTCTTCTTTTGTTTTTGGGTGTAAGTAAACCGGAAAGTCACTACCTATTGGCACAAAACCAAGCGATTCCATCGTTTTTGGTGTTTCCCCAATCACTACATAGTCGTTATCTTTTGATTTTATATTTAGCAGTTTGTCGCGCACTGCACCGCCAACGAGGTAAACTTGTTTTAAGTTACTTTTCACTTTATTCCCAATAACACTTGCCCAATTGTTTGACGCTAATCATATCATTAATTAAAAAATTCTGCGGTATTTGCCAAGCTTAAGTAAGCTCATTACAATGGCGCATTATTTTTAGCTATAGCCTCATAATTAATGAAAAACCATTCATCAAAAAAAGAACTCATGTTACTACCCATTTTATTAGTGGTTATTTTGATGTGTGTGGCAGGTCACTTTTTACTACAAGCAAATTTTCAAGACAGTAATGTGGTTGAATACATGTTGGCAGCACTGCCGTTTGCTATGTTTGGGTTGGTTATTGTGGCGTTTAAAATGGCGGCTAAAAGCGAAAAGGATGAACAAAACGAGCAGGACTCTTAATCCTACTCTGTTTTAGCTACTTATTATAATTTAAAGTATGTGATAGCCAAACCAGTCTGGCTTTATCGGCTGCGATATACCGCTGGGCGTGAGCTTAATGTTTAGCTGGCTGTCGAGTAAATCAATGGCAAAGCAATCGTCCACATCATGTAAATCATCTTTATGAATATGACTAAGCCCTGCGAGCAAATCGTTTTTAGCGCGCTCTTTAGCTTCATGGCTACTGCTTGCAACATACAGTGCAAAGTCATGTTGCTCAGCCATGGAATCACTTCTGTAAGCGCCTAAATTTACAAAATAGAGTTGTTTATTTTGCTCCACATAGCTATCAACAACTTCTACTTTAAAGCCATCAATATGATTAATTGCCATGTAGCTATCCATGTGAACACTACTTCTGTCGCCTACCCATTGGCTTTTTAACTTTGAGTAGGTTTGCTCTATATTCTCCCCTACTACAAAACGAATATCATGCATTTCAATGTGGCAACCTTGAATCCGGCCACCTAAATACACCATAAATAACTGCATGCTTTTCCTTAACCTAAATTATCAACATCAATATTGTGCTTTTTAATCAACTTATAAAAATCTGAGCGATTGCGCTTGGCAAGCTTAGCGCCTTCAGCTACGTTACCACCTGCCATTTTTAAAGTGTTAATTACATAGTCGCGCTCAAACTCTTTTTTAGCGTCGTTTAGTGATAATGGTTCTACGTTTGTTTCGTTACTATTTAGAGCAGCTAACACTAAATGCTCTGAAATAACATCGCTTGGCGTTAATGCTACAACCTGCTCTACTACGTTTTGTAATTGGCGGATATTACCTGGCCAGTCGTAACGTACAAGCGCATGCATAGCATCGCTTGCAAAGTGTTTTTCAGTTTGGTTCATGCGCTTAGCAATGCTTGCACTAAAGTGCTGTGCCAATAAGCTTATATCTTCGCGGCGCTCACACAGTGGCGGTAATTTTAAATTAACTACGTTTAAGCGATAGTATAAATCTTCTCTAAATTGCTGGCTTAAAATAGCTTCAGGAAGATTTTTATGTGTTGCCGATACAATACGTACATCAATTGCTATTTCTTCTTGAAAACCCACCGGGCGAATTGTTTTTTCTTGTAATACGCGCAGTAACTTAACCTGCAAGTTAAGCGGCATATCGCCTATTTCGTCTAAAAATAACGTGCCACCCTGTGCTTGTTGAAACAAACCTTGGTGATCTTTAATTGCACCCGTAAACGAGCCTTTTTTATGACCAAATAATTCGGACTCTAAAAGCTCCCCTGGTACAGCGCCGCAGTTAATTGCAACAAAAGGGCCACCGCTTACATGGCTATGCTGGTGAATCGCCTGTGCGAGTAATTCTTTACCAGTACCACTAGCCCCCGAAATAAGTACATTAACTTGCGTTGGCCCAAGTAGTTTTACTTGCTCTAACAAGTGCAGCATTGCACCACTGCGCGTAACTATATTACTTTTAGGTGCAGCTTCATCGGCGTTAACACCATGAATTTCTATCGCTTTTGCAAGGCTGTCAAATAGCTCATCTTTATCCACTGGTTTAGTTATGAATGCAAAAATGCCCTGCTTAGTTGCCTCTACTGCATCAGGAATTGAGCCGTGCGCTGTCATCATAATGACAGGTAATGCAGGGTAGCGGCTTTGCAGCTGACGATGCAGTGCCATACCATCCATTTCATCCATGCGTAAGTCGGTTATTACGGCGTCAAACACTTGGCTTTTAAGTATTTGTAGTGCGGTTAAGCCGCTTTCGCAGGTTGTCACTTCGTATCCTTTTGATCCAATACGAATAGCGAGCAGTTTTAATAAGCTAGCGTCGTCGTCTACGAGTAATACTTTTGCACCTTGTACTTTAGTTGCGGCCATCGTTACTGCTCCTTCGTTTCTTCTCGTAGTAAAAGTTGCTGCTCAATCGTTGCTAACGATGAGAGGGTTTCTTGCATTTTATTATTAAGTGCTTGCTGCTCTTTTTTAGCATTTATTTGCATAGTTACTTGCTGCTTTTGAAGCCATAAATATTGCTTTATGTCATCAGGCCAAAAGTAAGCAAGATCGAGCTTTAACAACTTAGTCATTACCGTATTTGGATCATCATTTATGTTTAAGCACATGAACTTAAAAAAGCGTTTAAGCTCGTTTTCGCCTGTAAAAACATCTTTGCTAGGTACCAATTTGAATCCACCACACTGATTAGCATGCCATGCAATAACCTGCTCTGCAGGAGGATAGCTTGGCTCAATTTTTGGTCTAGGCTTTGGACTAGGCTTACTGTTTTTGTCGTTCGCTTTTTTTGTATCGACCACAGGTGCAGGTGTAATTGACGCACGCTCTTCTTGCCCATTATTAATTTCACAACCTGATATAACCATGCTGCTACTGAGCACACATAAAATAGCGATTAAACGCAAGCGCATGTTAATTAACTCCTAGATTTTTTGTTATGGGAATTTTAATTGAAAACCGGCAACCATGTGGCTCGTTATGCTCAACACTAAGTGTACCTCTTAGCTGTTCAACAGACTCTTTTACAATAGTTAAACCCAGTCCACTGCCTTGCAGCGTAACATTTTTACTGTGTTTACCTTGATAAAATGCGCTGAAAATTTGAGTTTTTTCTTGCTCTTTAATACCGCAGCCTTTATCAAGTACAACGATACAAAGCTGGTTTTGCTCAAGCGCTAAATTAATAGTAACGCTTTGCTTATCTTCTGAAAATTTTAAGCCATTTGAAATAAGCTGAATTAAAATCATCTCAATAAGCTCACTAGGTAAAGCAAGCGGTTTGTTAGGTAAAGTATTTTGCCACTGCAGAGCTTGCTGACGCGCAGTTAAGCGATGCTCAAAATGGCTATTAATTTTATTAATAAGAAGACTAAATTCAACTTCGCTTAGGCTATCTTTACTGGTGCGAATAGCATTATAACTCAGCAAACTGTCAATCATTGTGCGAAGGCGCACCATAGATTGGCTAATGAGCTCAAGCACCGCTTTTTGCTCAGCAGTAATTGGGCCTACTATTTCATCAGTTAATAAGTCAGTGCCTTCAACCATTGAAGCAAGCGGCGTTTTTAGCTCATGAGTTACATGGCGTAAAAAAGTATCTTTTTGCTGCTCAAGCATATGAAGCTGTTCTTGTACCCATTGGAGCTTTTCTCCTAGCTCAACAAGCTCAGCTGAACCTTTCACAGATATTTTTTGCTGCCAATGCCCCTGTCCAAGCTTATCAATAACCGTAGTTAACCCTTTTAGCCGCCCACTTATGCGCCATAAAAAACCTCCCCCAACAATTAAAGTCAGTGGGATAAGTGCCACCAGCCAGTTTATAAATGACGCTTGCAGGCTTGTAAGCTCATTTTGGTTATTGGTAATTTGCGCTTCGTTTTTATCACGTAACCATAAAGTAAGTTCAGCAATTAAATCGCTCACTGGCACAAATAGCTCAGCTTGTTGTTGTTTTTGCTCAACGAGTTTTACATGCGCGGTTTGTAAGGTGGTATATAAGCGTTGCCATTGGTTGATATACTCTTTATTCGTGTTTACAAATTTGAGTTCATCAATGCTTTGCAGGGATGATTGCCATTTATCAACAATGAGTTTGTCGAGCGATTCACTTTTTAATACCCAGTTTTGTCTAGTGGCGCGTTCAAGGCTGTTGAGTTCTTGCTTTAAAGTGTTAAACGATTTGGTAACTTGGTAGTTGCTACTCACAATACTTTGAGTAACCGCTAATTGCTTATTAAGCGCATTTAAAAATACGATCACCACTATAGAAAGCGGCAGTAACGAAAGCAGCATACTCATTGCAAATTGCCCAATTAAATTAGGCCGCCAGTTAAGCATTGCTTGGTATTTTTTAGCTATGGTTGCTGGCATTTCGTTTAGTCCTTTTAAGTTAAGCGTTCTATTATTAAGTGCTTACCTTATACACTAGCTGAACCAGCAATTATATTTAATACGATTAACAGCCAGCACTACAAAACAATGTGTCGCCAAATAGAGACAACGTAACTCGTTGATTTTAATAAACTCCCTTTTAACCCCGCTAAATAGTGTTGCAAAAGGCGCACAAAAATTACAATAAACCCAGTAAAAACTTCTCACTGGCTTAAAGCTAAAACAATAACCAGTTGAAAAATAACAACAATTATTATTGGCACCATTTTTGTAATAGGAGTAATAACTTTAATCAATAAGGAAATAATTATGAACAAACGCATTTTAGTAATTTCATCATTACTGGCTTTAGGCTTTTTAGGCGCTAATGCACACGCAATGGACGTTCACGCGACTTTTAACGAACTTGATAAAGACAGTAACGGCACATTAAGTGAAGCCGAAGCAGGTGAAGATGCTGTGTTACACGAGAATTTTTCTCAAATTGATACTAATCAAGATGGGCAATTGTCGCTAGATGAATTCAAAAAATTTATTCAATAAACTCATTTAATAAGGAACGTGATTATGAAACAACTTATAGCCGCTTTTTCATTAATGTTTTTAGCAATTAGTGCCACTGTAATTGCATCGCCAACAAATGTGCGTTTTGCCCACTTAGATAAAGATATGGACGGACAAATATCAATTGCAGAAGCAAAGGAAGACAAGGAAGTAATGAGACAGTTTGCCGACTTAGATGAAGACGGTGATGAAAAAGTCTCAAAAAAAGAATTTGAAAGCTTTAAACCTTAATGAGTAATTACTGATTAAGCTTTACTTAAGCTTGTTATAGGTAAACTGGAATTAAAAGCATTTGCCATAATCCCTGAGGGAGTGTGTAAAAGGATTTAATGTTGGGAGTTAAATTACGGCAAGTGCTTTTTCCTTTTCACTTTATTTTAGCCACAAACTTTAAATACATCTTTTGGAAGGAACACCATGAAGATACTTCCCCTTATTATAAGCATCTTAATGCTATTAAGCTTTGATGCCGCTGCACTTGATGTAAAGCAACGCTTTGATCACCTCGATAGCGACAAAAGTGGCTATTTAACGCATGACGAACTTGATCCCCAACCACAACTATTAAACACATTTGTAAAATGGGACAAAAACCAAGATAACCAAATTTCGTTAATCGAATTTAAAAATTACCTTACCAATAACCTCTACTGAGTATTTTTCATGAAAAAAACAAGCTATATAGCGCTTTTTGCGTTTAGTATTTTTAGCACATTAGGCTTTGCTGCAAGCAACAATGTTGCAGAGCAATTTGAAAAACTTGATAGAAACCAGGATGGTTTTTTAACACGTTCAGAAACCGCTGTAGACCCCGCTTTGTGGTCTCGATTTTCAAGCTATGATCAAGACAAAGACGGCAAGCTAACGCTAAGTGAATACAGTTTATATGCAAGTAAGTAGTCTTATAGCTAGGTACACAAACACCTAGCTTATTATATTTATACTATTAATTACGTTCAGACTTTATTTTTAGAACAATGCGCTAAGTACTCTGCATCAGTAGGTTTTGGGCTCACCATAAAATCCATTTTGAGATAAGTTAGAATCGGTTGCTTACTCGTATTTTCAACTGTCGGTTTCCAGCGCCATAAACCCACAGCAGCTGCCGCATCAATATCAAACACGCCCTCAGGGTAAGACGAGACAACCTTATACCCTTGGACTTCACCTTGTGAATTAATTAACATAGCAAACTCAACACAGCCTTAAATACTTTTCTTTGCAGCTTCTATCTGACATCGCGGCTCAACTCTTTTAGCAACATCCCAGTATTCACCTACCTTACTTCGCAGTTCAGGACTTGATAAATCAATAAAACTCGGCATTTCATCGTTTACTTGTTTATCAGACATTGAGCTACAGGCTGTCAGCATCATGCTCAAGGGAGTAATAAATAGAGAGCTTTCATAGCATTCCCTTATTAATTCGTTATAAATAATTTTTTAAGTAGTTGCATCAATTACCTGTTATGCAAACGCACCACCAAAGTGAGATATATAAATACTCCACTTAAAATCTTATGACTTTCTTCTTTCTCCCGTTATTTGAAATGCTTCGCCAGCCGGACAATTCTTTAAATATTTTTCACCTACTGGTTTTGAGTCAATAGTGAAATCAATTCTAATATGAGTAAGAACAGGCTGTTTAGCTACATTTACGTTAGTAGGCAACCAGGCCCATGTACTTAAAGATTGAGCTGCGGCTTCATCAAATAACCCTTTAGGATATGAGGAGGTTACTTTATATCCTTGCGCCCTACCCTCAGAATTAATGATAGTCATGAGTTCTACACAACCTGCAAGACCTTTTTTTGCAGCAGCTATTGGATATTGTGGTTCTGTTCTTGTTAAAATATTCCAATAGTCTTTCACCCTATCGCGCAGCTCAACACTTGATAAATCTATATAATCTAGCTTTTCAACAGTTTCCTCTGTCGTAGGTGTTGCTCCACATGCCGCAAGTAATGAAGTTAATGGGAGTAATAAATAGAGGGCTTTCATAGCGTTTCCTTATGCTTTATTGATTGTTTTACATACTAAATAATCACATCAATTACCTATTTTGTAAACAGTTAGTAAAGAGAAAAACCTTATAATGAGGCCTATCAATTCATTGGTATTATAAAATCAAGTTTGTTAATGTAAGTAAATTAACAATAAAAATTAAGTAACCATGTCGCTCAAAAAAATAATCAAACCACTCATACTAGCCAGCCTTTGCGCTAGTTCTAGTTACACTCTTGCACAAACAAAAGTAATTTATAACGCAAATGGTTATACCCCTTTATACCAAGGTGAAGTACAGCAGTTTACTACCCTCGTTATTAAAAATGGCAAGGTAGTAAAACTAGGTAGCGATACACTTAAAGATAGCTACCCAGATGCCAAGCTAATTGACGCGCACGGTAATACCTTATTACCAGGCTTAATTGATGCTCATGGGCACGTTATTGGCCTTGGCGATAATTTATCGCAACTTGATGTACGCGGTGCAAAATCGGTTGATGAAGTAACGAATAAACTAAAAGTATTTGCCGATAACAAACAAGGTTGGATTACAGGACGAGGTTGGAACCAAGAGCTTTGGTCTGATACACGCTTTCCTACTGCTAAAGATTTAGACAAAGTAGTTAACGATCGACCTGTGGTGCTTTCTCGAGTTGATAGCCACGCCGTTTGGGTTAATTCAAAAGCGCTCGAACTTGCAGGTATTACCGCCCAAACAAAAGCACCTGAAGGCGGTGAGATAATTAAAGACGAATTTGGCAATCCTACGGGTATTTTTGTAGACAAAGCAGAATCGCTAATTACCCAGTATATGCCAGCCCCTTCAAAACAAGATATAAGTGACTCACTTGATGCAGCAGGTAAACATTTATTAAGTTTAGGCATTACCTCTACTCACGATGCAGGTATTGATAAAACCACATGGGAGGTTTATAAAGAGCGCGGCGACCTTGGTAATTTACCACTACGTATTGTGGCAATGTTAAGTGGTGCAAGCCCTGATTTAGACACAATGTTAAAGGCAGGCCGATACCACGACAAAAATGACTTTATGGAAATTCGCAGTGTTAAAGTTTACGCCGATGGCGCACTGGGCTCTCGTGGTGCAGCACTTATTGAAGAATATGCAGACAGACCTGGTCACCATGGTTTAATGCTTGAAACGCAAGAGAAACTCGAAGCACTCTTTACACAAAGCTTTAAAAGCGGCTTTAGCGCAAATACTCACGCCATTGGCGACAAAGCAAATAAAGTAGTACTTGATGCCTATCAAAATGTGTTTAAAAAAACGGGCGGTATATTACTGCGAAACCGAATAGAGCACGCCCAAATTGTAACCCCTGATGATATCCCTCGCTTTAAAGCGTTAAAAATAATCCCTTCAATGCAGCCGGTACATGCCACTTCTGATATGCATATGGCAGAGCAGCGTTTAACTGAAAAACAACTAAGCGGCGCCTACGCGTGGCAAACATTTTTACAGCAAGGTTCGGTTGTTGCAGCGGGCTCTGATTACCCTGTAGAGCTTGCAAATCCATTTGATGGTTTGTATTCAGCCATTACACGCATGGATCATAACAAACTACCGGAAAACGGCTGGCGTGCAAGTGAAGTACTAAGCCGCGAAGATGCATTACGTGCATTTACTCTTGGCGGCGCCTATGCAGCTCATCAAGAATTTAAGGTAGGTAGTTTAGAAAAAGGTAAATGGGCCGACTTTATTTTAATTGATAAAGACTACTTTAAAGTACCTGTTGAGGAGATATACAAAACAAACGTACTGCAAACATGGGTAGCAGGAATAAAGCGATACGAAAAAACTAAAACAGAAAATACCACCGAAAAATAAAACTAAAAAAGGGTTAACGCAAGTTAACCCTTTTGGGTTGTGTAGGAAGGCACTTTTAGCTAAACATGTTTTTCACATCTTTTAGCATGTCGTTGTACTCATCACTTGTGAATAGCTGCATAGACGGTATAACGCCTTTGTCTATATACGTTTGCAGCGCTGCCGACTTATCAGAAACTTGTAACGTGCCCTCTAAAATAGCCCCTACTCGAATAAAATCCACGTAACTTACTTTTTCAGGTTTGTAACTTGGGTCAGCCCAGCTCTGAGCTACATCAACAAACTCTTTAGGGAATTCCCACGCTTGCATAATAGATGAGCCAATTTTTCCACTCAGCTTTTGAATTGCATGAGCCAAAAAGCTTGGATTAGCAAATACCTCTGGGTGGCGCTCAGCTTCAGTTAAAATTGGTAATACACCAATATTATAAACAAGTGCGGCGAGTGTAATAGAATCGCGGTTTAGTGACGTGTGCTTACTATTTTTTAAATAAAACTCCATGAGTGATATTGAATGGCTAGCAACGGTTAATGTTTTTTGCCATGCCTTACCCATGTAGCCTTTAATTAGCTCATTATTTGATACAAATAATTGTTCCATAGCCATAGCTGTAGCAATGTTTTTAATTTGACGTAATCCAATACGAGTCACTGCCTGTTGTAAATTAGATACTTTTACAGAACGTCCCATAATCGCACTATTAGCTACTTTTATCATACGAGCTGAAAGCGCTGGATCTTGTGAGATTACATCTGACATTTGGATTAAATTCACATCTGGGTTATCTGCAGCTTGGCGAACCTTAATCGCTACTTCAGGTAGCGTTGGTAAAACCAACGTATCGTTATTTATTCTATCGACTAGAATCGTTAATAAAGCGTTTTCTGTAGACATAAAGCTGCCATCCTTTTGTGTTCAGCCTGTAAAGTAACTGCAAACTCAGGCAGTTAATTTTCGTATTAGTAATATAATTAGTATTGTCTAACTTACCGATAAAGTTAAGAAAATTATAGAAGTTTATTTTTATTTATAATGCTTTACCGCTCATGCTTGCCTTACAACGCCAAATACTTGCTATTTACCATTTAGTTTTGCTTTAATGCACTCACAATAAGGAAGCGTTTGTACATACTTAATATTTTAACTAAAGCAGTACAAATTATTAAACTTACTTTTTAACAGGCAATATAATGATCTTAAATAAAATTAGCCAAGCAATTATGCTCTCTGGTGTCGTTTTTCTTAGCGCATGTTCTGAACAAGCGCCGTCTTCTACCGACAACACAGCCGTAGAGCTTGCTCAAAAAAGCAGTGCACAGTCAGGCCCTAAGCTTATTAATGCAGATAAACAACGTTTAGATATTTACACCGACTTTAGCTTACAAAGTGATTTATCGCACTTAAGCGATAATCAACGAGCAATGGTTGCAAAGCTTATTGACGCTTCAAAAATAATGGATGAGTTATTTTGGAAGCAAGCATTTGGTGAAAATAAAGATGCTTTTTTAGCAAAACTAAACGATGAAAAAGTACGTAAATTTGCTGATATTAACTATGGTCCATGGGATCGTTTAAATGGTGATGAAGCATTTTTATCCAGCTATAAAGAAAAACCTCTTGGCGCACAGTTTTACCCTGCTGATATAACCAAAGAAGAGTTAAACAATGCAGACGTTGAAGACAAAACAGGGCTTTATTCTGTAATTAAGCGTGATGAGCAAGGTAAGCTTTACAGCGTGCCTTATTCAAAAGAATACGCTGATGAGCTTGCAAAAGCCGCTGATATTTTACGTGAAGCAAGCAAACTTGCTGACGATAAAGAATTTGCTAACTATCTAAACTTGCGTGCCGATGCCCTACAAAAAGATGACTTTCAAGTATCTGACTTTGCTTGGATGGATATGAAAAATAACCCAGTAGATGTGGTTATTGGTCCAATTGAAACTTATGAAGATCAATTATTTGGTTACCGCGCAGCTTATGAATCTTACGTACTTATTAAAGATTTAAAATGGAGCGAACGCTTAGCTAAGTTTGCAGCATTTTTACCTGAACTTCAAAAAGGCTTACCTGTAGATGCTAAGTACAAACAAGAAGTACCAGGCTCTGACGCCGACCTAAATGCATATGATGTTGTTTACTACGCTGGGCATTCAAACGCGGGTAGTAAAACAATTGCAATTAACTTACCAAACGATGAGCAAGTACAGCTCGAAAAAGGAACTCGTCGTCTGCAACTTAAAAACGCAATGCGTGCTAAATTTGATAAAATTTTAGTGCCAATTTCAGAGCAGTTAATTGTACCAGAGCAGCGTAAACACATTACTTTTGATGCATTTTTTGCCAATACGATGTTCCATGAAGTGGCTCACGGTTTAGGTATTAAAAATACAATTACTGGTAAAGGTACTGTTCGTCAATCACTACAAGAACACGCAAGTGCACTTGAAGAAGGTAAAGCCGATATTTTAGGTCTATACATGATTGAACAGTTACTTAAAAAAGGCGAAATTACTGAAGGCACTATTGAAGATTATTACACGACCTTCATGGCAGGTATATTCCGCTCAGTTCGTTTTGGAGCATCAAGCGCGCATGGTAAAGCGAATATGATCCGCTTTAACTTTTTTGCTCAAGAAGGTGCTTTTTCTAAAAATGAAGAAGGCTTATACCGCGTTAATATGGAAAAAATGAGCATTGCAATGGCCAAGCTTTCTCGCTTAATTTTAACCTTACAAGGTGATGGCGATTACGAAAAAGTAGATCAACTAATTGCAACGCATGGCGACATTAAAGAAGAACTTGCTAAAGACTTAGAAAAACTAAGTAAAGCTAATATCCCTGTAGATGTAACATTTAAGCAAGGTAAGGAAGTACTAGGGCTTAAATAAGTTTAGTTAAACTTAGTTAAACCCTAAAAAAGCGTTGCAGCTTAAAACTGCAGCGCTTTTTTTAGCTCTGTGATTTGTAGATCTGTATAAGGCTCTGCTGGGTGTTTACCCCATATTGGCGCAGGCCATGCAGCATCACTCGTAAAACGCGCAATATGATGAATATGCAACTGCGGCACCATATTACCTAAAGCCGCTATGTTTAATTTATCAGGTTTAAATACATCCATTAATAATTTACTTAGCTTGGCTGACTCTTTTAAATACACAATTTGATCATCCTCAGATAAATCAATTATCTCTTTTAAGTTAGCCTGCCTAGGCACTAATACAAACCACGGATACAAGCTGTCGTTCAATAAAAGTACTTTACACAATGGCCAATCGGCAAGTTCTATACAGTCGCGTTTAAGTTCTGGCGCTAGTTTAAATTCAGGGTGAGTCATTGCTATGTCCTACTTTGTCTTTGATAATCGCCACTTTATAGCATTTAGTTGCAGTTGCACACGCTTGGCTTTACCATCAAAGCAATATTTATAATAAGCTAAGGCAACCTTGTGCTAAAAAAAATAAAACACCTCTCACTAGCTATACCGTTAATGGTTGGCGCTATTAGTGTTCAAGCAAAACCTTTATCGCTGGAGCGAATTTTTGACGATCCGAGCCTTTCTGGTAAATCACCTGTACAACTTAAATTTTCGCCTGACGGCAGCCGTGTAACTTACCTACAAGGCAAAAGCGATGACTACAACCGCTACGATTTATGGGAATACAATCTAAAAGATAACACCAACCGTGTGCTAGTTGATTCAGCAAAGTTATTTTCAGGCCCAGAAAACCTATCAGATGAAGAAAAAGCACGCCGCGAACGCCAACGTATTTTTGGTAAAGGCATACTTGAATACAAATGGTCTAAAGATGGCAAAGCACTTTTATTCCCACTCAATGGCGACCTTTATTATTACGATTTAGCCTCAGCTAAAAGTAAAAAACTAACCGACACTGAAGCATTTGAAACCGATGCACGCTTTTCACCTAAAGGTAACTACGTATCGTTTATTCGAGAGCAAAACCTTTATGCTTTAGAGCTTGAGTCTGGTAGAGAGATTCAGCTTAGTAAAGATGGCGGCGGCGTAATTAAAAACGGCATGGCCGAATTTGTTGCTCAAGAAGAAATGAGCCGTATGACAGGTTACTGGTGGTCAGGTGATGAAACTAAAATTGCCTATACCCGCGTTGACGAAACCCCTGTAAAAGAAGCTATCCGTAACGAAATTTACGCTGATGAAGTTAAATTATTTAACCAGCGCTACCCGTTTACAGGTACCGATAATGTTAAAATTCAACTTGGTGTCGTTAAGCTAAACGACCAAAAAGTAGATTGGATTGATTTAGGTAAAGATGAAGACATTTACATTGCACGCGCTAAATGGCTAAAAGACGGCAATACACTGTCGTACCAATGGCAAAATCGCTCGCAACATAAATTAGAACTGCGTTTTTATAACAGCGAAACTAAAGCCCAAAAAGTAGCGCTGACCGAAAACAGCGAAACGTGGATAAACCTACATTTTGATCTTGAGTTTTTAAAAGACAAAAAACATTTTGTATGGGCATCTGAGCGCGACGGTTTTAAACACTTATATCTGTATCGCACAAACGGTCAACTTGTTCGTCAAATCACCTCTGGTGATTGGGCTGTTGATAGCTTAAAAGGTATTGATGAGAAAAAAGGCATTGTGTATTTTGCCGGTCGAAAAGATACACCGCTTGAAAGCCATTTATACAGCGCGCCTTTATTTAAAAAAGGCGATTCTAAACGTATTACCGAAAAAGGTCAGTACCACAATGTTGTGCTAGCAAAGGACAATAAAACCTTTATCGATAATAGCTCTTCTGATAATAAACCAAACTCAGCAGCACTTCGTAAAGTAAACGGTGAATTCATTACCTGGCTTGAAGAAAATAAGCTTGATAGTAGCCACCCCCTTACTCCTTATTTAAGCGACTTAACAAAACCAGAATACGGCACAATTAAAGCCGATGATGGTCAAGTTATGCATTACCGTTTATTTAAGCCTAGCACCATTGCTGATGGCAAAAAGCACCCTGTTATTGTTAACGTATACGGCGGCCCGCATGCTCAACGAGTGACGAATAGCTGGCGCAGTAAAAACTTGTACTTTCAGTACATGGCGCAACAAGGTTACGTAATTTTTCAACTGGATAACCGTGGTTCGTACAACCGTGGTAAAAAGTTTGAAGATGCTATTTATAAACATTTAGGTGTGGTTGAAGTTGCCGATCAAATTAAAGGCGTAGAGTTTTTACGTACACTTGATTACGTTGATCCACAACGCATCGGTGTTTATGGCCACAGCTACGGCGGCTACATGGCACTTATGACTATGTTTAAAGCAGGCGATTACTTTCAAGCCGGCGTATCAGGTGCTCCAGTAACCGATTGGGCTCTATACGATACACATTACACAGAGCGTTATTTAGGTCACCCTGATACAAATGCTAAAGGCTATGAGGACAGCGCAGTATTTCCATATGCTGATGGCTTAAAAGGCCCATTAATGATTTACCATGGAATGGCTGATGACAACGTATTGTTTACGCATTCAACTAAGTTATTTAAACAACTGCAAGATAACGAAAAACAGTTTGAAATGATGACCTACCCAGGATCTAAGCACAGCCTACGTGGTAAACAAGTGCAAACACACTTACATCAAACAATTACAAACTTCTTTAATCGCCATTTTGACGTTAAATAAGCAAGTAAAGTAATAACAGACTAAAGGCTGATTGATAAATCAGCCTTTTTTTTGCATTAATAGGCGTTAAGCCTAGATTAAACTCTTTTTTTAGCTACGCTTATTCTATGCGCTAAAGCGCACACTTTTTGAGGATAAATGTATGCCTAATCTACGAAGTTTTAGTATATCCCAGCGTTTTTCACTGTTAATAGCCATCGTTGTATTTGGACTAATAATACTTAGTATATCGAGTCTAACTCATCAATATAGTTCGCTAAAAGACGAGCAATACATAAAAACACAAAATGTAGTAGAAACGGCGTACAGTATAATCGAGCACTATTATGCGCTTGAACAAGATAACACTCTCACTCAACAACAAGCTCAATCACAAGCACTTAATGCAATAAAAGCACTGCGCTACGACAAAACCAATTACTTTTGGATTAACAATTACCAGCCAACAATGGTTATGCACCCTATAAAACCTGCGCTTGATGGAAAAGATTTAACTAATAACAAGGACCCTGACGGCAAAGCATTGTTTGTTGATATGGTAAATATAGTTAAACGCTCTGGCGAGGGATTTATCCCTTATAAATGGCCAAAACCAGGTAAAGATAAACCGGTTGAAAAAATCGCATTTGTTAAAGGTTTTAATCAATGGCAGTGGATTATTGGCTCGGGTGTTTACCTTGATTCAATTGACGAAGCATTTAGCGAGCAACGTAACCTTATAGTCATCAGTGCAATAATTATGATTATTGCTGTTATTTTACTTAGTTACTTTATAGGTAAGAGTATTTTAATACCAACTCGCTTAGCGGCCGATATGATGAAAGATATTTCACAAGGCGAAGGCGATTTAACTCGTAAATTAAATGAATCCGGTAATGATGAAATATCTGAACTATCACGTTCATTTAATTTATTTGCTCTAAAAATGCGCGAGTCACTTGTTCATGTAGCACAAAGTGCAAACGATGTAAGCGAACATGCGCATACAGTTGACGACTCAAGTAGAACAAGCCACTCATTTATTGAGCTTCAAAACGATAGTTCAACCCAAGTTGCAGCTGCCATGGAGCAAATGACTCACCAAATACACGATGTGAGCCGTAACGCTGAAGCAGCAGAGCAAGCAGCTAAGGATGCAGCACAAAACGCATCAACGGGTAAAAATGTGGTTGCGCAAACAATTACAGCAATAGAAACGCTCTCAAGCAACATTGAAACAGTCAGCCGTGTAACAGAAGATTTAGCCAACGAGAGCCATAATATAGGCTCTGTGCTTGATGTAATAAGAAGTATATCGGAGCAGACAAACTTACTGGCATTAAACGCTGCCATTGAGGCTGCTCGCGCAGGAGAGCATGGTCGAGGATTTGCTGTTGTTGCAGATGAAGTAAGAACACTGGCCAGTCGTACAGGGCAAAGTACTGACGAAATTCAAACCATGATCACTAAACTACAAGAAGGTGCAAAAGCAGCAGTAGAAGCAGTTAAATCAAGCCAAGCACTTTCAGTTTCTACCGTAGAGCAGGCGTCATCAGCCAATACTTCACTTAATGAAATAGAACGACTTGTTTCAATTATTACCGAAATGAACAGCCAAATAGCACGTGCCACAGAGCAACAAACGCAAGCTGCCGACGAGGTTAATTTGCGTATTAATGAGCTATCTCAATCAACTGAGCAATCATTAAATAATACTAAGCAGCTTACCGATGCCAGTGATAACCTCAAACAAAGTAGCGAAGGTCTTTCGAGCGTAGTTAATCGTTTTAAATTAGATTAATCGATAGCGTTCTCATAAAATGCAAAAGCCCTGAATTAACAGGGCTTTTTTATTACATGTAAGTTTTTAGCTTACAAACAATAACGTGCAAACAAGCTCGTTACTGATGCAGCTGTTGGCTTACCATGCTGCCAATCACCGCCTTCAACACCGCTACCTGCTATATCCATATGAACATAAGGTAGAGGCTGTGCAGAGTCATTACCGTGCTTATCAAGCCCACCAACAATAGCCATAAACGCCATAGGGAACTGATGTCCACGAGCAGTAACGGCAGATGCTGCGTTATTGCTAGATAAAACATCGTCAGCTAGCGTACGTGGTTTAATAAAGTCGTAGTCTTCACGGCGTGAACGCGATACTTCAGCGCCATCGGCCCACAAATCTCCAAGGTCAGCTATTTGACGTGAAACACCAGCACTACGAGCTGGACCATTTTCAACATACGCACCGTATGGACCCATTGCGCGAGCTGCATGACCCGTTAATGTAGCAACAGTAAACAGCGTTGGGTTAATCTCACCTTTAGCTAAATCTTTCATTTCGCTAAGCAGGTCGCCCATTGCTAAACGCCCTTCTGCATCGGTATTACCAATACGTACACGAACACCTTCACGGCTAGTAATAATTTCATCTGGCACAAAACAATCTGAGCCAATAGAGTTGCGAACAACAGCTAAGTACGATACCACTTTAACGCCTTTAGGCTGATAATCAGCAACGGCTTTCATAAAGCCCGCAACAGAAGCTGCGCCGCCTTTATCACGGCTCATGCCTGCCATATGGCCGCCTACTTTTAAATCTGCACCGCCTGTATCGTATACAAGGCCCTTACCTACAAACATAAGTGTGCGAGTAATTTCGCCCTCTGGTACATATTCAAGCTTAACAACACGTGGGTGATGGCGCTCAACTGCATACGATGCGCGAGCAACTGTACTTAGCATTGGGTAGTTTTTATCAATAGCTGCAATATCATCAATTACGTCAACTGCAATGTTTGAGCCTTTAAACAATTCAACGCAGTAATCAGCAAAACGTGGGGGAGCCATACGCTCAGGTTCAGTGCCACACAGGTCACGCGCTGCATATTGGCCAGCTGCAATTGCATTAACAGCTTTAATAGTTTGCTCGCTTGCGCCAACTAAACCAATCTGTGTAATTGGTTCAATGCTTTCACCGTGATATTCACGCGCTTCTAATGGCTGCCATAAGGCTTGGCAAGCGCCTAAATAAGCAACTTCTAA
Source organism: Pseudoalteromonas sp. SG43-4 (assembly GCF_014164325.1). Taxonomy (NCBI): domain Bacteria; kingdom Pseudomonadati; phylum Pseudomonadota; class Gammaproteobacteria; order Alteromonadales; family Pseudoalteromonadaceae; genus Pseudoalteromonas; species Pseudoalteromonas sp. SG43-4. The sequence goes on along the minus strand of NZ_JACJFB010000009.1, from coordinate 14,540 downwards.
AGCATGCTGATAACGGCTATCGCCATTTAAATTTGGTAAAAATAATGCAGGGTTAACACTGCCCGACGCTTTTGCTTCGTTAATTGCTAATTTAGCAGCATCAAAATAACGACGCACGTCGTCGTAATCTCTATTTAACGGACCGGTTGGCGCAAGTACAACGCGCTTGTTTTCAATTACTAATAAAGTAACTTGCTTACCGATGCGAGAATCTACGTTTGCTTGAGCTAAAATAGCATCACGTAATGAGTTATTTGGTAACTGAGAAAAGTCATTACTAATAATAATAAGCGCATCATGAGATGTGCATTCAAGGCTTGCACTAACCGCTTGAGGGTATGCCATAAATAAGGTCCTGTTAGAAAACATAAGCCCCTATTATCGTCGATTTAAATATTGAAGACCAGCAAGGAGCGATGAGCTAATCACATAACCTATCAATAAATGGCAACTTGGAGTTACAGGCTTTACAGCTTAATCGAGAATACTAAGTTGGAAGTTTTGCTCTGGCTCGTTTTTAATGCCAACGCCTATGCCAAGTAATCTTACAGGCTGTTGTAGCCCACGCTGGTAGGCCTTAGTAAGTAGTTGAACAAATATTTCTGTATTTAGCTCGTGATATACCTGATCGGCTGAGGTCACTACAAAATTTGCAAACTTCACCTTAACACTCAATTTATTAATACGGTTTCGTAACTGCTGTTTATTAAGCCTTAAAACTAATTCGTCTAACAACCTTGGCAGCTCATCTAAGCACTCTTGCAAACTTGTTTTGTTGTACTCGTAGGTATGTTCAACACTCAGCGATTTTCTTATACGATCTGTGGATACTTTACCAACATACTCACCTGCACATTTTTGATAAAGCGACACACCAAAATTACCCACATGTTGCTGCATCCAGTTAACGCCTTTTTCACGTACATCCTTGCCGGTATATAAGCCTTTTAAATTTAGCTTTTCGAGCGTTACTTTGCCCACTCCTGGAATTTTCCCAAGCGGTAATTGCGCTAAAAAGTCATCGACCTCATCAGGCAAAACGACAAATTGACCATTCGGTTTATTTTCGTCACTGGCTATTTTGGCAATAAATTTAATCGGTGCAATACCAGCTGATGCAGTGAGCCCTGTAGCATTGTAAATATCGGCTCTTATTTGCTGTGCAATAAGTGTGGCACTGCCTTTACAAGCGGTGCTGTCTGTTACATCTAGGTAGGCTTCGTCTAAAGAAAGGGGTTCAATTAAGTTTGTATAGCGGCTAAATACTTCACGTATTTGGTTTGAAGCTTCTTTGTATACAGCCATGCGCCCTGGGACAATAACTAAATCGGGGCATAATTGTTTAGCATGATAGTTCGACATAGCCGATCGCACGCCATACTCTCTAGCTATATAGTTAGCGGTTGAGAGCACGCCTCGTCGGCTATTGCCTCCAATAGCAAGCGGTACACATGCAAGTTTTGGATTATCTCGCATTTCTACTGCTGCATAAAAGCAATCCATGTCTATGTGAATAAACTTCTTCATCACCACAACAAAAACTGGTTATTTATACAGTCATTATTATAGAATCAAATGTGATAAGCAAGCCTAGGGCCTGTTTATCTTTCGAGGTTAAATTTGCAGCAGTATGTTTGGTATTTAGGCAAGGCAGAGCCTATGTAGTGTGGTTATTCCCCATAAATAGGCGATAACGTAGCACAAATGCCAAACATACGCTGCCCGAAGGGTTCTGCCTAGGGGCAATTTACTCTTTGTTGCTCGGTTTTTACTTAGCCCACTAGGTCACAAACCTCGCGCCGCGATTAAATAGCCCCTAGATTGAACAAATTTTAATCCTGAAAGGTCAACAGGCCCTAGTTAACGATTAAAAAAAGTGTTTATTGTCCTCCGATCTCTTATAACCACGTAGCCAATACATAACCTCAAATAAAAATCCTGCCAACATTAAAATGATAGCGCCAGATTCATTCCCCATCGCGTAACAGGTAAAAGAGGCTATAAAAACCAAACAAGCTAAGGACCAATTAATTATATTCTGCATATTATTACCTTTGTGTGTGTTTTTGTGTGTCTGTGTAATTTAACTGTAGACCTAAAATTAAACAGGTACAATCATCTTATAAAAAAAACATGCCATTAATTACCTTGAGCTCGTAACACCATGTTGATAATCTAAGTACTTTAAAATCAAGGGCCAATAAATAATGCAAACGTTTAAAGATCAGCACCCTATTCATACCGATATCACCGTAGCATGGGCTGATATGGATGCGCTACAACACGTAAATAATGTAGTGTATTTACGTTACTTTGAAATAGCCCGAATCGACTTTTTAAATAAAATAAATCTGTTCGACACAATAAGCCCAAACGGTGTGGGCCCAGTAATAAGCGAAAATAACGTTCGCTATAAACGCCCAGTAACTTTTCCCGACACACTCACTGTAGGCGTTACAATTACAGATCTTAAAACAGATCGCTTTACCATGAACTACACCGTTTACAGCCATGCGCAAAAAGCAATAACGACTACGGGTGCATCTAAAGTTGTAATGTTTGATTTTACTACAGGGCAAAAAGCCCCAATCTCCGAGCCTCTTTTATCGGCTTTAATCAGCCATGCTCAGAACTAATTTAGTTAAGGAATTTTTATGCAATACAACCCACTAGGTAGCAGTGGCGTAAACGTATCTCGAGTGTGCCTAGGGAGTATGACTTGGGGTAAACAAAATACTCAAAGCGACGCTGATGAACAAATAGCCTACGCGCTAGAGCAAGGCGTAAACTTTATTGATACAGCCGAAATGTATGCTGTACCTCCTTCGCCAGAGACCTATGGTAAAACCGAGGAAATTATTGGCAATTGGCTATCGCGTAATCAGCAAAAGCGCAGCGATGTGGTACTAGCTACAAAAATTGCAGGCAATGGATTATCGTGGGTACGTGATGGCGGCAATATTACTCGCCAAACAGTAATAGAAGCCGTGGATGATTCACTTAAGCGACTTCAAACAGACTACATTGATTTATATCAACTACATTGGCCAAACCGCTCTACCCCTCACTTTGGCAGACAATGGCCCGGCACTCTTAAATTTACCGACGTAAATACACAAGAGCAGCAAGCTAGTATGCTTGATATTCTAGAAGGCCTTAATGAATGTGTTAAAGCAGGTAAAATTAAGCACTGCGGTTTATCTGACGATACGCCATGGGGTATAAGCCAGTTTTTAAGTTTGGCCAAAGAGCATAACTTACCGCGTATGGTATCTATTCAAAATGAGTTTAGCTTAGCGCACGCTAAAGACTGGCCGTATTTAATAGAACAATGTGTACACGAAGATATTGCCTACTTACCGTGGTCGCCTTTAGCAGCCGGTTTATTAACGGGTAAATACCTAAACGGTGCTCGCCCAGAAGGTTCTCGTTGGACCTTCATGCAGCGTAACGGTATTTTTAGAGATACACCCAATGCAGAGCAAGCCACTAAGCAGTATGTTGAGCTGGCTCATGCAAACAATATTACTCCAGCACAACTAGCCTTAGCATGGTGTAACCAAGTAGATGGCGTAACTTCTTCAATTATTGGGGCAACATCTATAGCTCAACTAAAGGAAGATATAGACGCATTTAGCATAACGCTAAACGACGAAATTCTTAGTGAGATTAACACCATATTTAGAAACCATCCGATGCCTTATTAAGCATGTATGAGTTAAAAGCAGCCTTGAATGAGGTTGCTTTTAAACTAAAATATTTGACCCTACTACAACCAACACTATACTTTTATTAAGTTTTCTTAATTCAACGAACACTTATCAATGCTGAAAAACAGATACTATGCATTTTGCTTATTAATTGTATTCAACGCGCACGCCGTTGAGCAAAAAGTACAACCTCTAGAAGAGATTATTTGGCTGCAAAGTTACACGCCCCCTTTTCATATAGCTAAAAGTGAAAGCGCACCACAAGGCGGTATTTGCGACAACCTAACCGAGCAACTCATCAGAACCATAACTGATGTAAAACATACTCGCTTAATTGTTCCTCAGCAGCGTATAAATAAATATTTAAATGAAGGGAAAAATGTATGTTTTCCGTGTGTTATTTATAAAAAAAATAATAACCAACAACTTAACTACTCAAATCCAACAACGGTATATCCCCCATTTTCAATTATCACGACTAAAGATCTAAAGCCGCAATTAGAAGAAAAGCACGGCTCGCCTATTCACCTTATTAATTTATTAACCGACCCGCAATATGTATACGGGCAAGCGGCTGCACGTAAATTTACAACTAAAATTAATACAATTATTGAAAATACAAAACGAGATAAAGAGTCTTCGTTAAGTTGGAGTAGCGAAAATGAAAGTCAGGCTGTTATAGCACGCTTGAGTCACGGCTTTTTAGACTACTCAATTGATTACCCGTTTATGGCTGATTACTTTAATAAACAAGGGGAGTATACGAATATAGAAAGTGTGCCAATTGCAGAAAATGACATTCAATTTATAAGAGGAGCAATAGGCTGTGCGGCTAAAGCACCTAATAATTTTGCAGAGCAAGCCCTTAAAAAAATTAACCGCGCATTAAAAAATAATGTACTTCAATCGCCTGAGTATCAACAAAGTCAGCATAATTGGCTTAAAACCACCTTTACTGACTTTGATAAACACTACCAACAGCAAGTCATTAATTTTTACTTACTTGCCACTGATGCTCAAGCAAACACTGATCATTAGCATAAAGCGCCACTGCAAAAATACTTTTAGCTGTTACCTCACCTACGCCCGACGGTGTACCTGTCATTATTACATCACCGTCTTCTAAGCTCATAAATTCACTAATTTCTTGTAAAATTGAGTCAGGGTTGTGCAGCATAAAATGAGTATCACCTCGCTGAATCACTTCATTATTAATTTTAAGTTCAAAGGTAAAGTGCTTCATTGCATCAGTTAGCGCTACAAAATCAGTTAAAATTACAGAGCCGTCGAACGCTTTAGCGCGCTCCCATGGAAGCCCTTTATTTTTTAATTTACTTTGCGCAGTACGCTTAGTTAAATCAAGGCCGAGTCCAACACCTACAAATTTTTTATCTTTAACTACAAAACATAGCTCGGTTTCATAATGCAGCGTATCGCCGTTGTGAGCTGCAAATAACGTATTAGTAATTGCGCTATTTGGCTTATTAAATAAAACCATTTGATCTGGCGTTTCGTTATTTAGCTCTGCAATGTGTGCTGTATAATTACGACCAACACACACTACTTTTGATGGTGTTAATTCTTCAGATACTAACTTTATTGAATGCATATAAATAATGTCTCAGTTATTGGACCTGTTGACCTTTCAGGATTAAAATTTGTTCAATCTAGGGGCTATTTAATCGCGGCGCGAGATTTGTAACCTAGTGGGCTCGATAACTGCTCCTGCGTTATTCTACTGACTTACATCCCTGTAAGAATAAGTAAAAACCGAGCAAAGCTTCCGCGTCCTGCTCACGCCCCTTACCTACATCCATGTAGGCAACAAAGAGTAAATAGCCCCTGGACAGAACCCTTCGGGCAGCGCATATTTGGCATTTGTGCTACGTTATCGCCTATTTATGGGGAATAACCACATTACATAGACTCTGCATTGCCTAAATACCAAATAAACTGCTGCAAATTTAACCTCGAAAGATAAACAGGCCCTAGCTAATAAGCGTTTCAAGTAAGCTCAAATTAATAGGTTTAAGTAAAACTCGGTCAATATTTAAATCTTTTATTTCTCTTGGATCTGGCTCTGCGCCACTTACAATCACTAAACGTAATTCAGGGTATCGTTCATTAATTTGCTGGCCTAAGTCAACGCCACGACCATCAGGTAAATGCATATCTAACAATACCTTATTAAATTGCTGGTCGTGATTAAGTATTTGCAAACATTGTGCGCAGCTAGACGCAATGACGGTTTCAACGCCTAAACTTTCTAAAAGTAGTTGCGTAATTTGCGCTGCATCATGATCGTCTTCCACAAGTAAAAAGCGCTGCTTTTTCTCGGTTAAGCCATTACTACAATTTATATCTTTAGCTTGCGGTGCATGCTCTGGCGCTACCAAGTAATCTTGCAAACATTGATATAAAGCCGCGCTATCAACAGGCTTTGGTATTACATCGTTAAAACCAAGTGCAGCAAGCTCCTCATGTATGCCTTTCATCGTAGCGGCAGTGAGCGCAATTATTGGGCCTTTGTAGCCCATTTTTCTAAGCTCTATGGTGGCTTCCTTGCCGCCCATTACAGGCATATGAATATCAATAAAAATAATATCGTAAGGCGCTTTATACGCATCTGCTATGCGTACTTTTTCAAGTGCTTGCTGGCCATGTTCGGCATAATCTACGCGCGCACCACAGGTACTGATCATATGACCAACTAGCATGCGTAAATCACGTAAATCATCAACCACTAACACTCGCCCATGCACTTTGCATGGAGCCGATTTACTTTGTAATTGTGGGGCACTACTAAAATTAAGTACTTGTCGTTCTACTTCGCTAATATCACCTGGATATACCGAAATCGTAAATGTAGAACCTTTGCCTATTTCAGAGTGCAAACTAATATCACCGTGCATACGCGCTAACAATTCAGCACATATTGCCAAACCTAAGCCTGCGCCACCTACAGAGCGTGATTCTACATCTGCTATTTGTTCAAATGGCTTAAATATAAGTTCTTGTTTTTCAGGGGCAATGCCCATACCTGAATCTTTAATGCTAAAAAATAGCATTTCGCGATCATCAACCCATTGCATCCACGCATTAACAACAATTTCGCCTTTATCGGTAAATTTAACCGCATTGTTTATTAAATTTATTAAAATTTGACGAACTCTTGTTGCATCCAGTCGTGCAACCAAAGGTAATGGCTGATGTGATTCAAAGCGCAGCGTAAGGCCCTTATCAAGCACCGATACGCGCATTAGCGTGTAAACATCGGCAAGCATGCTATCAAGGTTAACTTCGCTTAGGGTAAGTTCCAGTTTATCGGCTGCTATTTTAGATAAGTCGAGCACGTCGTTTAACAAGCTCAATAAGTGTTTACCGTTTCGATAAATAACACCCAATTCATTTTCAGCTTGCTGACTAAAATCGCTCTGCATTAACAGTTCGGTGTAGCCTAAAATAGACGATAGAGGAGTACGTAACTCATGGCTCAAATGAGCTAAAAATCGATCTTTTGAACGGTTTTCGGCTTCAGCTTTTAAGCGCTCTACTCTCTCGCCTTCAACATCTTTACGTGCCAAAGCATAACGAATAGCTCGCGCAAAGCGGCTCGAACTCATTTCTGTTTTAATTAAGTAATCTACTGCACCGGCATCAAGCGCCGCCGAGTCTAACTCGTCGTTTGACTGCCCGGTAAGCATAATAATCGGTCCGCTAAAGCCATTGGCAATTGCTTCTTTTAATACATCTAAACCATTCGATGCACCCAAGCGGTAATCAAGCAGGCAAATGTCGTGCTCATTTTTACTAAGCGTTGCAATTGCCTGCTCTGGAGAGCTTATCCATTGAATGTTAAACGTGTGTGAATCCAATTGGTCCAGATAGTCGCAGGTGAGTATGTAATCATCTTCATCGTCTTCTACAAGCAGCAACTGAGTCACTTTATCTAACATACAATCTCCATTAATCGTTAAATGTTGTCGGTAGCTCTACAAATTCTACCCAGTATTTTCCTAGCGTTTTCATCAAATCAACCAAACCATCAAACGTTACTGGTTTTGTAATGTAAGATGCAGCACCTAAATTATACCCTTTAACCATGTCTTCTTCTTGTTTAGACGTAGTTAATATAACAACCGGAATTCCCTTTAAGTTAGGGTTTCCTTTTATAGCTTCAAGCGCTTCACGGCCATCCATTCTAGGCATATTTAAATCAAGTAATATAAGTCCAGGACGCGGCGAAACTGCTTTGTCTTCAAACTTACCTTTACGCTCTAAATACTCAAGCAACTCAACGCCATCTTCAACAAAGTGAAGCTCGTTAAGTACACGACTTTCAGCAAGGGCATCTTGTGTTAACAAACGATCATCTTCATCGTCGTCTGCCATTAAAATAGTAATCGGTTTTACTTTTGAATAGGGCATTTAAGCCTCTCCTTGCAATGTGAAAAGCTCAGCTTCCACAGGTAGTTTTATAATAAAGGTTGCACCTTCACCGTCTTTACTTTGGGCTGTAATTGTTCCGCCGTGGCGCTCCACAATACGCCTACATACAGAAAGGCCAATACCCGTGCCTTTATATTGTGAGCGTCCATGTAAGCGTTGAAACGGTACAAATATTTTATCGGCATAGTCTTGTGAAAAACCAATACCGTTATCTTCTATGGTAATAACTTGAAAACTTAAATGAGTATTATGATCAGAGCTGAAAATATCTTCATCTTGATAACTAATTTTTATGTGTGGGTTTACGTCGGGACGCCTAAATTTAACAGCGTTCGACAACAAATTTAAAAACAGCTGCTGCATTTGGCTTTTATCGGCCTGAATAACTGGCAAATCATCTACATCAATTTGTGCTTCAGACTCTTTTATCGCTATCTCTAAATCACTTAATATATCAGCTACAACTTCATTTAAATTCGTGTCATCAAAATCTTTACCACGCGTTGTAATTCGCGAAAACTCTAATAAGTCGTTAATCAAGTTAGACATACGCTGCGCTGCATTTTTCATGCGCCCAATGTAATCCATCCCCTTTTCACCCAATTCATCTTTAAACATGGTTTCAAGACGGTCGCTAAAGGCTTGGATTTTTCTAAGAGGTTCTTGTAAATCATGGCTTGCTACAAAAGCAAACTCTTCAAGCTCTCGGTTACTACGGCTCAATTCATCTGAATATAATGTTAGCTCTTGTGTCCGCTCAGAAACCTTCATTGCTAATGTTTCGTTTTGTTTTTCAAGCTCAAAACGATATTGTGCTGCATTTCTTAAATTAAGGCGCGTCATAATAAACATACCAATAATCAGTAACGCACTCGTTATTGCTGTTATAGCGAATGTAATTTTAGCTTCATTTTTAATCTGTGCTAATTTAGAAAAATGGCTTACTTTAAAGAGTAATTCACGGTCTTGAATTTCATTAACATACTCTCTAATTTGCTTATAAAGCTTTCTTCCTTTATGCGTATTTAATACATACAACGCACGTCTTTCTTTGTCATCTAGCGCAAGGTTTACAGTTTGTTTTAATTCTTTAATTTTACTATCTACAAGAACTAACAACTGGGCTATACGCTCAGCTTGACCGTCAATCTCAGAGTGAAGCGACTTGACATGATCTGTTTGCGCTTCAATTTGGCCTACAGCATCGTAGTACGGCGTTAAATAGTCAGTCTCTTCTGTCAATAAATAACCACGCTGCCCAGACTCAGCCTGCACTATGGATAGATGCAGCTTCTCAATTGCAGTGGTTAGCATGCTAGTGTTGTCTAAACTTTTTTGGGTTTGTGTTAAGCCTTGAATCGTATTCAATGCTAAAAATGCGTTGCCCACAATAATACCTAGCACAACCACCATAAATGTTGCCCAAGTGATATTCGCTTTACCTTGCTGTTTTTTCTTGCTCATTTAGCTTCCCGAATTAAAGTTTATACAACACTTAATATTTATTGAGAGTCTGATATTTTTTGCAAACTTTCGCTGCACTGTTGGCAATTATTGATAATTTTATCAAGTGCATCTAACGCTTTTTCTTTTGGCATATCGTTTTCAAGTACCAATTTAATCAGCTCAGCATTCATCGAAATACGATTTAGCGGCCCTCTTGCATCGTGTACTAATTTATTGAGTTGCTCTGTTTGGTTATCGGATGTCATGCCCTTCCTCAAATCTATTTATATTCGCCAATACCGCCATATGCATTAAGGCGGTTATAAAGTGTTTTAGTACTAATACCCAGCATTTGTGCAGCAAGCGTTTTATTACCTTGTACCTTATCAAGCGTTGCATGAATAAGTTCTTTTTCAACTTCTTCAATTGTTTGCCCTGCTGATACAGGCTTTTCGGCAGCTTGATTATTAACGCGCGAAAAGGGTGACTCTAAGTTATCAGGTAAAATAATGTCGCTGGTTTGTGGGTCGCTCATAATAAATGCACGGTGTATAGCATGGCGGAGCTCTCGCACATTACCCGGCCATTCATAGCTTTGCAGCTCTTTGAGCTGTGCGGCAGTCCAACTAAAGGCAGTGCCGTTTTCGTCATTAAGTTGATCTAAAAAGGCTTTTGCTAATAAAGGTACATCTTCTTTTCTATCGCGAAGTGGCGGTATATCAATAGGAAAAACAGCCAACCTAAAGTAAATATCTTCACGAATAACATTATTTTGTGCCAAATCGGTAAGCGAGCGGTTAGTAGCTGAAATAACACGGCAATTGGTTGGTATTTCTCTGTTACCACCTACGCGTGTTACCTTTTTAGTTTCAAGCACTCGCAGTAAATTTGGCTGCATATCAATTGGCATTTCAGTTACTTCGTCTAAAAACAAAGTACCGTTATTTGATTGCTCAAATACACCTTCTTTACGTGCAATTGCGCCTGTAAATGCGCCTTTTTCGTGGCCAAATAACTCACTACCAATTAACTCTTTTGAAAGTGCGCCACAGTTGCTAGCAACTAATGGCCCTTCGCACTGGCTTGCGTTATGAATAGCTTGAGCCACTACTTCTTTACCTGCACCACTTTCACCCATAAGCATCACGTTAGCATTTGTTTTAGCTACACGTTCAATCATGTTGTAAAGCTTTTGCATTGGCTCAGATTCACCAATTAAACCACCAAAGTGACGCGTTATACCGCCCGACTTTGCTTTTTTAACTGCTTTTTTAGGGCCATTTAAAACCAGTTCTAAATCTTCGCGTTGTAATGGCTTTAATAAATGCCCTACATTTGGCTCACACATCTCAGCTAAAATGCCTTTAACTGAAGGATGACCCGATATAAGTGTAATTTTTGGAGATTGCCCAATCGTTTTTAAGTGATCAAGTAAGTGCAAACCGCTACCATCAGGCAACATAAAATCAAGCAGCACATGGTCAAAAGTATTATTTTCAAACCATTGATGTGCTTCTTTTAAACTGGTTGCGGTGCTTACATTGTGGCCGAGGAATTCGACTATGTGGCATACAACGTCACTAAACTCGACGTCATCGTCTACTAAAAGTATGTCTAACATGATAAATCCCTATGCTTTTTTTCTTATTCTACGCATCCTTGATATTAATTTAAAGGTGCGCCCAGAATCTTATTTTTAAAATAAACTTAAGCGATTAAATGCTATTAATGTTACCAACCTAATATTTACGTATGCTGAAAAAAATCGATCACAAATTATGATTAATAATTAAAATCGTTTCTATTTATAGAATGGTAGCAACTATTATTATTAAAAACCTAAAAAAGGAGACGAAATGCAGCAATTAAAAACCTTAATACATTCAGGTATTAATATTGACCAAGGTACTCAATTTACACGCTTAACAGCTCGCGCCATTGTAATTAAAAATAATAAAATACTTTTAATGTATACAAACCGTTATGAAGACTACAGCCTACCCGGCGGTGGAGTAGATGACGGCGAAAGTATTGAGCAAGGCTTAATTCGCGAACTAAGCGAGGAAACCGGTGCACAACAAATAAGTGTAGTTAAAGCCTTTGGACTCTATGAAGAGTATCGCCCTTGGTATAAAGACGATTTTGATATTATTCATATTAAATCGTATTGCTTTGTATGTAGTATAGCCGACGAGTTTGGCAAAGCGCAGTTAGAGCATTACGAGCAGCAAAATGGCATGACAGCTAAATGGGTTGATATTAACGACGCAATTGCACATAACGAGCGCACCATTGCTAACAGTGAAAAACAAGGGCTTTCTATTTTACGAGAAACTTACTTATTAAAGCGCATTGCAAAGGAGCTAATATAAAGCTCTGTGTTTGTCCCAGAGGGTGTTGTAAATTTTGCAACTCCCAGAATATTTTACTGCCTCGAGCACCTCAATTTTTATATTTAAAAAATCCTCTTTCAGCAAAAATATAAATTTAATTAATAAAATCAGATGGATAAAAACAAAATCAACTTTTTATAAAAACTGGCTCTAGCCTTGCACCTTTTAAATAACTAAATTTGTAAGGAGATAGAAATGAGTAACACAGTTAAAACGATTAATCCCGCAACTGAGCAAACCATTGAAACCTATACACTACTTTCTCAAAAGGAAGCAGAACAGGTAATCGAAAAATCTCACGAAACATATTTAAAATGGCGATTAACGTCATTCACTGAACGTGCAAAATACCTTAATAAGTTAGCCTCACTCTTTGAAGATCAAAAAGAAGCTATTGCAAAACTCATGACCGAAGAAATGGGTAAAGTTTACGAGCAAGGCTTTCAAGAAGTTGAACTATGTGCAGGAATTTGTCGTTATACAGCCGAACAAGGCCCACAAGTACTTGCTGACGAAGAACGTGATATGGACGGCGGCCGCGCAATTATCAGCTACCAACCAACAGGTGTACTATTAGGCATTCAACCATGGAACTTTCCGCTTTATCAGGTAATTCGCTACAGTGCTGCTAACATCATGGCGGGTAACACAACCGTATTAAAGCATGCTGGTAATGTATTTGGCATGGCTGAAAAAATAGAAGAGCTATTTAAACAAGCTGGTTTCCCAGAGTATTGCTTTAACAATCTACTTATCGACGGCAAAACAGCCAGTTCTTTAATTTCGCACAAAGCAATTAGCGGCGTAACCTTTACCGGTAGTGATGCGACAGGTAAAAAAGTAGCAGAAGAAGCAGGTAAATACGTTAAGAAAACAGTGTTAGAGCTTGGTAGTAACGACGCTTACTTGGTACTTGATGACGCAGACCTAGAGCTTGCAGTTAAAACCTGTGTAACCGGGCGCATGATCAATAACGGTGAAACGTGTGTTTCAGCTAAACGTTTCGTTGTTGTAGAGTCACTTTACGATGACTTTAAAGCGCAAATTAAAGAGCAATTTGAAGCCATGAAAATGGGCGACCCAATGGCAGACGACACAGACTTAGGTCCAATGGCACGTGAAGACTTACGCGACGGGATTCACGACCAAGTAATGGAATCAGTTAAAGCAGGTGCAAACATAGTAACGGGCGGCGAAATACCTTCGCAAACGGGCTACTACTACCCACCTACTCTACTAGATAACTTAGCCCCTGGTATGCCAGCCTATGACGACGAATTATTTGGCCCAGTAGCTTCGCTTATTAAAGCCAAAGACAACGACGATGCAATGCGCATCGCTAACGACTCTCGCTACGGTTTAGGCGGCGGTATTTTCTCTAAAGATGAGAAAAAAGCCATTGAACTAGCTAAAAAGCACTTTGATACCGGTATGATCAACATTAACGGTTACGGCCTTGCTCAACCCAACCTACCGTTTGGTGGTGTTAAAGAAAGTGGCTACGGCCGAGAGCACGGCGGCTTTGGTATGCGCGAATTTGTGAATATCAAATGTATTATGATCAATAGCTAATTTAGCCTTAAATACTAGTACATTAAAAAACCTAAAAGTGGGTAACCGCTTTTAGGTTTTTTTAACTTTAAAATTAGATTACAGAAGAGCTTAGTCTTTACTAAGTTCAAACCACAAAGCAACTAAACAGTAATAACTGTAAATGAGCAGTTTGCTTTTTAATCATTATCAATATAAAAGAATAATATAATAAATTCAGAGGCACTAATTGCAGCTAGCTGCATTATCAGCAAAAACATAATACCAATCCCAGCTTGAGGGTCAGGTTCAATACCAAAGACAAGTACTGCCGCTAAAGTAATAGTAAGTAATGCAGCTATAATTCTAATAAAAATGAGCCGTTTATTTTTATAGTTTTTAGCGTTAGCTAAAAAATATAGAAGCAAATAAGGCAACAGTATAAACGCAAAGCCAATTTCAGTTGGCATCCAGTACTTAATAGCAACAGCAACTAAAGATAAAACAGCAAGCGCCTTAACTGGGTAGTACATTTTTTTATAATTCACATGCTTTCCTTTGCACGCAGTGCTTTATTAGCACCAAATAAAATATTGCCGAACAATATAAAAACTTTAACTATGCAATGCAATCTATTTCACTAGACTTAACCTGACAGGCAACAATGAGCGATAAGCGGTCATTGAGATTGGCCAAATATCGTCGTGAATTGATTGGTAAGGCTGCTCTTTGCGCATATATTCATGAAAATGAGCGCTGAGCGCATATTGTTCTATTTATCTTTTCTTTAAAGTTTCAGAAACTTAGTAATAGTAATACCTTAAACTATTTGTTAAAACTATATCATTCAGAAAAATGAGCGTGACGTCGGCAGAAATATGCGCGATGAGCGCACTATTAAATTGTTATGTTCTAGGAAGAGAATGAATACTCATAGGATTATTTTAGGAGCTTTATTTTTCGTAATCGGAGCTTTATTTTTCATTATTGTCGGTATGACCTTTGTAAATAA
>NZ_JACJFB010000090.1:0-208 GCF_014164325.1 Pseudoalteromonas sp. SG43-4 | reverse complement strand
AAAACGTTAATCAAATGGCACTGAATGGTACTGCTACCATTCTTTTTTTACTTTTGAAAACTCTTGATAAATACAATGTATTCATCAGAATTTTATTATCAGCTTTTCCAAATTTTTAAAGAGCAAGAGATACAAAAACCTCTCAAAATTAAACACACTCTATTCTCAGGCGGTTAATGGCCCGATAAAGAATATTTATTTTTAAGAA
>NZ_JACJFB010000008.1:0-197887 GCF_014164325.1 Pseudoalteromonas sp. SG43-4 | reverse complement strand
CGAATAAACGAATAAACGAATAAACGAATAAACGAATAACTAATAAAACAAATAAGGATATATTTATGAAACGTTTACTTATCGCACTATCAATATTAATGCTCAGTGCATGCGCTAGTACAAAAAGTGATTTTAGATTTGATGGTTCTACACCTGAGTCAACTCAGGCCGGAGTTAATAAAGTTTTAAAGACATTAAAATCTCAAGATGTAATGCGCTTTATAGGCGCCTTAATTGCAATTCAATTTTCTGATGTGCAAAGCGCAGAAGATGTTTTAGGCGACCCAACCATGATGAATGAAGTGAATTACTTTATTATTGGTAAAAAAATTGATGGCTTAAATTATTATGAAGTACTGGATCTTGCGAGTTCATCTTCATCGAAAGTGGAAGTTTCGGTAGCGAAATAGTTTCAGCTTTTTTTCTATCTAAAAATATAATTTTACGCCATTGAAGCACTGTATCAATGGCGCTTTTTATACAGTAAGGCTATTTATACATAGCTATTTTTTATGGTAGTTAATTTTTGTAAAGCACCCTATACAGCTAAATGCAGAGTATCGGCATGATCTTGGCTTTTATTATAAGAATAGGCGCTACTTTTATGTTACTGCCTGCTAAACCTCTTTCCCGCCATGGCTCTGTGCAAGGTCATCAAGTTCGGCGCAAGTGTAATCAAAACCACTTTCGTCGTATTCGTATGTCACTTTTACACTATCGCCGCCATTAAAAAGTCGTGTTTTTACATCGTTAACCGGCCAGTCTTTGAGCTCGTGTAAAAATCGGTTAGCAACTTGTGAAGATTCAAAACAATAGCGAATTTCTGTTTTCATAAATAATAAAGCTCTGGCTGTTTACCCCAGCTGCTAGCGCATTATTAATGGGGCGTTCATGATTCGGTTACAAAAAATAAAGAGTTAAATTGTAAATTTTGTGTTTCAATAAATGCATTAAACTCGGTACACACTAACGTACTTTAATTAACAAATGATGACGACTTTACATGCATTATAAATTTGCTCTTATCGCAAGCTCGGTTTTTATACTAAGCGCTTGCGGTGGTTCAGGCTCCGATGATACGCCAACCGTTAACGGAAATAAAATCCCCATTTTGTCAGTCGCTGATATTCCTAGTGAATTAAGTAAAGGCCAAACAATTGAGCTAACAGCAACAGCCAGTGATAAAGACGGCACTATTACATCTGTTGTGTGGCAACAAACGCAAGGGCCTGAACTAATTAGTGGGCCTTTAGAGGCAACAACTACTTCAGTAACACTGCTAAATGCGCAAAGTTATAAGCCTGTTGATTATGCTTTTTCGGTAACAGCAACCGATAACGAAGGGGCAAGCAGTGTAAAAACGCTAAGCTTTACTGCACGTAATAATATGGATGACATTAGCGCCGCACGGTTACTACACCAAGCAACAATGGGACCTAAGCTTAGTGAAATACAAAACGCACAAGGTTTAAGCGAGCAGCAATGGCTTGATAAACAAATAGCGCTACCTATTAATTATCACCGTGATTATTTAGTAAAGTTAAATGACGATGATGACTTTAAATACATAAGCCGCATAGACGCATGGTGGAAGGCAGTAATGCAAAGTGACGATCAACTTCGTCAACGTGTTGCATTTGCGTTAAGTGAAATATTAGTAGTGTCGGATGAAAACAGTGCCTTAAGAGGCCAACCTGAGGGCATGATCACTTATTACGATTTGCTACTAAAGCATGCCTTTGGTAATTATCGTGACTTACTCGAAGATGTCACGCTTTCGCCTATTATGGGAACTTACTTAAGCCATTTGGGTAACGAAAAAGCAGACGATGCACTTAATATTCGCCCAGATGAAAATTACGCACGTGAAGTAATGCAGTTATTTACTATTGGCCTTGAAGAGCTAAACCTAGATGGCAGCGCCAAGCTTGATGCACAAGGTAATACTATTGCTACTTACGGACAGGTCGAAATAGAGGGTTTTGCACGCGTATTTACTGGTTGGACGTTTGCCGATAGTGAAACATTTAAGCGTAAAAGTCGTGACTATATTAAACCAATGGAAGCATTTGACGAGTACCATTCTAGTAAACAAAAAACCTTACTAAATGGCGAGGTTATACCACAAGGTTATACAGCAGAAGAGTCATTGCAAATAGCGCTCGATAATTTATTTAACCATCAAAATGTTGCGCCATTTATTACTAAGCAACTTATTCAGCGATTAATTACGTCAAATCCAACCCCCCAATACGTTGAACGAGTAGCTAATGTATTTATTGATAATGGCGCCGGTGTACGCGGCGATTTAGCGGCTGTAGTAAAGGCTATATATTTAGATGATGAAGCACGGCATTTTGGCTCAGTGCTTAACTATCAAGGTAAAATTAAAGAGCCTATTTTAAAAACCGTACAGTTTTGGCGAAATCTCGATGCTAAATCTTTGGCTGGTTACTATAAAACATGGAATTTAATAAATAGCTACGGGCAAGGACCCATGCAGTCGGCTTCGGTATTTAACTTTTTTAGGCCTGATTATCAAACCGCAGCTTTACGAAATGAAGGTATTGTTGCGCCAGAGTTACAAATAGCAAACGATGCGACACTGATTGGCACCATGAACGCGCTTTACGCAAGTTTAGTGTGGAGTACCGCTGAAGCACACAGTGATTTAAATTTAAATGGTATTTATGTTTATATTCAAGACGACATGAATGTTTTAGAGAAAAACGGTGTTAGCGCGCTATTAACTCAGTACAACACGTTATATTTTGCAGGCGCAATGAGCAGTGGCACACGCCAAGCATTACTTGATTTAGATGCCTACTTTAATGAAGAGCAATACCGTGAACGGGTTTCGTATTTATTATATATGATTGCTATTTCACCTGAATTTAACGTGCAGAATTAGGAGCGCATAATGAGCATTAATAGAAGAGAGTTTTTGTCGTTATGTGTAAAAGGCAGCGTATCGGCTGCCGCGTTAACGAGCCTGCAATTACAAGCATTAACTGGAGCGACTAATGCCGTTGAGCTAGGTGATTATAAAGCATTAGTGTGTGTGTATTTATACGGGGGGAATGATTCGTTAAATATGCTCGTTCCGCTTGAAGGCGAGCAACGGAGTTTGTACGAGCAAAGCAGGCAAAACCTAGCGGTAGAAAGCCCACTTGAGCTAAGCATTAAAAGCCAGTTTGCTGGTGGCGTAGGTATTCACCCTTCACTTGAACCCATACAAAATGTGTTTGAATCCCAAAATTTAGCATTTATAGGCGGGGTAGGTACTTTACTCGCTCCCACAACATTGAATGACTATAAAAATAAAACAATAGGTTTGCCTAAGCATTTGTTTTCGCATAACGATCAGCAAGCTGCGTGGATGTATGGTCGAGAAAAACAATCACTTAATAGCGGGTGGGGCGCACGACTTTTAGAGCGTTTAGAGTTACAAGATGAGTTTGCAGCTAATGTATCACTCGACGGTACTAATTTATGGCAAACGGGAAGTGCTAGCAATGCATTTGCGCTTAACAAAAGCGGCATTAGTAGTATTAACGCGTTTGGAGGGTATCAACCTCGTAGCGAGCACGTAACCGCTATTATGAACCGTTTACTAGGCAATACGAGCCATCCGTTAAGTACAGCTTATGCCAATGGCTTAACAAGTGCGATAAATAACACTCAAGCAATGAACAGCGCGTTAGAAAGCGCGCCTGCACTTATTACCCCATTTAGCGATAATAGCCTTAGTGAGCAATTTGCCGCAGTCGCTAAAACAATTAGCGTACAGGCAAAGTTGAGTACTCAACGCCAAGTGTTTTTTGTTTCTATGGGGGGGTATGATACCCACGACAACCAATTAACAACGCACCCTGCTTTATTAAATACGTTAGCTCAAGGGTTAAGTGAATTTGATAGTGCGATGAAAGAGCTTGATATGGCAGATAAAGTGACTACGTTTACTATGTCTGATTTTGGTCGCACGTTGACCTCAAATGGCGATGGTACTGACCATGGTTGGGCAGGAAACCAAATAGTAATGGGCGGCGCAGTAAAAGGCGGCAATATATATGGCGAGCTATTAACTCAACATTTGGATGGCCCACAAGATACCGGTGGCGGTCGTTTAATTCCAAGTGTTGCTAATGAACAGTACTTTGCCACATTGGCTCAGTGGTTTGGTGTGCCAAGCTCTGAGCTTGTTGATATTTTTCCAAACTTGAGTAACTTTGATCACACAACATTGGACTTTTTTGTGTAATTAGTCGCTAATAGTAATCTAAAAGCGCTTGTTAGTAGTATAAGCTACTGTTTAATAGTGCTTAATTGTTTTAATAATAAAAAATCACACAATATAGGAATCATAAAATGAAAGTTTTAGTGAGCTTAGTTAGTCTAATCGCCTTTTTACTCGTCATACTGCCGGGGCCTTTGTATAAATTTGGTATTGTAGAGCTAGGAACTGCGTTTGCTGGTTTTAAATTTGGTGTTTACGCTGGTGGCGCTGCATTGGTGCTACTTATAGTACAAGCGTTATTTATGCGTAAAACGTTAACGCTAAGCAGTGGTGTTATTGCGCTTGTGTTTTCGGTTGTGGCTATTGCTATGCCACTTAACATGATGAACAAAGCTAAAAGCGTACCGGCAATTCATGATATTTCAACAGATTTAGTTAACCCACCAAAATTTGTAGCAATTGCGCCACTTCGTGCTGAAGCACCAAATCCAGTAGAGTACGCGGGTGAAGAAACGGCAGTACAACAACGCAAAGCATACCCTGAACTGGCAACGTTAAGCTTTGCACAATCTAAAGCCGATTTGATGGCAGCAAGCGAACAAGCAGTTAAAAATCTTGGCTTTGCAGTGGTAAGTGCAAATACGGCTACAGGTATTGTAGAAGCTACTGATACAACCACATGGTTTGGTTTTAAAGACGATGTGGTAATTCGTATTAAAGATGAAGGCAGCCAGCGTTTTGTTGATATTCGTAGTAAATCGCGAGTAGGGCGTAGTGATTTAGGAAAAAATGCAGAGCGCATTCATTCAATTATTAATGAACTAAACAGCTTACTTGCAAAATAATTAAATTTAGCGCCCTAGTACTAACGATTGAGCCCAAACACTGTTTGGGCTTTTTTGTGCCTATTTTATATTGTCAGGTTCTATTCACGGGCTATGGACTATGCTGTTGATGATTTAAATTTTTAACCACTATGGAGTTATTATGAAAACAGTAGGATATGCAGCAAAAAGCCAAGGTTCTGAATTGACAGAGTTTTCTTTTGAGCGCCGCGATTTGCGAAATAACGATGTAGAAATTGAAATTTTATACTGTGGTGTGTGCCATTCAGATTTACACGCCGTACGAAATGATTGGGGTGGCAGTGACTACCCGCTAGTACCTGGGCACGAAATTGTTGGTAAAGTTATGTCGGTAGGTAGCGACGTTAAAAAATATAAGCAAGGCGACACAGTTGCTGTGGGTTGTATGGTTGATTCGTGCCAAAGTTGCGATCAATGTGATAACGACGAAGAGCAATTTTGCCGCGAAGGCATGGTTGGTACGTACGCAGGCAAAGACCGCGTTAGTGGTGAAATGACCCAAGGTGGATATTCTAAGCATGTTGTTGTACGCGAAGAATTTGTACTTTCTGTACCAGAAAATTTAGACCTTTCACGCGTTGCACCGCTACTTTGTGCAGGTATTACTACGTATTCGCCACTTCATAAGTGGGGAGTACAAAAAGGTAGCCGTGTTGGTGTTGTTGGTCTAGGTGGGCTTGGTCACATGGCCGTTAAAAATGCAGTTGCAATGGGCGCAAGCGTTACGGTAATTGGCCGTAGTGAGTCTAAAAAAGATGATGCGGTTAAATTAGGCGCTCAGCACTATTTAGTGTCATCTAATGATGACGAAATGAAAGACTCGCAATCTGCCTTTGACGTCATTATAGATACAGTCCCTGTAAAACATGATTTATCTATTTACACACCGCTACTTGATGTAGATGGTACATTAGTTATTGTTGGCCAAGTTGGTCCTGTAGATGAGCTAAGCACGGTGCCATTATTAATGGGTCGCCGTCGTATTGCAGGCTCACTTATTGGTGGTATTGCACAGACGCAACAAATGCTCGACTTTTGTGGTGAAAATAACGTGCTACCTGAGTGCGAAATGATCAACATTGACGAAATTAATACGGCATACGAGCGTATGGAAAAATCTGACGTACGATACCGCTTTGTTATTGATATGGCATCGTTAAACGCTTAATTTACTAGGTAAATTAAAAATAAAAGAGCCGCTAATTAGCGGCTCTTTTTGTATTTTAAATTAACTCGAACTCAGTTAATTAGTAGCTTGCGCTGTTGGTTGCTGTTTGTTTAGTTGTAAGTAACTTAATAGCCACATACCCAAACCACCTAAAAACAATACAGCTGCTACGTAACCTGTTTGATTAGGTGCAGCACCTTGCGCTATTGCTATTCCGCCAACCCAAGGACCTATAGCATTGGCAGTATTAAATGCGCACTGTACTAAGGCACCAATCATAGCGTGGCCTTCGGGCGCAACGTCCATTAAAAGCGTTTGAATCAGCGTAGCCAAGCCCACACTGCAACCAATAAAGAAGATCACCGCGTAAAGAGCCCAAATATTATGGCTTGCCGTTACATATGCAAAGGCAAATACAATAGTACATACAAGCGCAAGGCCAGTCGTTTTAATTGCTGATTTATCGGCAGCTTTACCCAGTACATAGTTACCGAGTGTACAACCGATACCAAACATTACCATTGCGATAGAAATAGTATACGGAGCTGTTTTTGTTACCACTAATATGGTGTCGGCAATGTAAGTATAAATACAAAACACTCCGCCAAAGCCAATAATTACAATACCCAAAATGGACCAAACCAGTTTATTTTTAAGTACGCCAAACTCGTTTAGTAAGTTAGAAGGCTTAGCGTTATCGATACTAGGCACTACTTTATAAACAAAAACAAAAGCAATAAAGGCCAGTACTGCAGCGCCAGCTAAACAATAACGCCAACTTAAATTTTGACCTACAAGTGTGACTATAGGCACGCCAACAATAGTAGCCACAGTTAAACCCATAAACACCTTAGACATAAAGCTAGCACGCTTACCTTTTGGAGCAATATCTGATGCTAATAAAATAGCAGCACCAAAATATGCACCATGAGGTAAGCCACTTAAAAATCTAAATATTACAAGCTGCTCAAGCGATGTTGCCATCGCGCTTAACCCGTTTGAGATAAACATTAAGCTTATAAAAATGAGCAATGCTTTGCGCTTTCTCATATTAGCAGTAGTGAGCATTAAAATAGGTGCGCCAACTACAACACCAATGGCGTAAGCACTAATTGCGTAACCACTTTGTGAGGGCGTTGAGCCAAATGTTTCGCTAATTAGTGGCAGCATAGGCATCATCGAAAACTCAGATAATCCTAAAATAAATGTGCCAAGTGCTAATACGAGTAAAATAGCGGTTCTGTTAAGTTGACTAGATGCCGACGTTACATCTGATGTCATAGATGATCCCTTAAGATTTAATTTTAAAAGTGAAACAGCACAATAAATTCTGAATAGAAAATATTATATGTATGCTTAAATTTTGGTGTGAGAGGGTAGTCTGTGAGAGTGCTATTTTAAGTTAAAAAAAGTACAGAGTCATGCATAAATTAGTGTTTTTGTTAGGTTTTTGAAATGTTAATTAGAAGAAAATACTACTTAAAATTTATAAAATAAAAAAACTATTTATAAAGCATGCATCTATAAGGTGTTAAATATTCGCCGAAAGGTTATTTAGAGCTTATATTTACAGTATAGTTACATATTTGTTTAACGTTATTCTGCTAATGTTTTTACTAATTTACTCCTTAAGGTTTTTATATGTTTGGTATTTCTAAAAGAAACGCAAAAATTGAAGAAATGGAGCTTCAATTAATTCAAAAACAGTCTATCTTGTCGGCAATTAACAAGCATGTGGCTTATATAGAGTTTACACCTGAAGGAATAATATTAGACGCAAATCAGTTATTTCTAGCTACTGTAGGCTACAGCAAAGAGCAAATAATTGGCAAACATCATCGCATGTTTTGCGAACCTGAATATGCAAAGTCAGATGAATATAGCCAATTTTGGCAAGCATTAAAAACCGGAGATTCTAAATCAGGATCGTTTTTAAGATACAAAGCTAATGGCGATAAGCTTTGGCTTGAGGCAACTTACTTTCCTGTAGAAGAGCATGGCGTAGTCACTAAAGTGATTAAAATAGCCTCTGATATTACGACTAGTTATATACAACGAAAGGCACAAGAAGCCATAGCTAGTGCACTCGATAAAGCATTGGCTACAATAGAGTTTACCCCACAAGGTAATATTTTAAGCGCAAATCAAAACTTTTTAGCGACAGTAGGCTACAGCTTAAAAGATATTGTAGGTAAACATCATAAAATGTTTTGTACTGAAGTGTTTTATGAGAAAAACCCACACTTTTGGAATGAATTAGCGCAGGGGCAGTTTAAGTCAGGAAAATTTAAACGTATTGCCGCCGACGGTTCAGAAATTTGGCTAGAAGCTACTTATAACCCAATATTAGATAGCAAAGGTAATGTAATTAAAATAATTAAGTTTGCATCAAATATTACTGATCGTATACACAATAATAA
Source organism: Pseudoalteromonas sp. SG43-4 (assembly GCF_014164325.1). Taxonomy (NCBI): domain Bacteria; kingdom Pseudomonadati; phylum Pseudomonadota; class Gammaproteobacteria; order Alteromonadales; family Pseudoalteromonadaceae; genus Pseudoalteromonas; species Pseudoalteromonas sp. SG43-4. Next base: position 189,196 of record NZ_JACJFB010000008.1, on the reverse strand, counting down.
TGCAGTGACTGAAGCCGCTGCAATCGCGTATGAATCGGCGGTAGCTACAGCGCAAACCGCTAAAAAAGGTTCTGAGATACTACAAAGTTCTGTTGCAAACTCAGATGCCATTGTAAGCCAAGTTCTTAAGTCAGTTGATTTAATTAAAAATCTTAATGAACAATCAGCTGTAATAGGCTCCATTGTTTCTACAATCAGCAGCATTGCTGATCAAACTAATTTACTTGCACTCAATGCTGCTATTGAAGCTGCACGTGCTGGTGAATACGGTCGAGGTTTTGCTGTAGTAGCTGACGAAGTAAGGCAACTTGCAGCCAGTACGAGTAGTTCAACTAATGAAATAGCGACCGTTGTTAAAAATAACCAAGAGCTCACTAATGATATATCAAGGCAAATTACGTCGGTTTCAGACTCTTCAGAGCAAGGCCGAGAGCTTATTGCGAATGTATCTGAGGTTATTAAAGAGATTGAGCGAGGGGCTGATATTGTTTCTCAAACAGTCGCTGAGTTAAATACTTAATTTATTATATGACCTTTTAGATTAAACACGCCTAACAACATTCAAAATTGATAAAGTGCGACAATATGTCGCGCTTTTGCTTTTGCAGTTCACACTATAATTACGCCAATTATTACAGTGGCATAAATTAACAATGGTTTATAAAAGCAAAACTCAAAAAACTTACTTACTTTCCCCTGTCGCACTTTTTATTAGCGGTGTGCTATCTACTTTTGCATTTGCCGACGATACGTCTTTAGAAGTAATTGTAGTACACGGACATGCTCAAAATAAGCACTTAGCACTTGGTTCGTCAGAATCGTTATTAAGTGATTTAGGTGTCGACTTTTCAGCTGCGGGCGGCGTATCTAACCTCCCTATTTTAAATGGTTTAATGGGCGACAGAGTTAAAGTGTTAATTGATGGCGCAGATGTAACCGCTGCATGCGCTAATCATATGAACCCGCCACTTTCGTATATCTCGGCTAATCAAATTACGTCTTATAATGTGGTTGCAGGCGTGTCGCCAGTGAGTGCGGGCGGCGATAATATTGCTGGCGTAATAAGCGTTAATTCTATTTCACCACAGTATAGCGATAGCAATGAATTAGGTTGGCACTCAGGTTATGTGTCAGCAAAGTACAGTAGTGTTGATAACGGACGTAAGCTTGGCGTAGGTGCACGTTTAGCAAGTGACAAGTTTAGTCTTAATTACCAGGGGTCGTTTAGTGATGCAGGTAGTTATGAAGACGGTAACGGCGATGTAGTGTTAGATACATTGTATCGAGCACAAAATCATAGTTTAACCGCAGCTATGCGCGATGATAAACAGCAATTAGTGATAAAGCTAACACATCAAAAAATCCCGTATCAGGGATTTGCAAATCAGTATATGGATATGACCGATAACACCAGTTACGGTGCAATAGCTCAATACAAACGCTCTTTTGATAACAGTGAGTTTGAAGGGCAAGTTAATTGGCACAGTGTAAAGCACGAAATGGGTTTTTTTAGCCAAGAAAAAACAGGCATGATGCCAATGAAAACCGATGCACAAGATATAAGTACGCAGCTTAAATGGCGTATTGCGCTTGATAAAAATAGCAGTATTTTACTCGCTCAAGAATATTACAATTACAGCATTGATGATTGGTGGCCAGGTATTGAAGGCTCAACCATGATGGGACCAAACGATTACGTAAATATAAATAATGGCAAACGAGAGCGCATAGCAGCATTTGCTGAATATGAGAACCCAATAAATACAAAACTGTGGCTAAACGCAGGTGTACGTATTGAAAGTGTTAATACCCAAGCTGGAGAGGTTCAATCTTACAACGATGGTATGAATATGAGCATGATGGATATTGACGATATAAGCGACATGGATAGTATGGAAACTATGACCATGAGCGATACGTCTACAGATAATAGCATTGCTGCACAGAATTTTAATGCTGGCGGCAGAGATAAAACCGACACTATAGTTGATGCTAACTTATTAATTAACTACCAAATAACAAATTATGATGAGCTGCAATTTGGTCTTGCCCGTAAAAACCGCGCGCCCAATTTAAACGAGCGATACAGTTGGGGTGTAAGCACCATGGCAACCACCATGATTGGTTGGTATGGCGATGGTAGTGGCTATATTGGTAACCCTGATTTAGACGTTGAAACTGCGCATACAATAAGTGCTACTTATATTAAATCGGCTAAAGATGATGGTTGGCGATTAAGTACCAATGTGTGGTATACCGATGTGAGCGACTATATTGATGCTGATATTGTAAGATGCTTCAATAGTTATAACTTGGACAATACAACGCGTAACATTTTTCAGTTCACTAATGTAGATGCCATTTTGTATGGTGCAAAAATAGATTTAACAGCCAACATTTATGAATCTAAGGACTTAGGTAACTGGCAGTTACACGCTAATGTTACTAATACGAGAGGCAAGCGCGACGATACTAACCAGCCGCTTTATCAAATTAAACCACTGCAGACCCAGCTAGGTATTAGCCAGCAAATGGGTCGGTTTGAAAACGCATTATCTTGGCAGTGGGTCGATAATAAAAGCCGTGTAGATAATAATCGTTTTGAAAACCAAACAGACAGCTACAGCTTGGTTAATTTAAGCTCTAAAGCCACATGGGATTCATTAACGCTAAGCGCAGAAGTGAGTAACGTGTTTGATGAGTACTACCAACTCCCACTAGGCGGCGTAAGTATTGCAGCACTTAAACAAGATAGCAGCAACGGTTTTGAACAACTTGCTGGGCAGGGTCGTTCATTTAATGTAAGCATTAGTTACGCGTTTTAACTAAATTAAATTTTAAAATAAAGTAAAAGCCATAACTGTGTTATGGCTTTTTTCATACGCTTTAATATGTAAGCCGTAAACTTATTTTTATGAAATATTTGTACGCAAAAAGCGTTCTATTAAGCACGCTTGTACTAATTTTACAGCGTTATTTTAAGGCAATGCAGTAAAAAGCAGTAACTTGTTCATCACCCAATGATTAGGAAGTACAGTGTTTAAGCAATTTAAAAATAAAGTGATGGGTGCGCCAACAGCTATGGCCGGTTTAGCTTTGGGTATTGCTAGTATGGGATGGACATGGGAAAACGTTTTTAATTTAAACTCCCAAGGGCAATTTTTGGGAGCGGTATTAGCTGGCGTATTAGTTTTACTTTTGGCTGCTAAGTTTTTACTACACCCTCATTTATTAAAAGCCGATTTAGCACACCCAGTTGCAGGAAGTGTGATCCCTACATTTGCAATGGCTAATCTTGTTATTTCAAACTCAGTTGGGCAATTTAACCAATTAGCTGGCGACATTATGTGGGTTTTAGCTTTTGTGTTGCATCTAACCTTTTTGGTGAGTTTTTTATACCAGCGAGCAAAAAAGTTTAATTTTGAAGATATGGCGCCTAGCTGGTTTGTGCCACCAGTGGGGATAATTATTGCAGATGTTACTTTTTCGGGAAATCCGACATTAGCGTGGTTAGCTTATAGTGCATTAGTTATTGGTATATCAACGTACGCTATAATGCTGCCAATTATGTTTTATCGTTTTTTATTAGCATTAAAAAGTGACTACGAAATACAGCCAACACTCGCCATTTTAGCAGCGCCTGCCAGTTTAACATTAGCGGGGTATTTTCATATTGTAGCTAATCCATCACTTGTTATAGTGGGCGCATTATTTATATTAGCGATAATAAAAACACTGATTGTTTATGTGTTATTTATAAAGTTATTACGCAGACCTTTTACGCCGAGCTACGCTGCTTTTACATTTCCAATGGTTATTGGGGCAACTGCATTATTTAAAATGAAAGACTGGATGCAAAGTATAAACCTCGCAATGCCATATGTAGATACAGTTAATTACTTAGCTACGTTTGAACTTATAGTTGCCACGGCAGTGGTTGGTTATGTAAGTGGTCGGTACTTTTGCCACTTTAAATTATCAAAGCAACAGGTAACGTAAAGTTACTCTTGGATTACCTGTGGCTCATTATTTTCTTGCTCAGCTAGTTTTTCGCGCTCAGCTTTTGACACATAAGAGGGTTTGTTGCTTTTGTGTAGTTTAGCGTTAGTGCGTTTATCTTTTTTTTGAAATTTAGTGACGATTTTTTTACGACGGTTCACAATTAAATACTCTCTTAATTTTAAGTCGCGCATTATACAGTCATCCTCATAAAAGCTGCTATATAAATATTTAACATGAACTCTGGGTAAGAGGTTTACCAGCGTATTGAACTATAGTGATATTTAAATTTATTTTCTCTAGCCAGAGATTTTCAGTGAAAACAAGGCGAACTTACGCGTCAATAGCTGGCCTATTGCAAGTAAGTTCAACGCAGTTAGCGCTGGAAATAGCTGCTTGAGATAGATTTATTATCCAGAGTTCAGGTTATTTACCTTAAGTAATCTGCGCGTTTGGCGTAAAGAGCTATAAGTAAGTAACTCATAGCGTTATAATTACCGCTCTTAGCTATTAATTAAATGGGAATTGTTTTGAAAAAGTTAGCTTTAGCCAGTATTGCTTTATTTGCATTTGGCGCACATGCGCAGTTAAATAAAAATATTGATAGCGTTGCCGATTACGCAGTAAATACCTACCAAAATGCTCAAATACACACACTAACTAACTTAGTGGCTTTTCCGACGGTTAACAAAAGCGACATTAGCACTCCTCAAAATCCCGATTTTATTGGCTTTAAAGCACTTTTAAAAATGAAAGCCGCAGAGCTTGGTTTTGACTACCAAGATTTAGGCTACACCGTATTAATTGGTATGGGCGAGCAAAGCGAAAAAGTAACGGTAGTAACCCACGGCGACGTGCAACCTGCTAATGCAAGTAAATGGAAACAAAGCCCTTTTATTATTGATACATCTGAACCGGGTAAATTAGTTGGTCGTGGTACTGAGGACGACAAAGGTGCAATAGCAACAGCGCTTTACGCCATGAAAGCAATTAAAGATAAAGGCATAACCCTTAATAACCGTATTGAGCTTATGATTTACCTTGCTGAGGAGTCTGATTGGGGTCCGCTTACTCAATTTATGAAAACGTATGAACAACCAAAATATGCAGTAACGATTGATGCATCATACCCTGTAGTGGTTGCCGAGAAAGGCTGGAGCTTAATTGCACCTACTTTTAATGCAACATCACCACAAACGGGTTTATATGTAAAGGATGTAACTGGCGGTGCGTTTAGAAGCCAAATTCCAGAAGACGCCAGCTTAGTGCTTCACAATGCAGACGCGGCACTTATTAATACATTAAAAGCAAAAGCTAAAACATTAAATAAAGTTGAATTTAACTTTAGTGAAAAAAGTAATGGTTTAGCAATAAGCGTTAAAGGTATGTCGGCGCATTCATCTGAGCCGGAGTCGGGTATAAATGCTATTGCTTATTTAGCTGAGTTATTTAAAGGTGTGAAGCTTGAAAATAACAGTGACGGCGAGCTAATCGACTTTGTGAATCAGTTAATTGGTTTAGACATTCACGGTAAACAATTTGGCGAAATAGCTTACAAGCACGACTTTATGGGCCCAATGACAGTGGCACCAACCGTTATTGAGCGCGATGGTAATGCGCTAACACTTGCTGTAAATGCACGTCGCCCAATGGGTAAAGACGAAGCTGTATTACAAAAGCAAATTGATGATGCACTCGCTAATTGGCAAGCTACTAACAATGTAACACTTGCTAACATAGAAACAATTATTGGCACACCTATGCTACTTGATGGCGCGCCACATGCGCAAAAGCTGCTTGATATTTTCAAGCATTTTACGGGCGACGAAAAAGCTGACTTTGTATCAATAGGTGGTGGCACTAACGCAAAGCTGTTTGATAATGCTGTATCGTTTGGCCCTTCAATGCCGGGTAAGCGCTACACAGGTCATTCAGAGCATGAATTTATGACACTTGAGCAACTTGAACTGAATTTACGTATGTACACAGCAATGATGATAGAGCTGGGTAATATGTAGTTATAGTTGTTTAGTAAAAGCCGCCTTGGTTAACTGAGCAGACCCAGCAAGGCGGCTTTTTTGTGTTTATTAAAACTGGGCTACAAAGCTAAGATTGTATATATCATAGTTATCATTATCAGTGTAATTAGCAGTGAAGTAGTAGCTATCATTAATAAAGTACTTACCTTCAATAACTAAATCAGAGTCGTTTGAGCCAATACCGACTGCAACATGTTTATTGAAGTAATAGTTTGCGAGCACATTAAAAACTGAGTCGTCGCCAACATCTAGATAGTCAACATTTACAGCAAAATAGCTGTCATCATAAAGATGGGCAAAGTAACGTGATGATAGGTCCCACGACTCTGTTTCATCATCTGTTTCAGCAGTAAAACCAATGTAGTCGGTGTCGTTAATTTCATGATTATACTGAGCTTTAAACAAATAAACTGTATCGCTATATTCATAATCTAACATACGTACAGATACTTTTAGTGAATCAGCAAATAAGTAACCTAAACCTAGTGAATAGTTGTCGGCATCACCAATATTAGGTAGTTCAAAAGTTGCAAAAGCATTGCCGTAAAAGCCTTCTCCAAAAATACCTTTTCCACTGTAACCATCTGAATTAAAATAATTTAAGCCTATATTACTATCTGTATCCAAGTAGCCATAATCATCCCAAACACCAGAGTTTTGCTGCTTCTCAAAGTAATAGTGAGTTGATAGCCCATACACATCATCGCTGTAATAATCAGAATCAATTTTTGCGTAGTTTATAGAGTTAAACCATTGTTTTGATTCTGACTGCTCAGCGTTTACAGACGCTGTGCAGCTAAGTGTGAGTAAAGTGAGTGGCATTAAAAAGCGCATAAGTATCCCTTCTTATAATTAAGTAAATTTGTTACTAGAATGGGTATTATATTTGTGAGGTTTTATAAGGCAATTAAATGATTGTAATAAAGTGTTTAGATGTTGTTAGTTTTCCTAATTAAAAAATTAGGTTTACCTCAGGCAAGTTTTCAAAGCTTGGTTTGGCAAATAAATACCCTTGCATAAGCTCAACACCTGCGTTTTTAAGCCACTTATATTCTTCTACCGTTTCAATCCCTTCAGCTAGTGCGGTGATGTTTAAATCGCGAAACATATTTAAGCAATGAGTTACTATTAGTTGGCGTTTTTTGTCGTTGTTAATATCGCGTATGAGCGCCATATCAAGCTTGATAATATCTGTTTGAAAGTCAGCCAGTAGATTTAAACCAGAATAACCTGCACCAAAGTCATCAGTGGCGGTTTTAAATCCGAGAGACTGATAGTAATCAACAATGCGTTTAATGTGTGCGGTGTCTTCTATTTTTTCAACTTCAGTAAATTCAAACATAATATTTTGAATTGGAAAGTTATACTTTTTTGCAGCTTCGAGTGTGGTGCGTATACATCGCTCAGGTTTATAAATAGCATTAGGTAAAAAGTTAATGCTTAGCATTGATGTTATGCCCAGCTTTGCGGCTAGTTGAATGGCTTTAATACGACAAAGCTGATCAAATGCATAGCGGTTGTCTTCATTCACTTTTGAAATAATTGAATAAGCAGATTCGCCATTTAAACCTCTAACCAATGCTTCATAGCCATAAATTAGGCGAGTTTTACAGTTTATAATCGGTTGAAAAGCCATAGAAAAATCAAATTCAAGATCGTTGGCGTCAGCACAATTACTACATGTCACTTTTTCACAATCTTTAGATTTTTCGATCACTTAGTTCATCCTCTGATGTTTATTTTTAAAGTTAGTTGAGGGTAGATCCTAACACAAATAGATTAAAGTATTAGTTTATATTTTTTTTAACGTAATAAGTGATTATTTATATGTGAGTAATATGATGACTAATGCCATGCTATTTAATGACATTTGGCAGGAGTTTGCATTTCGTTTTTATATAAAAATAGATTTATACATTAACAGGAGGATAAACATGAATACATCAACAACAATATTTCAAAGTTTTAAACAGTATGCAGTTGCTTTAGTGTTTTTAGGATTAATTAATTTAATTACATCACCAAACACCTTATGGGTGATTTGGCCCGCGCTTGGCATGGGGATCGCTTTATTATCTGAAGTCTTAGGTATAAGCAGCTCTAAAAAGGTATCTTGATGATTAGTAAGCCAAGTAATAATTTACTTGGCTTTAATTTAATGTGCTTTATTTACAGTAATCTAAACCTAAATATTTAAAATGCTGATTGAAGTGTCGCATCTAGTGATATTTCGGTATTTAAGAGTTTTGAAATAGGGCAGCTCTTTTTGGTTTGCTCACATAAAGCTTGAAACTGCTCGTTTTGAATATCATCAATACGCGCTTTTACCTCAAGGGCAATATGCGTCACCGAAAAACCATCATCTACTTCATCAAGGCTTACAGTGGCTTTAGTATCAATTTTATCTGCGGTAAAGCCTGCATCACCTAATGCAAGTGAAAGCGCCATACTAAAACATGCACTGTGCGCTGCACCTACTAATTCTTCAGGGTTTGAGCCCGCCTCATCTTCAAAGCGGGTATTAAAACCATAAGGTTGTTTATTAAGCGCGCCACTTTGAGTTGATATGCTACCTTTGCCTGTTTTAATGTCGCCAGACCATGTTGAACTTGCCGTTTTTTTAATCGTCATCATCTTCTCCTTGCTAGAGTGTAAGCTTTTCAGGTTATCTAAGCGTTATTTACAAAATAAACTTATATAAAGCCTTAAAAGCACTAATTACTGATGATGTTGCAAAATAGGCGCCAGTTAATTGTTACCCCTGTTTATTTCGCTTACAGCGCTCTGAACAGTAAATAACGTTATCCCAGTCGCGCTGCCATTTTTTACGCCACGTAAAAGGTTTATTACAAATAGGGCATATTTTTTGAGGTAAGTTTAGTTTTTTGTGCGCCATGCTTACTTAGCCTTACTGTTATTTTTAGTATCCGTTTTACTTTTTGTTCGAGTAACTTTTTGAGTACCCCCAACGTGCTTTTTAAGAATTTTCCCTATGGCACGTTTAACATCGGCTCGCTCACGGTATTGCCATAAGCGTTCGCGTGCTTCTTTTGAGGCCGCTGTTAAATCAAGCATGGGTTCAGGGTAATCCTCCCCTAACTTAAAGTCGTTAAAGAGTGCTTCCATTGGAGTTTGCTCCCAAGGCTGATGTAAATATTCAATAGGGAGTTTTTCAAGCTCGGGGCACCACTTTTTAATAAACGAACCTGTTGGGTCTTGATCTTCTGATTGCTTAATTGGGTTGTAGTGCCTAATGGTATTAATACCTGTGACCGAGGCTTGCATTTGAATTTGCGGATAATGAATCCCTGGCTCAAAATCTAAAAAGTAATTAGCGAGCGGAAAGCTTGCTTGCTGCCAACTTATATTTAAATGATGCGTTACAAAGCTTACAAGCATGGCGCGCATTCTAAAGTTTATATAACCGGTGGCTTTTAAGCAGCGCATGCAAGCGTCAATAATTGGAATACCTGTTTGACCTTGCGCCCAGCGTTCAATATCGTTTTTCACACGTTCATCATCACGATACGGAAATACGTGATAACCCGGATTAAGAGCTAAAAACTCCATAGAGCACTCGCTTTCAAACTTTTGCATAAAGTGGCAGTGCCAATGCAAGCGCGATACAAACGCTGCTAGTGGGCGTTTCCAACCTCTTTTGTCAGGGTGTTTTGAATGATATTCATCAATGGCCATTTGATACACTTGCCTAAGGCTAATGTTCCCCCATGCTAGGTAGGGCGAAAGGCGAGAGCAGTGGCTTTGGCTTAAACTTGGGCTCGATATTCCCTTTTGATAACCTTTACCGCGCTCGGCAAAAAAACTCTGCATTACAGTTCGCGCATGCAGTGGGCCACCTTGTTGAAAGCTGTCGTGATCTTGAGTGTAAGCGCTTGGCAGCTCAGGCGCTTGATAGTTATTAAGGGTAATTGTTTTTATACTCTTCCAATTAGGAACAGCAATAGGTGCTTGCATTGTTTGCTGCCAGCGTTCGTTCCAATTATTACGATTTTTTTTGCCGCGAATTACCGCGCCTGTTTGCGACTCTTGCCAATTAATGTGGTTATGCTGGCACCATGCTTTTATTGCCTTATCGCGCTCAAAGGTGTTGTTTAAGCCTATTTCTTGATGGCTAAAAATATTAACTATTTCAAACTGCGTCTTTATCGACTCAAGTAAATCGTTCATATTTAAATTAAATATATAAACACAGGCGTTAAAACGCGCTAGCTGATTATTTAACTCAACTATCGATTGATACACAAAGCGCCAGTGCCGCTCATTGTAGTGTGCATCTTCGAGCAGTAATGGCTCAAAGTTATAAAGTAACAGGGTCGGTAAGCCATTACTAAATGCATTTTTTAATGGTTGATGATCGCTAAGACGTAAATCACGTTTAAACCACACGATGTTTATTCTTTCTTTCATACTGGCAATATTAAAACCGTGGCATTATAAATAATAGGACAAAACCAATACGTATTAAATGTAAAAGAAGACTAGTGTAAAAACGATTTTGATATAGGCAACTCATGTTAAGGTGATACTAAAATGAGTCGCCAATAAAAGAAGTATTATAAATAGGGAGAATTACCGTGATACTTAAGCAATTTTGGCACTTGCAGTCATGTGAGAGTACACCTATTAAAGCTTCACCAATTGCAACTACTTCCATTATCTTTTCCTAAAACTTGCGGGGGTATCGCTTTGTATGACGATACCCTCAGTTAGGGTAAAATTAAAAACGCTTACCAATAGTAAAGCTAAAGACACGAGATATGACAACGCGCGCATTAAATATAATTGATTGATCTGCTACCGTTTCACCTGAGTGAAACTTCCCTCTGATAAGTTTCCTGAGTTATTTAGGTTTTTAACATCGACACGAAGATTTAAGGGTACTCGCCGAGATATCATGGTATGTAGGTAGGGCATCAAAGGCTCCAAACGTTGCTACTGTTTTGGCTCCGCATTTAGTAGCAAAGTCGATAGCCTTTGAAACGTTAGTAAAGTTATTTGCCCAGTCAGTAAATTCTGTTTTATTACTCACTAGCGAAGATATTTGATATAAAAAACCACCTACAAACGCATCGCCTGCAGCTGTGGTATCCACAACATATGCCTTAGGGCAAGGATAAGTACCACTAAATGAGCTAGATGAAAAAGTAATAGGCTCGCCACCATCGGTCATTAAAACTAAAGCTACGCCACTATCTACCCAACTTCTAATAGTGGTATCAATATGCTCTATTCCATAAAGCGAGATCAGCTCATCTTTACTCGCTTTAATAACATCAACTGTTTTAGCAACATCCTCAATAACAGATTTAGCTGTGAGTGGTTCATCCCAGAAGGCTGAACGAAAGTTAATGTCAAAGCATGTAACCGAGCCTGATTCTTTAAAGTGTTTTAGCGCATGTAAGGTTGTATTTAATACTAAAGGTTTTGCAAAAGAGCCTGAACAAAAACTCACAATTTTAGGTGTTGAAAATAAAGAGGGCTCTAAATCGGTTATTTGTAAATCGTAATGTGCAGCATCTTTATCGTAAAATTCAAATGTACGTTCACCGTTTTCATCCAACGATACGAACGCGAGTGCCGTCTTCCCTTTTTTTGAAAAGCCAACATAAGATGTGTTTACATTATACATTTTGAGTGCATTTATTAAAAAGCGACCAAATTTATCATTGCCTACTTTACCAAGCAAATAACTTGAACCACCAAGCTTTGCTACGGCTACAGCAACATTAGCGGGTGCGCCTCCGGCAAACTGTGTGAAGTCTAGTTCGCTATTTGATGCCTTATTGTGCATGCAGTCATGTGAGAGTATATCTATTAAAGCTTCACCAATTGCAACTACTTCCATTATATTTTCCTAAAAATTGCGAGGGTATCGCTTTGCATGACGATACCCTAGATTAGAGTAAAATTAAAAACGCTTACCAATAGTAAGGCTAAAGGTACGAGGTAAGACAACGCGCGCATTAAATGTAGTTGCTTGACCTGCTACCGTTTCACCTGCGCGAGGATCCCCCTCTGATAAGCCTTCTGAGTTATTTAGGTTTTTAACATCGGCACGAAGGTAATAACCGTCTTCGTTTTCAAGGGATAAACCAAGGTTTAACATGCCATACATAGGCAGTTCTGCTGTGTTGGCGTCGTCGGCATAACGTTTACCGCTCCAAGAGTAGCTACCATGAATAGCTGCCATACCCCACGAAAAATCTTCAAACTGATAGCTACTAGTTAATTGGCCAAAGTGCTTAGGCACACGTACAGGTAAGTTGCCGTTTATATCAATAGAGGCAGAGCTTCCATTAGCATCCAAGTATTGCGCCGCTGGTGTGTTTACAAATTCGGGTGATTGGTACGTTGCAGATACACCAATGCGCCAGTCTTGGGTGATTTGCAGGTTAAATTCGGCTTCTACACCTAAGGTTTCTGTGTTTCTAAAGGCTTGACGTTGCACTACTTGACCATTTTCAACAGTAGGTACATTAAAGAATAAATCATCCGCAGCGGCGAAGTAACCGGTTACAAATGCTGCGACATCACCTTCGTTATATTTAATGCCCACCTCGGCCATTACCGTTGAAGCTGGTTGTGTTTCACGTCTCTCAGAGTTATTAAATTGATTAATTTCCTCTTGACTAGTTAGGTTGGTAATCGCCATGTATTTATCTACATCAGGCATACGAAAACCATCTGCATATCGAGTGAATACCGCTAAGTCGTCGTTAAATTTGTAGTTAGCTGCAATTGTCCATGCCATTTCGTTGTATTCAACATCAAAGTTTCGGTAAGTCCCATCACCAAAGGGCAGGGTAATATTCCCATTGACGGTATCAGTATCGCTGGCAAAACTGTCAATTGTGTAATTAGCTTGGTTTTGCGCTTCCCCATCTGCTTTGAGGGTTTCGTACCTTAGGCCCAGATTAAACGACACATCTTCAAGCTCGTATTCAAAGTCAGCAAAGGGCGCAAGGGTATTTTCACTATAAACAATATCGGCAAAACCATGTGATCCAGCCTGAATACCTTTGTAAGTACCGCTGGCAATGTCAAGACCTTGTGCATCTGTAAATACAACATCTAAGCGCTGCGGCAGGGGCTCTACTGATTGCAGTGTATTAATTCGATAGTCGGTAACATGGCCATTAATATTAGAGAAGAATAAGCCAAAATTAGCATAAAGAGTCCCTTCGCCTACATCATCAAAGGTGTAGTTGAATCTGGTTTCGTTTTGAAAGTTATCGCCTTCAAAACGTCTATGCCAAAAGCCTGCGTTTATTCCGTATCCATTGGTGTTGTAGGTATTTACGTTGCTTGAATCAGCCAATACAAAGCCGTTTCCTGCATCGCGTATATCGTAACTTAGGTTACCATCAACCATGGCACCTGCAAGGACATCAGTATTTGCAGCATATATAGCTTGTGCTTTACTAGCTAACGATTCGGCGTTACCTACGTTAATGATGCCGGTAAAGGTTGTTAGCATATCGGTATAACGCATTTGATTTGAAAAGACTAAGTTTTCGTTGATTTCAATTTCGGTTGTATTGCCAAAGTAGGTCACATTAGCGTAGTTACCATCTGCAATATCCAAATCAATGTCGCCGCTTGGGGTGTTATTAAGAGTTAATAAACGCGCACCTGCTGAGTTACCGGTGGTGCCATCTCTGATATCCATCCCGCCTGGGATTGTTTTAGCATTGGTGGTTGAGCCTATTAATGGCTGAGGAATAAAAAAGAATGATCTATCGTTTTGTTTATTAAACTCAAAGCGGGTAAAGCCGCTGCCATCTTTAAAAAAGTGCTTAATATTGCCATTAAGCTCACCACCTTGGTTAGCTGTATACCCCGGATCGCGTGCGGAGTCATCCTTGCGATACCAAGCGCCAACAGCATAGGTTGTCTGATCGTCTATTGATCCGCTAACCCAACCTTGTCCACCTAGGCGGTTGTTGCTGTTGGTTTCAAAAAACACATCACCTTGGGTATCATCGGAGCCTTCACGAGAAATAAAATTAATAAACCCAGCTGGCGCGCTACCAACAAAAATTGACGAGGCACCACCACGAATAGCTTCAACGCTGCCCACAAAATTAGACAAACGGGTAAAGCGATCATTTTGAGTAAATAAAATATCTTGATTATAAAACACGGTCATACCATCACGAAGTAGTGCTGTAAACTCTGTTTGCGTTGATAACGGAAAGCCTCGTGGGGCTACGTTGTTACCGGTTTCTCCACCGGTGTCTTCGGCATGAAAACCAGGAATACTTCGCACTAATTCAGCAACACTGTGCGGAGCCAATTGCTCTAACTTTGCTTCGTTAAAGGTAGTTATTGCATTAGTTGATTCGATTTTCTCTTTTGGCCGAGATGTTCCCGTTACAATGATGCGCTCAAACCCTAAATCACTTTTTGCTTCTTGTTGCTCTTGTGACAAGACGCTAGGGGATATGGATAGACCTACAGCGACTGCAATTAGAGTCATTTTTGCTGATACTTTCATTTTTCTGTTCTCTCTTTGTTGTGTGTGTATACAAATTTGCGGTTTTATTAATCAAACATGTCAGTGTTATCAAATTTGTAAATAGAATGTAGAGAACTTAAAATAATAAATCAACTATTATTACTTATTATTTTTTGTACAGCTTTTTGATTGTTTAAGTGAATTTTTTACCTCTGATAAAAAATAAATAAGCAGCCAACGTTACCGATGGCTGCTTTTTAACTTTAAAGTATATTAGTGGTGTGAAAGGCTTGCGTGATCTTGAGAAAAGTTGATAAGTAACGGAAGGTTAGCGCAGCCTACTGATTGAGCCTTGGCGCCAATAGAGCCACTTTGTACTTCACAGCGATTAATACCGCGATGATCAGCCTGGCTCAATTTTAACTTTGTTGCCAAAACTATTTTTTCTCTGACATTGATAGGAATGGCGCCATCAATGACAATTGCCTCAAAATCAAAAATAGCTAAAGAACACAATGCCGCGTAGGCGAGGCCATCTGCAACTTGGTCTATCCACTTATCGAGTACGGGGCCTAAGTCTCCCCAATACTCTTTTGAACTCCATAGTATGTCAGTATTGTAGCCATCACCTTTGAGCATTTTTTCGAGAATATACAGTGATGATTGCATAATAAGTTGTTGGGAGGTTAGTTGTCCTTCACTATTAAGCATAGGCCTAGGTAATGAACCTATAGCGCCGGCATTACCTTTTTTACCAGTAAATAAGGTTTCGTTTATAACAACTCCACCACCAATAAAAGTACCAATAAAAATATATAAAAAATCGCTAAAACGAGCAGGATTACCAAAGCTTAATTCAGCTGAACAAGCAGCGGTATCATCATTACATACATACACGGGAAGATGTACAATTTGATTTATTTTTTCTTTAAAATCAAAAGACTTCCATTCATTCAATACTGTTTTTGGAGCGCCGGCTTCTTCTGTCCAGTTCCAAATTTCGTAAGGGGTTGCAACACCCACACCTAAGATACGCTTGGCTAATTCGTCACTTAAGCTCATTTTAAGTACGCTGATCCCTTTCTCTAAAAAGGTTAGCAAGCTCTGTACTGTGGGGTAAGCGCAGTTTTCGTGCAAAGTTGCGCGTATATTTCCTACTAAGTCAATCAAGGTTAAATCAAAACTGCGACGACCTACTTTTAAGCCAATTCCAAATGCACCATCTGGATTTAACGCAAATGGGATGGTTGGTTGGCCAACCTTACCACGCTGAGGGTCTTTCCGTATTAATAACGATTCGGCTTCTAAACTATTGATAATTACTGTGACGGCCTGTGCTGAAAGCCCTGTTTTTTGTGCAATTTCAGCTTTTGGAGCACTACCGTGTTGGCGAATTAATGACATAATTCGGCGTTCATTATGAGCACGCAGGCCAGATTGGCTTCGGCCTTCTTGTAAAGAGAGTCGAGGGTTTTTAGATTTGATAATTATTCCTACCTAGTTGTTATTATCTTGAATAACCTGATTAATTGTACACCGAGTGTGTGTAATTGGCGACTATATTAGCTTTATTGCCAGGTTCATTTCTTATTATTAAATTTACGACAGAGTATAAATAAGTCACAGGAGGTCAATAAATAACTATAGTTGATTTATTGACGGAATGATATTTAACTGGTTAAATGCTTTACTTAACATTAACAACTGAGACACGGCAATGACCACACACACACACACACAAACACCTCTTGTCTCCAAGGAGATGGTGGTTCCCTTTATTTTACTTGTTCTGTGCTTTGCTGCATGGGGAGCTGCGGCAAACATGACTGATCCGCTAGTAAAAGTGTTTAGTAAAATTTTTACTATGTCGTCAGTGCAGTCTGCATTGGTACAATTTAGCTACTATGGAGCTTACTTTTGCCTAGCTATTCCGGCGGCATATATCAATAAACGCTTTTCGTATAAAACAGGTGTGTTAACCGGTTTAGGGATGGCTGCAATCGGAGCATTTTTGTTTTATCCCGCCAGCCAAGCAATGACTTATGGTTTTTTTTTAGTGGCTTTGTTTGTGTTAGCTGGAGGCTTATCTATTTTAGAGACATCAGCAAACCCTTATGTAATGGGAATGGGCACCCAACAAGGTGCAACTCGCAGGTTGAATTTGGCGCAATCATTTAACCCTGTCGGTACTAACATTGGTGTTTTTTTAGCCGCCACCCTTATTTTACCAAAGCTCAATACCGCAACCTCTGGTGAGCGCACAAATATGAATAGTGAGCAATTAACTAGCATTATAAGCGCAGAACTTGATGCAGTTATGGTGCCTTATGTTGGTATGGCTTGTGTGTTGGTTTTTATTTGGTTGGCAATTGCGTTTACTAAAACACCTAATTTTTGTAAGCAAAAAAAAGTCTCTAAGCATGTAGAATTTAGTGCAACGTTTAAGCGTTTGTTTAAAAATACCCATTACCGCTTTGGTGTTATCGCCCAGTTTTTTAATGTTGCGGCGCAAACTTGTGTATGGACATTTACCATCCAGTACGTAATGGAGGCACTCGATACAAATGAAGTTACCGGGGGAAGTATTTTACAATACAGTATGATCACCTTTTTAGTTTCTCGATTTGTAATGACCTGGCTTATGGGATTTATTCGTCCTGCCAAACTGTTAATGGCAACCTCTATTATTGCAATGCTGCTGTGTTTTTATATGGTGAAAATGCCAAATATAAGTGGCGTATGGGCGCTGGTAAGTATATCGGCTTGCTTGTCGTTAATGTTTCCAACTATTTACGCGATTTCACTACATGGGTTAGGCGATGATGCAAAACTAGGTGCTGCTGGTTTAGTAATGGCTATTTTAGGTGGAGCGATAGTTCCTGTATTCCAAGCTGTGTTTATTGATACATACAGTGTCGCGTTTTCTTATGTTGTGCCTGCGGGGTGTTTTATTATTGTTGCAGCTTATGCTGCATTTGATTTAAAAACAAAAGTCAGAGTATTCAATAATGTAGCGCCTTGCTAAATGGATTGAAAACCGAGCCTGAAGGCTCGGTTTTACTTTTTAACTTTTCTCATTTGTAAATCTTCTTTAACCCCAACCTTCATCGGATTAAGATATTAGGCATGTTGATATTCTTATTTAGTTGAAAAAATATGTTTTTAGATCTCACCGAAAATACCAACCAAAATGTTTACTCTTACTTAGTAGGCGGTATCAGCCCACGGCCTATCGCATGGATAAGTACATTAAATAGCGAAGGTATTGCAAATATTGCGCCTTATTCATTTTTTACTGTGGCTAGTTGCAAGCCAGCTGTTTTAAGTGTTACGCAAGTAAACCCTAGTGATAAAACGAATAAAGATACGCTCAGTAATCTAATGGCAACTAAAGAATGTGTGGTTAATATTGTCAGCCAAGAGCTAGTTGAAAAAATGAATCAAAGTTGTGCAAATTATCCTAGTGATATAAGCGAATTTGATGCAGCTAACATTGCCCAAGCTCCAAGTAAGTTAGTAAATGCACCAAGCGTTGCCGATTCAAAAGTACGGTTTGAATGTAAATTACGCGAAGTTATTAGTATTTCAAATGAGCCTGGCGGCGGAAAAATGATGTTGCTGGATGTAGTGGGTATTTGTATAGACGATGAAGTGATGAGTGGTGGCTATATTGACCCTGAATTATTAAATGCAGTGGGCAAAATGGGCGGCGATTACTTTAGTACAACCAAAGATAAGTTTTTGCTTAAAAGGCCACAGTTGTGAAATAATCGTTTACTTAGGAGTACAATAATAAAAGGATTTACGAATGTTTAAGTTCATTTTCACTTTGTTAATTGCTTTGCAAAGTTTTGGCTCTTTTGCCACACAAGATAAAAAACTACCTATAGAAGTTTTTGCAGGCTTAAAAGATTTTAGCCAAGTGAAGCTATCTCCCAATGGTAAGAACCTCGCTTTTATAAGAAACCACCAAGGGACTTTAATCTTAATGGTTAAAAACTTGGAGACGGGGGTTACAACACCAATTATAAACTCAAATAACCATACAGTGTTTTTTGATTGGTATAACTGGGCAAATGATGACGTACTGTTACTTGGTGCTCGCTATATAAAATATCAGTTTGGCGGAGTTAAATATACATCAACGCTTATGTATGCGTATAACTTTAAAAATGATAAAGGTCTTAAATTAGCTTTTAAAGCCAACACAGTAAGAGATGAAATCCAGCCACAATATTCAGACCGAATTGTTAGTTTTTTACCTGAAAAAGAAAATAAAATTTTAGTTCAAGGGGATTTTAAAATAGCAAATACCCCAGCAGTTTATGAGTTAGATTTAACCACATTACGTAAGACACAAATACAAAGACCACGCAGTAATGTAGTTACTTGGTTTGCCGACAGGCAAGGTAAAGTTCGTATTGCAAAAAAAATGGACGATACGCAATTTACTTACGATTATTTTGATGAGAATAAACAGTCGTGGGAAACTTTATTTGATTATGAGGTTTTTAGTAAGCAAAGTATTTCTATATTAGGGTTTGATAAAGACTCTAATTTTTTATACATCACTGCGTTACATGAAGGGCGCGATGCATTATTTAAACTCAATTTAACGACTAAAGCTCGCGAGCTAATTTACAGTAATAGTAAATATGATTTTGATGGGTCTATTTTTTATTCACAACAAACTGGCGAAGTTGCAGGCTTTACTGATTCACATTTAGATGATGGTATTAAATATTGGGATAAAGACTTAGATAAATTACATCGTTCTTTGCGCGTATCACTCCCTAAAGATGAATATAAATTAGACATTGTAAGTACCAGTAAAGATCAGCAAAAATATATACTCTATATCAGCTCAGACAAAACGTCTGGTAGTTATTTATTTGGGGATAGAGTAAAAAAGCAGGTGAGTGCAATTGCTGATGTTTATCCGCAAATAGATGCCTCTGTATACAGAGGCAAAAAGCGCATTAGCTACAAGGCAAGAGATGGCTTGAAAATAGAAGGCTATCTAACTCTACCAGTAGAATATAAAGAAGGTGATAAGTTACCAACAATTATATTTCCACATGGCGGCCCCATGGCAAGGGATTATGCTAATTTTGATTACTGGACAGCTTTATTAGCCTATAACGGATATGCTGTTTTACAGCCTAATTTCCGTGGTTCGAGTGGCTATGGGCACGACTTTTTAATGCAGTCAATTCAAGGTTTTGGTTTGGCTATGCAAGATGACTTGCAAGACGGTGCAAACTGGTTAATTGACCAAGGAATAGCACAAGCAGATAGCATTTGTATTGGTGGTGCTAGCTATGGTGGCTATGCAGCGTTAATGGCTGTAATTAAGCACCCAGAAACGTTTAAATGTGCAGCTAGTTTTGCTGGGGTAAGTGATTTACAGTATTTAGTGAGTAAAGCACGACACTTTACAAACAAAAATATCGTTAGAAAGCAGTTTGGAACTGATGATGATTTACTAGAAGCTAATTCTCCAGTGAATTTTGCTAAAAAAATAACAAGACCAATATTGCTTGTACATGGAACTGACGACAGTGTGGTACCTGTTTATCATAGTAGAGAAATGCAGGATGAACTTGATGATGAAGCAAAAGATGTTACTTATATTGAGCTTGAGGATGGCGATCATTACTTATCTTATCAAGAACACAGAGTTAAAACTCTTCAGGCATTTTTAGACTTTTTTGATAAACATTTGAAAAAAATAAATAGCCAGACTCCAGTTAAATAGCAAAAAGACAACTTAGGTTGTCTTTTTTGATCACAATCTTCCTTTGTTTGTGCACATTGTTTGCACTTTTACTTGTTAACTTTGTTTTATTAAACGTTAAAGTAAAGGTTCAAGCATTGAAAACACTTCTTAAAACAAAAGCCGCTAATGCAACTAAGTTATTTGCGTTAAGTGCGCTTTGTATCGCTTTAAGCGCATGTAATAGCGATTCAACAAGTACTGCAACAGACGGCGATACAGTCAGTAATAGTGCTCCAACGGTTGATGCTGGTATTGACCAAACTGTTAATGCGGGCGATACCGTTTATTTAAGTTCAATGGTTGAAGATGACGGTGAAGTATCGGTTAGTTGGTCACAAACATCAGGCACTACCGTTAGTTTATCTTCAAGTACTGCAACGTCTACAGAGTTTGTTGCACCTGAAGTTTTAACCGATGAAGCACTTGTATTTGAAATTAGTGCAGATGATGGCACAAACGATGTCGTTGTAGATACAGTTATAGTTAATGTTATTGCTTCATCAGACTCAGATACAGTTGATAATAGTGCAAAACTTACCAGCTGGTTAATTAACAACGATACAACTTCTACATACATACAAAATAATGGTGCAGTGGTTGAAGATGTTCAATCAGTTGAGGTCGTTAGCGTTACTGAGGAAGATGCTGACGTTGAATACATGTATGTGCAAACTACTGACATTCCTAAATATGATGTAACGCTTACACAAGACCAAGTAGACGCGTTAAATAACCGCCCGCGTGCAGCTACCGATTTTTATAACGGTGTAACTTCTGCAGCAGTAGGGCAAACCATTTCCTTTGGTGAAGATATTGGCTATAACAGCAGCACTGAAAACTGTGATGACACAGGCGGTGCAGGTTATTGGCCTCCAGGACCGGGTTGCCCAACAGAACAAGCGGTTGAAGCATATTTTCCGCTAACACCTACCGATTTATCTGACGCTGAAACTTGCGAAACAGGTTTAGGTACAGTTGGCTTAATGGTTAATGGCACCAGTATATTTAACTGGGGCGATGGTATGAGCTACGGAAATAATATTTGGTATACATTAGCGCCCATTGCTGAGCAATATGATGTTGATGTGTGTGGCGGACATGCTGCTAACGGTGAATATCATCACCATTTTTATACTAGTTGCTTAGCTGATTTACTTGAAGATGATGGCGATGCGCATTCACCTATCTATGGGTTTGCAGCTGATGGCTATCCGCTTTATGGTCCTTATGAAAGTAACGGACAACTAGCATTAAGTGGCTGGGAAATGCGAGATTACGGTGCACCTACAAGTGAAGGGGGTTGTGGTACTGAGGGTGAGCGAAGCTGTACCTTAGTTGATCAATACGATGTTAGCCAAGGTACACAAACAAGTGATGCAGGTCCTGCTATAGGTGCACAAGTAACGACGCTCTCTGGTAATACATTAAATGCCGACGATGGTTATTACTTTGAAGATTATTACTACGCGCAAAAAACAGTAACCGGTGCTCAATTAGATGAGCATAACGGCCACGATACTAATGATGGTAAGGGTTATCACTACCATATAACACTAACGTTAGACAGTGATGGTAAATTACAGCCTTCTTTTCCTTATCAAATAGGGCCTCGTTTTAAAGGTCAATTAGCCGCTAATTCAATTGGTCGCTGTGATACTGGCGAAACAATGGGTCCACCACCGGGAATGTAAGGAGTAACTATGCGTTATTTTAAATACGCATTGATCCTAACAACTGCTGCGCTATTGAGCTTCAAGCTCTTTGCGCAGCAGGAAATGATGGATCATAGCCATATGCCTATAGCTGTGCCAAATGACACGCCAATCCCGGCATTAAGCCTTAAGTTATTAAAAGATAGTATGTCGGGTTATAACTTAATTTTAGATACACAGCGTTATGATTTGTCTGTGCCGCCAGAGGGCACGATGAACATGCAACAAATGATGGGCGTGACAACAAACCAAGACACCGGTTTTTTACAAGGTCATGCTCATTTATACATTAATGGGGTTAAAATACAGCGAATTTACGGACAAGCGTTGCATTTACCTGCTAACTTATTTAAAACTGGTATAAATACCGTATCGGTTACTTTAAATAATCATGGTCATATGTATTGGACCGCTCAAGGTAAAAAAATAGTTGCTACGCTGTATGTTAACGACCAAACCAAAGAGTTTATAACATACCGATTTGAGAGCTTTCCTAGCAAGGTTGAAAACACGCATTAATGAAAATTCATAATAAACTTTTTTTAATACTATTTAGTTTTACCTTTAGTGTTATTGCAGGGCTTGTGGTTCTTATACAGTGGAGCATAGGGCAAGGCGTAATTGATTTTGTTAATGCAAAAGAGGTGAAAGCGCTTGAACCACTTGTTGTGCAATTTGCAAAGCAATACGAACAAACACCCTCATGGGAGCATGTTGTCGGCAATGGCGAAAGCTTTAGAAAACGTGTTGAATCGCAATTAGAAAATAGCCAGTTTTTGCCTAGGCCACAAGAAGGCCCAGGTCCGCGTGGGCGAATGATGCGACCACCGCCGCCAGATCATATTCGTTTAGAGGAAGATCGCCGCCCACCGCCAGAAAATATTGCTCACTACGCTTTGCTTGACGAAAATAAACAGCGAGTAGTGGGTAGATACCTCAGCGATTTAAAATATATAACAACCCCAATTATTGTTAACGATAAAATAGTGGGTTACTTAGCAGTTTCTAAAAGAGATAGCTTGGTTGATGGCTATGAGCTTGATTTTTTACAGCAGCAAACTAACTACTTATGGTTTATTGCTTTAGCTGCGGTATTGCTAACATTAATGGTTACTTTTTTATTGTCTCGTCACCTAGTAAGCCCTGTAAAGCAAATTGCTAACGGTATGCATCGCTTAACGCAAGGTAATTACGAGACCAAACTCAAACTTGAGCGAAAAGACGAGCTAGGACAGTTGAGCGAAGATTTTAATACGCTTGCATTTACACTCGCTAAAGATGAGCAAGTACGTAAGCGTTGGCTTGCTAATATTTCTCATGAGCTTAGGACGCCAATGAGTATTTTACTCGGTGAACTTGAAGCTATGTTACTTGGTATACGAGAACCGAACGCAAAAAATATAAGTTCGGCTAACGATGAAGCTTTGCATTTAAAACGCTTAATAGACGACTTGCATATGCTCAATAGCGCAGAGTTAGGAGGTATGCACTACACTATGCAACCTACTGATATGGCGTTATTATTAAATACTATTGAGCAAAAATATCAGGTTGTGCTTGAACAACATAATATAAAAATATACCTGCTAAATAGCGCTAAACACATAACTGTACAAGCAGATAAAACACGCCTTTTGCAGCTACTCGATAATATTTTAATGAACGCAGTACACTATGCACAATGTACAACTATTTCTTTAACGGCTAATAATATAAGCATTAAAGGGCAAACTTATTTAGAGCTTATAATCGAAGATAATGGTGTCGGTGTAGAGCAATCGCATTTATCGCATTTATTTGAATATTTATACCGAGTAGATAGTTCGCGTAATCGCCAAGAGGGCGGTTCTGGCTTAGGTTTATCTATTTGCCAGCATATAGTTAAAGGTCATAAAGGTGAAATAGCTGCAGAAAAAGCCAGCTTAGGCGGCCTTGCTATTATTATTAGATTGCCAACTATTTAGCTTATAAAATAAAGTTAAGGTTACTTAAAGAGATGCCTATGAGTGAACAAATACTAATTGTGGAAGATGAAGTAAAGCTAGCTAACTTAATGAGTGACTTTTTAAGCAGCCATCACTTTATTACTCATCAAATACATCACGGGAATGAAGTATTACCTTGGCTTGAAATTAACAGGCCGAGTGTAATCTTGCTAGACATAATGTTACCAGGTCAAAGTGGTATTGAACTGTGTAAAGCAATCAGGCGCTTTTCAAACGTGCCTATTATTATGGTATCGGCAAAAGTAGAAGAAATAGATAGGCTGCTTGGGCTGGAATTAGGTGCAGATGATTATATTTGTAAGCCGTTTAGTTATGCTGAGCTGGTGGCACGTGTAAAAGCTATTTTAAGGCGATTAAATAACGCAAGTGACGTTACAGAGTCAACAATGAAGCTTGACGAAAGCAGCTACAGCGTAAAATTTAAATCAAACAGTATAGAATTGACGAACTTTGAATTTCAACTATTTAAACCTTTGTTTAACAACCCAAATCGTATTTATTCGCGCGATAGCTTAATGGACACTATGTACGCCGATCAGCGTATTGTGAGCCACCGTACTATTGATAGCCATATTAAAAAGTTGCGTAAAAAACTAGATGAAGTGACACAAACTGAAAGTGTTATCCAGTCTGTTTATGGGGTTGGCTACCGGTTTGTGCATCCACAGTAAGGTGGAATGAGCTATGACGATGAGTTACTCATCGTCGTCAGCATTTTTAATTCGCTCTAAACGGTCAAACTCTTCGTATTCGGCAGCTTGAATTTCATCAAGAATAGAATCTACATCAGCAAGTTCGTCGCTGTCTTCAAATTCACCTGTAAGCGTTGAATTAGGCGTTAAATTGGCCTCTTCAAATAGTGCCCACATTTCTTTAGCGTATTGAGTTTTTAGTATGCTTGGCGCAAATTCACCATAGTAGCGGCGTATGTTATTTACATCGCGTGCAAACATAGCTTGTGCACTGTTATTAGCTGAAGCGTTAACGGCTTGCGGTAAATCTATAATTACAGGGCCGTTATTATCTACAAGTACATTAAACTCAGATAAATCACCGTGTATTATACCAGCGCAAAGCATAAGCTTAATGTAATGTATCATGAGTTTATACTGCTCAATCGCTTGCTCTTCACTAAAAACGACATGTCCTAGTTGAGGGGCTACGTTACCATCTTCATCAGAGACGAGCTCCATAAGCAGCACGCCATCAATACAAAAGTAAGTATCAGGAACGCGTACACCCACGCTAGCTAAACGAGATAACGCATCAACTTCGGCATTTTGCCAAATTTCTTCTTCTAATTGGCGGCCATAGCTAGAGCGTTTACCCATTGCACGCGCTTGGCGTCCACCACGTACTTTTCGGCCTTCTTGATATTGTGCCGCTTTTTTAAAACTACGTTTAACCGCATCTTTATACACTTTCGCACAGCGAATATGTTCACCACAACGCACAATAAATACATCGGCTTCTTTACCGCTCATTAGTCGGCTTATTACTTCGTCAATAAGGCCATCATCAACAAGAGGTTGTAGGCGTTTAGGTATTTTCACAGATTGCCTGCTAAGTAGGGTTGGTTATTAATCATTATTTATGAAAGTGCTCTGTATTTGTTTGTTTAATTGGCTCAAGCAGTATATCAGCTTTGAGAATTAAGGGCAGTAACACTACTGCCAGAGAGTAATTAATCGTATTATTTTATTAGCTTATATATTGATTGCAAAGCAATCAACCAGAACTTTTTTTGAATCATCAGTTTTTATTAAAAATAATTTATTACTTCCTCATTATTTGCACATTGTTTGCGTTTTTAAAGCGTAAGCTTAGTTTAATTCTTAAATACGAGGTTATTACTATGAAGCATTTTTCAACTCTTGCCACTGTGGCAATATTATCTATTGCTTTTTCAGCTAATGTAGCTGCTCGAGGCGGTGACAATCCTCCTGAAAAACCTGACTTTTCAACTATTGATACTGATGGTGATGGCGTAATTAGCTTTGAAGAGTTTAGTGCTAAAAAACCGCCGCACGGTGATGCACAAACAATTTTTGATTCTATAGATGCCGATGGTAATGGCGAAATTACTGAACAAGAGCTTAGCGATCATAAACCACCTCGTCGTGAACGTTGAAAGGATACTAAAATGATTAATAATATTGGCAGCAGCTCTGTGAGTTTTGTGCCGCAACAAAGTAGTCAAGCTGCAAAATTAACAACAGAGCAAAGTGATTTTGTTAAAGAAACGCTTGCACAGTTTGATGCAGAAAACTTAACTAGCGACGATGCGCAAAGTATTCAAGCTGCATTTAAAGAACAAGGTATTGAACCAACAAAAGAGCTTGCTGATTTAATGGGCGAACTCGAGTTTGATGCTAAAAGCATTGGTGATGCAGGAAGAGCAGAAGGTCAAAGACCGCCGCCACCGCCACAAAACTCATTAGAATCAGTCGATACAGACGAGGTAGTGAGCTACTTAGATGAGCTCTTAACTGAGTATTCAAACCAGTTGTCTGATGAAGATAAAGAATCAATCCTTGCATCAGTGCAAGAGAAGTTTGGTTTAAGTGAAGGCGATTCACTGCTAAATGTAACTGCTTAGGTGTTATTACTTAGAGTAAAGCTGACTGTTACTCGAAAGTCTTAAGTCCAAAGCCCAACGGTTAATTCTGTTGGGCTTTTTTATTGGCTTAATTTAATCGTGTTTCTATTTTACTGGTGCCATCTTCTTCGGTAAATTTAAATACAAAATCTTTTTTACCGTCTTGGTTTATATCTATCAGAAGAATATCTTTATTATTTTTAGGCAGCGTTAGCTTTAATTTTTTGCGTTTATCATTTAGCAGTGAGTCTTGCTCTCCATAATAAATATACAGCGTTTTTTTACTGTATTTGTATACCGCATCAATATAGCTATCGCCGTTAATGTCACCTAAATAGAGAGCCGGTTCTGATTCATCGCCATTCATCCCCACTTCCATTTCTAAATCAAGTTCAATACTCGATTTATTGGCAAATGAGCCGTCGGGTTGCTGCTTATAAAGATTCATTTCTACATCTACATCAGTACTGCCACCGCCTAATGCCATAGAGGCGATAGTACCTAAGCCAATATCTAAGTCCATTTTTTGTAAATCAATTAAGCCATCATTATTAAAGTCAGTTTTGAGCAATAACTCACTAGGGCCCTGTGTTTCAAATAAGGTAATGGGCGTATTAGTAAAACCTTTAGCACTCCCTAGGTACAAAGTATGTGCTATTTTTATATCTAGCGAGTCCATACCTTGTGTAGGCTTAAACTGTCTGGTTGTAAAATCTAGAAATCCGTCGTTATTAATATCAATAATTTGCTTTATTTTGCGAGTCTCGCCATTGCTTAGCTCGCCTAGCTCAATGTTAAAATCAATTGAGGTGAGCTTTTGCTCAAAGCCCTCTGAATTAGCAAGGAGTACATCTGCTCCAAAGTCATTTGAAAAAACCAGGTCGTTTAATCCGTCGTGGTTAAAATCGATAACCACAGGTTTATTGTTAATATTAACTTCTAAAGAAAGCCCTTTTCCTGAAAAGCGGCCTTCATATTTAGGTATTTGCTTAAATTGGTTAGGTTTAAAGCTGCCATCTTTATTTTGAATGTATAAAGTACTGCTTGCTAACCCAGGAATGAAAATATCGCTTAGACCATCGTTGTTAGCATCGAAAACAAAGTCTACTTTTTCAAATTTATCTATTTTTAATTGATTAAGAACCGACTCATAATTAAACAACAATGTTGGTTTACCTGCTTGGGCTTTATATACGCCATCACTTGTTAGTACGAGTGCTTGTTTATCGGTGATGTTAGCAAGTGTTGCCACATCAAACCCGATGGCGTTTTTTGGTAAAGCAAGTTCACTACTAAGTGATGTAAGTAAATTGATGGCTTCTAATTGTTTTAATTCTTTATTATATGCAAATAAAATCTCTGAATCGGTTGATACTAATTCATCCGTTGTTTTTATTGCCATTGTTTGAGCTATAACGCTTATGGGGGTAAGTAAAGTGATGAGTGAATAGCAAAGTGGTTTTATCATGCAAATTCCTTTTTTATATTTAGTTGTATCGTTAAAGTTTTTATTATTTAAGCAGCGTCAGCGCATAATTCTACCTACTATCCAGCGCTGGGGCTTTTTCGTTTAAACGTAATATACATATGTAAGTTGAATTATATTTAGCCTACGCTAATTACTATGTACTGGGTGTAAGCAATTGTAAGATTATGTTTTAGGGAGGGGCTGCTGACCTTTAAGGATTGAAATTTGTTCAATCCAAGGACGATTTAATCGCGGCGCGAGGTTTGTAACCTAGTAACAAAGAGTCTATCTCCCTAGGCAGAACCTTTGGGCAGCGCATGTTTGGCATTAATACTACGTTATCAACTGGTTATGGGGGCTAACCACACTTCATAGGCTCTGCCTTGCTTAATATCAAACAGTCTGCTGCAAATTCAACCTCAAAAAATAAACTGGCCCTAATAAGAAAGGTAGCGCATAACTCATATGGTAGCTAAGCGCTTTTAGAAGTGTTTGGTTATTAACTACATCGCTTATTTTGCTCATTTAAATAAGCATCTACAAAACCTACTTCCATCGGTTTTGAAAAGTAATAACCTTGTAGGTGAGATACACCAATTTTAGTGAGTGTGTTTGCTTGCTCAATAGTTTCAACGCCTTCTGCAACAACAGTAAAATCTAAAGTAGAGGCCATTTGTACAATTGCATGAATAATACTTAACCCTCTTTTATCCATATTTTGAATAAAGCTTCTGTCTATTTTTACTATATCGACACCAATATCAAGCATGCTTGATAGTGATGAGTAGCCTGTACCAAAATCATCAATTGAAATACAAAAGCCTTGTTTTTGTAGTGCTTTAACGGCTGTCAAAAATGTGAGTTTATCCTCGGCAAATACTGACTCAGTAATTTCTATGTGTAGGTTTTTAGGTTCTACCTGATGGCGATTTACTATTTTTAATACCTTAGATACAAAATCAGGATCTTGTAGCTGAATAACCGATACGTTTACGCTTATAGCAATTTGTGGTTGTAAGTGACTTAATTTTGTTGCTTGTATACATGCCTGTTCTATTACCCAAATACCTAACTCGGTTATTAAACCGTATTGCTCGGCAATAGCTATAAATTCATCAGGGAAAATATTTTCACCATCTAGTTGCCAGCGTAATAATGATTCAAAAGAGGTTACTTTTGAGGTTTTGCTATCAACAATTGGTTGAAATACTAGCCTTAAACTATTTTCTTCTAT
This sequence comes from Pseudoalteromonas sp. SG43-4, assembly GCF_014164325.1. Classification (NCBI taxonomy): domain Bacteria; kingdom Pseudomonadati; phylum Pseudomonadota; class Gammaproteobacteria; order Alteromonadales; family Pseudoalteromonadaceae; genus Pseudoalteromonas; species Pseudoalteromonas sp. SG43-4. The sequence goes on along the minus strand of NZ_JACJFB010000008.1, from coordinate 159,881 downwards.
GGCACTGGCTAGGCGTTGACTCAAAAGATACTCCCTTTCTTGTATTAATTTGAGTGAATCGTTATAAATATTGATATTACCTTTCGCGATGCGTTTTTGGTGATACATTGCAGTATCAGCAGAGCGAATTAAAGTATTAAAATCACTCCCGTGCTCAGGATACATGGCAATACCAATAGTTGCAGATACCCATTTTTGATATTTATATGTTTCATGCTCGGCACCAATGCTTTGAAGTACTTTATCTGCAAACTCGATAAGCTCAGCTTGTTTTTGATACGTTGCTAAAATTAAAAACTCATCCCCGCCCCATCGGCATTTAAATAGCTGTTGATTGCATACATTACTAATTCTTCGTGCTATTTCTTTTAATACTTTATCGCCTACTTTATGACCCAACGAATCATTTATTTGTTTAAACCCATCTAAATCTACAAATAATAAAGCAAAGGGTTCTTGAGGGTTGTCTGCTAGTTGTCTGTTTGCATTTTTTAAAAATGCGGTTCGGTTTAATAGATTTGTAAGTGGATCGGTATTAGATAAACGGTAGATTTCTTCTGTGCGTTGCTCAACCTTGTTTTCCATTTCATTAAGCAGCTCTCTGTTTTGGTTTTTGAGCTTGATTGCGCTGTGTGTAAATGTGGCTGATTTGTACGATGAAGCCACCATAATAGCAGTAAATGCTAGGCCTAAAATACCGAGGACAGAGTTGTAGTTTTCGTTAGAAAAGGTTAATAAAAAAGAGTAGGGCGCCAGTAAAATAATGCTATAGAGTACAGCGGTTACTCGACTTCCTGAAAGCAGATTTGCAGAGCCTCCTGCAAATGCCGATAAAATAGCAATCGTGGTTGTCGTCTCTATTGCTGATGAGGTGCTATGAAACCAAAGTGCATACCCACACCACGATAGCGCAGTTAAAATACACCCGGTTGAAAATCTTTTTGAGTATGTGTCAGCATTAAATAGCGGGCTATCCTTTTTGGTTTTATAAAACCATATTACATCAATAGCGCGAGCTGCTAATAAGACAACCATAATGCTTAACCAAATACTTTTTTCGTAGGATATTTTCTGGTTATTTAAATCAAAAGCAAACACTAATATAAAACTGACTACAGTCGAAATGGCAATGCCAGAGATGGCATTAGAGTATAAAATTTTAACGGTTTCTCTGCGTTCTTCACTATTTAGATTTTTATATGGCACTAAGTAAAACCTTATACAAAAGTCACTCCAACTAGCGATGGAGAAACGTTCAAGAAATACAGCAAATATTTCAGATGAACAAAAGCGTATTAAACATCGATTAGTTAGGCTCTAATCCTGAGTATAAGAATAAATATAGTTTATGAAAGCAAAAAAAAAAGCTAGCACAGTAAAAAGGCTCATAATAAATAATCATTATGAGCCTTAAAATTATTAAGCAGGTTAAAGTGTTAACGACTTTACTTGCTGTTTAGTAGATTTAACCTTCGAAATCACTATCGTTATGGCGCTCTGCCATTTGATCTTCTTCAGGGCCCCATGTGCGATTTACGCGGCGGCCGCGCTTTACAGCAGGGCGATCAGCAACTTGTTTTGCCCAACGAACAACATGAGTGTATGAGGCAACATCTAAAAATTCAGCTGCATCATATAAGTCGCCTAAAACAAGCGAGCCATACCAAGGCCAAATTGCAATATCGGCAATTGAGTATTCATCACCCGCCATGTATTCATTTTCGCTTAAATGACGATTTAACACGTCAAGTTGGCGTTTAGTTTCCATGGTAAAACGATCAATAGGGTATTGCATTTTACTTGGTGCGTAACTATAAAAGTGACCAAACCCACCACCTAAGTATGGCGCTGAGCCCATTTGCCAAAATAGCCAGTTACGACACTGCGTTTTAGCTTTTAAATCCTTAGGGATGAGTACATCAAATTTTTCAGCCAAATATTGTAAAATAGAACCCGATTCAAAAACGCGAGTAGGTGGGGTAGTTGAATGATCCATTAGCGCTGGGATTTTTGAGTTTGGATTAATATCAACAAAGTCAGATCCAAACTGATCGCCATCACCTATGTTTATTAAATATGCGTCATAGTCTGCATCGGTGCAACCAAGCTGTAAAAGCTCTTCAAACATGATTGTAGCTTTTTGGCCATTTGGTGTAGCAAGAGAATAAAGCTGAAATGCGTGCTCACCAATAGGTAGAGTTTTGTCATGAGTCGCGCCTGCAATTGGGCGGTTAATGCTGGCAAATTTACCGCCACTTTCACTTTCCCACGTCCATACTTTTGGTGGCGTGTATTCGTTTTGATCACTCATAAATAACCTCAATGTTAAATGGAAATGTTTAATACTTACTCATAAATGTGGCCATAAAAAATTAATTAAAGGCCCTAAATATTTAATTTACCAACCTTTTAATTTATCGGCTTTTGCTAATCTATAACCTAAAAACAACCCGCTTAGCGCTCCAAATAAATGGCTTTCAAACGATACATGATAGCGCTGAGGTAAAACACCCCATATAAAACCGCTATAAAGTATAGCCACTACAACTGCAATTATAATTGATTTTAATGAGCGTCTTACTAAGCCGTAGCATAGAATAAAGCCCCATAAACCATATATAACACCGCTTAAACCAACATGTATGTTACTGCGCCCAAATGCCCAAACTAAAAGTCCACCGATTAAAGCGGTAAAAATAAATACGTTATAAAAACGTTTTACGCTGTACTGGCAAATTAGCCAACTTAATACTACAAATGGGATCATATTACTGGCAAAGTGCCACCAGCTACCATGTAAAAAAGGTGCGCATAGTATGCCAATTAATCCTTGGATACTGCGTGGATATATGCCTAAACCATTAAGATTTATGCCAGGTAGACTATTGATCACTTGTAGTACGAAGCAAATAACAACAATATTAAATATTGCGAAACGGGTACTAGTTAGTAATGACAGTGTGGTTGGCTTGGTTGCCATATAATCGCCCTAATTGACTTTAAGAGTTGCCAGTATAGGAATTGTATTTGCTAATGAAAAGCAATTAAAAAAGCACAGCATTAAATGCTGTGCTTAATTTTAATTATTACTCACTATTAACCTAATTTAGTTAATAGTTTTTTTGCAGCTAGTTCAGAGCTTGCTGGGTTTTGGCCGGTAATTACTAAACCGTCTTCTAGTGCTAATACACCCCAGTCGTCAGTTTTTTGATAATCGCCACCTTTTTTAATTAGCTCGTCTTCAACTAAAAATGGCACGATATCGGTAAGTTGCACTGCAGCTTCTTCAGAGTTAGTAAAACCAGTTACTTTTTTACCCGCTACTAGTGCATTGCCATCGGCATCTTTAACATTTAAAAATGCAGCACTTGCATGACATACCGCAGCAACAGGTTTTTGCTCTTTTACAAAGCTTTCGATAAGAGAGATTGAATCTGTGTTGTCAACCAAGTCCCATAATGGACCGTGACCGCCTGGGTAAAATACAGCGTCAAAATCGCTAGATTTTACTTCACTCAACACTTTAGTGTTTGCCATAAGTGTTTGTGCTGCGCTATCGGCGTCGTAACGTTTAGTTGCATCTGTTTGAAAATCGGCAAGTGTACTTGTCGGATCAATGGGTGGTTGGCCGCCAGCTGGAGACGCTAATGTTACTTCAACGCCTGCATCAACGAAGGCGTAATAAGGGGCTGCAAATTCTTCTACCCAAAAACCTGTTTTTTCGCCAGTGTTACCAAGTTCTGCGTGAGATGTAAGAACCATAAGTACTTTTTTAGACATTGAATATATTCCTTCTGATGATTTGAATTAGTTTATCTTGCTTACCAATTACTATATGCACTAACACTGCTTTAAACAACGATGATAAATTTAACTTTATTGGTTTAATAATTGATACAATAAAAAGGTTGAATTTAAAACACACTACGGAGCATTTATGAAAGTGTCGTTTGAGCAGTTAAAGAGCATGGTTGTATTTGCACAAATTGTAGAGCAGGGCAGCTTAACCGCTGCTGCCAAACAGCTAGGGCTTACGCGAGCAGTTGCAAGTTATCATTTAAAAAAATTAGAAACGCAGCTTGAAGTTACTTTACTAAATCGCTCAACCCGTACCATGGCGCTCACTGAAGCGGGCATTGCTTATTATGAGCGTTGTAGAATAATTACCGAACAAGCTAATGCGGCTAATCAGCAAATAGAAAATATAAAGAGCGAGCCACAAGGTTTACTTAAAATTAGTTGCCCAGTAAATGTGGGAATGCAGTTAATTGTGCCTGCAATAAATACGTTTAAGCGCCAATATCCTAAAATTCAAATAGACTTACAGCTTACTGACGATGTGGTTGATATTATTAAAAATGGGTTTGATTTTGCAATTAGGGGCGTGGCACTGAGTGACTCCAACTTGCAGGCAACCAAGCTGACTACAATGAGCACTTGTATTTGTGGCGCGCCGGAATACTTTGCACATTTTGGTAAACCTAAAACGCCTTTAGAGCTAGCAGAGCACCAATGGGTCGTTTATCAATTGGGCAGTAAAACATTAACACTTCAAAAAGATGGCAAAAAACACGATATTACAATGCAAGGCGCCTTAAGCACCAATAATGCCGCTGCTCGTACTGCTTTTGTTGAAGCAGGGCATGGCATTGGGCGTATTCCGCTTTACGATGCGTGGCCAAAAGTGCAAGCTGGACTGCTTGAAATAATATTAGATGATTATAAAAGCAAAGATATTGAGCTTTACGGGGTATTTCCGCCAGGGGCTGCGGGCTCTAAAAAGCTACGATTGTTTATTGATTACTTAAAAGCATACTTTGTAAAACAGCATACCGCTTTAGGTATGCTGAAAAGTACTTAATGAGTAGTTTTTACAGCATTTATAAAGTTCGGCTAAATAATGCCACCGCTTGTTGATACATATTTATCGCAAGGGCTGCATCGTATCGCTCACCTTCATCACGCATAAAGGCATGCTGTGCGTTAACTTCCTGCCACTGGTAATTGATGCCTGTGCTTACGCATTGCTGGTATATTTTAGCGCGGCCTTCTTTTGGCACATGCGGGTCTTGTTTGCCCCATATAAAGTGAATTTCGCCTTGTATATCAGCCATACGCTCGAATGAGTTATTTCCAGGTTGCGCAGGTAATGTATTGCTGTGAATATCAGTTGCGTATAAACAAAAAGCCGCATTAATTTCAGGATTTAGTGCCGCTCTGTAAGCTAAGTGACCGCCAATACATACGCCCATTGCGCCGACGGAGCCTGTGCAATAGCTTTGTAATCTAATGAAGTCGATCATAGTTTGTGTGTCACTGTCGTGGTGCTCAAGTGGCTTTGCCCACTTGTCGGCATTGCCTTTGTCTTTACCTGTATCATCATAAGCAAGCACAGTGCCTATAGGGTTTAACTCATGAAACACTTCAGGCACTAACACTACAAAGCCATGGCTTGCTAAAATAGCTGCGCTGCGTGCGATGGGGGCAGTTTGCTGAAATATTTCAGAATAAAAAATGATAGCAGGGAACTGTCCTTGCGCTTGAGGGCGATATACAGTTGTTCGCATTAAACCTGTCGGTGTTGGCAAGTCAGCATTATGTTGTTGGATTATCATAAAAAGCGCTCAGTAAAATAAAATTATATATGCTGATATGGTAACTGAGCGCGATAAAATATACGACTTTTGTCGTTGAGTATTTATACCAACCTGCATAAATCTTTGATCAATTTAACGAATTAAATTTCACTACAACGTCGTTAAAAATTTTTTATTTAGAACAACTAGATAAAAAAATTTTTGCCTAGTTCTAGCGTAATTTTCTCAACGTTAAATAGACCCCATATATAAGCAGATTGGTATTAAATACTTGCAGGCATTTTATTACAACTGGCGTAGTAACTTACCGTAGCCGGCCAATCTGAAAAAATACCCATTACCCCCACGTCCTTTGCGAGTACGTCGACTACTGTCATCATGTCGCCATCGTTATCTATAACATCAGCAATTGATTGATAGTAGTAACCTCCACCTTCATTAAGCGGGCCCGAGCGCTCAAGGCTCCATGCAATAAGCTTTAAACCTGCTGCTTTTGCGTCAATAGCGTATTGCGATGGCACAATATTACTTTCGTTATCTATTGTTAACATCATCCAAATTGGAGGAGCTAAAATTTTCACCCCATCAGCCACTAACTCATCCATTCCCGGTTGCCATGTTTGTGGGTTACTTGGATCAAATCCGGCTTCACTGTCACGTCCATCTAGGTAAACGCTTTTATCTGCAAAGTCAGGGTTATTGTTAATCCAGTATTTTACGTCTTCAAGGTTAAATGATTGCGGATAAACTTTTGAGGCTGGCACACCCATTTGCGTGTACTCGTCTAGCATTTTTTGCGCATATTGTTCTTGCGTCATTCCATCAAATGGCATACTTACTTGTGGCGATTTTAGCTCTGGTGTCATTTTTACACCTAGCTCATTAAACAGTGCAATGCTTTGTTTATGGGTCATCAATGTGCCGTTGGTGGCATATAAATCAGTGCGCCAACTTGGTGTGCCATCCATGTAATCGGCAACGGTCGTTGCATTAGTGTTTGCACCATCCATTTTACCTTCAAGGGTTAAAAACTCCGCTAAGCTTATATCGCTGGTACAACATTTAGCTGATGCGGCAATACCATTAGCAGGGTCGGCTGGTGTAAATGGCACACTGCATTTAGCTGCAAGTTCAGGAATAGCTAAAATATTAGTTGTGGTATGTAAATCGCATTGAGAGTGGCGACAAACAAGCTCTTTGTCGTTTGTAAATGTAACATCGCATTCAACAATGCCAGCGCCCATTCTCGCTGCCGCAATGTAGGCTTCTTTAGTGTGTTCGGGGTATTGCATTGATGCACCGCGATGACCAATAGAAAAATCGGTGCGGTAAAAAGGACCTTCGCTGCATGACTCTAATTTTGTTTTTAGTGTGCTTTGCGCCATATCGTTAATTAAATAGTCAGGGCGAGTCCCTAGCTGAATATTTACTCCTTCAGCAACCTCTACAACAATGGGCGTAGGTACTTCAACAATTTCCACTTCGGTGTTGGTAACAACCACTTCTTTTTCTACTATTTCTACATCGTCGTCGCAGCCTGCAAGTGTGGCTAACAATATACAGCTTGTAAGTAAGGTAATACGTTTCATTGTTTATCCTTAAAAAGTACAATTTGTACTACCTTAATGATTATTAATGACAATTTTGCTACAAGCTTATTAATTTACTTTTTATTAAGCATTTGATTGACCAATAACGCACCTAACATTATAGCAGCCCCAATACTTAACCTGACTATATCGGCATCTCGGTTCCAGATCAGCACGTTAATTATAATCCCAGCTGGGATAAGCAAGTTATTCATAACTGCCAAAGCACCTACGTTGACAAGGGTTGCGCCTTTATTCCACATAAAGTAACCAAGTCCTGATGCAACCAACCCTAAATAAATTAGTATGCCCCACTGTGTGAAAGTGGTTGGTAATTTGTTTGAGTTACCAAATAATGCATAGCAAATTGTGGCAATAATAAGTGCACCTATAAAAAACCATCCAAATACGGCTTTATCATCAAGCTGATTGTTATTCATTAATCGTTTGTAGGTAACTTGGCCTACAGCAAAACTTATATTCGCCCCTTGAACGATTAATAAGCCGATTATGAAATCGCTATTTAGGTTTTCGTAACGAATAGTAATTGCACCGATTACAGCAATAAGTGCGACTATAAAAAAGCGTGGGTTAAAGCGTCTGTTCAATCCATCATTTAGCAGGGTAATGTACAAAGGAGTCATTACAGTAAATAGCAGCACTTCGGGAACGGTTAAAAATAAAAATGAGTGGTAGTAAAAGCTATACATAACACCAAGTTGTATAGCGCCAATCAGCATAAGCTTTAAGGCTAAAGGTTTAGGCGTTTGTTTGAGCTTTAAAAAAGGTAGAAAAATCAGTGTTGCCAGTGCTATGCGTATTAATACGCTAAACCAAGCGTCAACTTGGCCTGCTAAATACACACCAATTAAACTAAACGAAAACGCCCAAAGCAAAGTGACTGCAAATAAGTACTGCATAACCATCATCTTTTAATAAATATTGAGCTAAGTTTATCTGTTATATGTGAGGGTATAAACAATAAAAGCCCGCAAGCGGGCTTTTATAAAAGTGAGCTTAATAAATTAAGTTATTTACTCAACTAAACCACGGCGCTTAAGTAATGCGTCGGTAGTTGGTTTTTGACCTCTAAACTCAATGTAGCTTTGCATTAAGTCGCGGCTGTTACCTTTAGATAGGATTTCTTTACGGAACTTATCACCATTTTTACGTGTTAAGCCGCCGTTGTTTTCCATGTGTGCAAAGGCATCGGCTGCAAATACTTCAGTCCAAAGGTATGCGTAGTAACCCGCAGAGTAACCACCGGCAAATGTATGGCTAAAGTAGTTTGATTTATAGCGCGGTGGTACAGGGTAGTAATCAATACCGTGTGCTTTTAGCGCATCGCTTTCAAACTTTTGAACATCAGTAATTTTTTTATCTGAGCCAAACGAGTGCCATTCCATATCAAGTAAAGCAGCTGCTAAATATTCAGTGGTACCAAAACCTTGGTTGAATTTTTGCGATGCAAGTACTTTATCAAGTAAAGCTTGTGGAATTGGCTCACCTGTTTTGTAGTGTTTGGCGTAGTTAGCAAGTACCGTAGGTTCAATCATCCAATCTTCATTCGCTTGCGACGGAAACTCAACAAAGTCACGCGCTGTAGCAGTACCTGCTAAGCTTGGGTATTTAACGTCAGAGAATAAACCGTGCGCCGCATGACCAAACTCATGGAACATAGTTGACACTTCGTCAAACGTCATTAACGTTGGCTCGCCTGCAGCAGGTTTTGGAATGTTTTGGGCATTGTAAATTACAGGTTTAGTGCCTTTTAAGCCGCTTTGACTTACGTAAGCGCTCATCCATGCACCGCCACGCTTACCTTCACGTGCGTATGGGTCTAGGTAAAATAAACCGATGGCGCTGCCGTCAGCGTTGAATACTTCGTAGGCTGTAACATCTTCATGATAAACCGGTAAATCTTTACGCTCTTTAAATGTAATACCGTATAGCTTGTTCATTGCAAAGAATAAACCATCGTGAATTACAGAATCCATTTCAAAGTAAGGCTTAACAAGGGCAGGATCTAAGTCGTACTTTTCAGCACGTACTTTTTCTGCGTAAAAAGCCCAATCCCATGGTTTAAGCTCAAAGCTTTCACCTGAATCGTTAATTACTTTTTGAATAGCAGCTGCTTCAATTTTAGCTTTTTCAACTGCTTTTGGTGCTAGGTCATCTAAAATGCCGTACACGTTGTCAGTTGTTTGTGCCATACGCGAAGTCATTACATACGATGCCCAATCTTTAAACCCTAGTAGCTCTGCTTTTTGAGCGCGGAGGTTTGTTTCTTCAATAATAATTGGGCCGTTAGTTTTTGCTGCACGGTTAGCAGAGGCTTTAAATATTTGCTCACGAAGGTCGCGGTTTTCAAGGCTTGATAAAATTGGCTGTTGGGTCGTATTTACCAGCGTGATCATGTAGCCGTCTTTACCTGCTTTTTTAGCAGCGGCCGCAAGACCTGCAATTTCACCTTCAGAAAGGCCAGCAAGTTTAGATTTATCGGTAACGACAATGACATCTTCTTTAAACGATTTTAAAATGTTTTGAGAAAACGCAGTAGAAAGCTCTGCAAGTTGTGAGTTGATTTCACGCATTTTTGCTTTTTCAGCGTCATTTAATTTAGCGCCTGCTTTTACAAATTGCTTATAGTAAAAATCCACAAGGCGTTGATCTTCAGCATTAAGCGAGTCTTTGTTGTCGTAAATAGTTTGTACGCGCTTGAATAATGCACCATTTAAGTAAATGTCGTCAGAGTGAGCAGATAATACCGGCGCCATTTTTTTACTTATACGTTGGTATTCGTCATCAGAAATCAAACCTGAAAGGTTATAAAAAGCAGCTGATACACGGTTTAGTAGCTCGCCAGACATTTCCATTTCAACTAATGTATTTTTAAAAGTTGCAGGAGCTGGGTTGTTAGCAATAGCTTGTATTTGCGCAGTATGCTGAGCAATACCAGCATCAAAGCCGGCTTCGTAGTCTTTTGTACCAAACTTATCAAACTCAGGTGCCATGTATTGTAATGGGCTTGGTTTGAATAAAACATTGTTTGCGTTCATGTCTTGCACTTGTGCTGCGCTCTCTTTTGCCATGTCTTGAGGTTCGTTAGAAGAACAAGCCGATAGGATTAGGGCACTAGCAATAGTAGTGGCGATCAGGGTTTTACGCATAATAACTCCATAAAAAGATTAGCCGAAATAGGCTTTGCGAGTCGAAAAACCTAGTTAACTTATCAAATTTGTGGGTTTATACAATAAAGTTTATCGGTATTAAGGGGGATTTGAACGCAAATTAGCTAATAATTAGTATTAAGGTGGGTAAAAGTAGCTCTAAAATCAAACGTTAAAGCTACTTAATTATACGATTGTGTGCTTGAGAGGGGGTTAGTTATAACCTAAAACAAATTTTTTCTCTGAGCCAAAGCTATTAGATTGCTGCCCAAACTCTTTATTAATAGTTGCTAGAGTTTGCTCTTGTTCGGCCAGCAAGCACAAAACTTTATTTCGGTAATCTAGGCTGCTTTCAAACAATTTTAAATCTACCTGCGGCTGCAAAGTAGCGAGTCTTTGATTTAGAGTAAGTTGTGTCATATGTGATCTCCAGTGCTTGTACACTATTTATATAGCACTCGGTGCAATAAAGAGTTAATAAACTGTTTATAAAATTCATATTGAACTTATTAACTTGGCGTTTTAGTTATATTATGACGTGCAAAGCTTAGCGAAAACTGAACCACACTTATTTTTAGTGAACAAATAACAATCAAAAAAGATATTGGGAACACTTATGACCCTCGAACAAATTAATCAATACTTAGCCTTTGTAATATTCACTTATAACGATGTGAATATTACGGTAGCAAAAGTAATTCAAGTGCCACTTATATTGTTTGCTATGTGGTTTGTAGTCACACGTATTGGCAAGCTTATTAAAAAAACATTACTCGCTAAAAAAATAAGCCAAGATGCAGTGCATTTGTTTACTCGTATTTACTTTATTTTAAGTATCGCAATTTTAATTTTTACATCGCTTGAAGTGCTCAGCATCCCGCTTACGGCATTTGCTTTTGTATCCGGTGCGATTGCTATTGGTGTAGGTTTTGGTGCACAAAACATTATTAATAACTTTATCAGCGGTTGGATATTGATGTGGGAACGTCCAATTCGCATTGGTGACTTTTTAGAGGTAGGTAACGCAAAGGGCGTAGTTGAAACTATTAATACGCGTTCTACACGTATTCGCCGAAATGACGGCGTACATATGCTTATACCTAATTCTCAATTGCTCGAAAATACAGTAACAAACTGGACGCTGATAGATGGCAATGCACGCTCATCGGTCAGTGTCGGCGTTGCGTATGGTTCAGACGTTATACTGGTTAAAAAGCTTATCCAGCAAGTGCTTGATGATCATGATGCAATATTGGTTAATCCAAAGTCATCAGTGTTATTTGATGACTTTGCAGATAGCTCGCTTGTATTTAATGCTATTTTTTGGGTATGCGCCGAGTCTGAAACCATGCTTAGAAAAGTGCGCAGTGATATTCGTTTTAGTATTTATGCTGTATTTGAAGAGCATGATGTAGTGATTGCGTTTCCACAGCGCGATATTCATATAGATGGTGAAATTGCTTTTAAAAGGTCGTAGTTCTAATAAAAAAAGTCGCTTGCGGGTGACTTTTTTATGAGTAACCACAACGTTTCTATTTTGGGTTAATATGGAAGGTAATCCATTTTTCCTACTTCACTTCGCGATCTTCAATAAAGGACATATGTCCTCATTATTAGGTTTTTGCATCTAAATATTGATAAAAACACGTAATCTTGTAGTTAAATGTTGCAAAAAAGTTTACATTTATGTTCATATTTATGCAGTAAAATTATTACACAATGGTATAATCTTAATCGTTCGTTCAGCCTTGTTACTCCGTTTTGTACTCTCGGTGATGAGGTCCGCGCGCCATATAGCAAGTCGCGAAAAATTGTACGAGCCCGCAATGAATACATTGCGCAACACAAAAAACCGTTGAACAAGAGTGCATACTAAAGGTTAATACCCGACATGAAATCATTAAAGAAATCTGCAATAGCGACAATTATTAACGCTGCACTACTATCTGCTGCTGGCACATCTATTTCAGCATTCGCCGCTGAAGAAGAAACGGCTAAAAAAAGCAATCAACTAGAAGTTATTCAAGTTACCGCCCGTAAACGCGTAGAAAATGCACAAGAAGTACCTGTAGCTGTATCTGCATTACAAGGTGATAACCTTGATGCATATAGCTCTGCAGGTATGGATATTCGCTTTTTAAATGCGAAAATTCCAAGTTTATCTATTGAGTCTTCATTTGGTCGTTCATTCCCACGCTTTTACGTTCGTGGTTTAGGTAATACCGATTTCGATTTGAATGCATCACAGCCAGTATCACTTGTTGTTGATGAAGTAGTTCAAGAAAATGCAATTTTAAAAGGTTTCCCAGTATTTGATGTTGAACGCGTAGAAGTATTACGTGGTCCTCAAGGAACGCTATTTGGCCGTAACACGCCAGCTGGCCTTGTTAAGTTTGATACTGTTAAACCAAGCCAAGAATTTGATGGATATGGCTCTGTTTCATACGGTAGCCGTGGTGCTGTAGATACAAGTGGTGCTGTAGGTGGTGCTTTAACTGACCGTTTATCTGCTCGTGTTTCATTATTATGGCAAGACAAAGACGATTACATTGATAACCAAGCTCCAGGCTTTGAAGCTAAAGATGAGCAAGGTGGTTACACTGAAAAAGCGGCACGCGTTCAGTTTTTATATGAAGGCGATGATTTTACTGCTTTATTAAACTATCACACACGTGACTTAGATGGCTCACCAATTGCCTTTCGTGCAAATGTAATTAAAGCGGGTACTAATGAGCTAGTAGATAACTACGAAAATGATGTTGTTTATCAAGATGCGGCATCTCGCTCTACTCAACAAGTAGAATCGGAAGGTGCAAGCTTAAAGCTTGAGTGGGAACTTAAAAACCACACAATCACTTCTATTTCTGCATGGGAAAGTGCTGAAATTTATTCTCGCGCTGACATCGACGGCGGTTATGGTGCTTCTTATATTCCAGATTTCATGGGACCCGGTTTTATCCCTTTCTCTTCAGAAAGTGCTGATGGCATTCCAGATCACGACCAGTTGACGCAAGAGCTACGTTTATCTAGTAACTTTGATGGTGACTTAAATTATCAAGTAGGTGTATTTTACTTTGATGAAGAGCTAACGATTGAAAACTTCAGCTACGATACATTCTCAACACCTAATGCTGGTGCTTTAAATGGTTATGTTCGCCAACAACAAGACACAACGGCATGGGCTGTATTTGGTTCTGTAGATTATACTTTTTCAGATGATTTAAAAGTAACAGCGGGCCTTCGTTATTCTGATGATGATAAAGATTTTGTAGCTGATCGTACACTTAGCCCAATTGGTGGCGGTGCATTACTTGTAGAACGTGATGTTAGTGACGACCATGTTAGCTGGGATTTATCTGCAAACTATAAAGTAAACGATGATGTTAACTGGTACGGCCGTGTAGCAAACAGCTTCCGCGCACCTAGTTTACAAGGTCGTATTTTATTTGGTGATGACGTTACAACAGCTGAGTCAGAAACGGTAACATCGTACGAGACAGGTATTAAATCAGACGTGCTAGACGGCCAAGGCCGTGTAAATGCAACTGTATTTTACTACACGATGGACGACCAACAGCTTACTGCTGTAGGCGGTGGTGCTAACTTTAACCGTTTAGTTAATGCTGATAAAACGACTGGCTATGGTTTTGAGTTAGACTCGCAGTGGGTATTAAGCGATGAGTTTAATGCAACGTTTAACTTAAGCTACAATAAAACAGAAATTAAAGATAACGATTTAGCTGTCGCTGTTTGTGCTCAATGTACTGTAACTGACCCAATTAATGGTTCTGGTCTTGCTGTACTTGATGGTAATAGCTTACCGCATGCTCCTGAGTGGATCTCTAACTTTACGCTTCGCTACACTAAAGAACTTGCCGATGGTAATTTCTTCGCAAGCGGTGATATTTCTTATCGTAGTAAAATCAATATGTTCCTTTACGAATCAGTAGAGTTTGAAGGTAAAGAGCTTATTGAAACAGGTTTGCGTACAGGTTACACATGGTCTGAAGGCGATTACGAATACGAAGTTGCTGCGTTTGTTCGTAACTTATTTGACGAGCAACAAGTTATTGGCGCTGTAGATTTCAATAACAATACAGGTATTGTTAACGAAGAGCGTTATGTTGGTGCTGAATTTAAAGTTAACTTCTTCTAGAGATAACCTTAAATTATATTAATTTTTAAAAGCCTGCCTTGTGCAGGCTTTTATGTTTTTATAAAGCTGGTAAAGTAGCGTTAATTAATTTAAAGAGATAAAAAGATGGCTGGATTTTGGAATTACCGTGTAATTTTTTGTGAAGCAACGAAAGACGAAGCAGCGCAATATCAAATACATGAAGTAGAATATAACCTAAATGGTAAAGTAACTAACTGGTCAGAAACTGGCGCAGCCCCTTTTGGAACAACCTTAGATGAGTTGAAAGATGACTCTGAGCGTTTAAAAACTGCATTTGATAAACCAGTACTTAAAGTTGTACGTAAAACGCGTGGCTACGAGCTTGTTGATGTTGAAACGGGTGAGGAAGCAACGGGTGAGCCGCCAGCAGGCTTAACGCAATAACTGTATTTATATAAAAGGTGCTTAAGGCGCCTTTTTTATTGTCAAAATTTAGCACAAGTTAAATAAGGAATGAGGATGACTTTAAAAGCAATATTATTTGATATGGATGGCACATTAGTTGATTCAGAAAGCATGCACTTTGTATGCTGGAGTAAATTACTTAAACCCTACGGTGTTAGTTATTTAGAAAATGATTTTTGTCAGCGCTTTTCGGGACGGCCCACTTTAGAAGCCGCAATTGAAATTAAGCAAGAGCATAACTTATCGGTAAGTGCACAGTTTTTAGCAGATGAAAAATACCGTTTATTTGGTGAATATGTAGTAACACATTTACCGCCACTGATGGCATTTACAGAGCAAACATTGAAAGCTGTAAAAGCGAGTGGCTTAAAAATGGCGCTAGTAACAGGCAGTGCTAAAAGTGAAGCTATGCCAATACTGAAAGGCTTAGGGTTTTATGAGCTGTTTGATACGGTGGTTACAAAAGATGATGTAACTAATCCTAAACCTGCAGGGGATCCGTATTTACTGGCACTTGAGCAGATAAATATACAACCTGGCAATGCAATTGCTGTTGAGGATACTTACACAGGGGTAACAGCTGCTAATAATGCTTTGTTACGTGTTGTAGCCATTGCCAATAGCCATACTAAAGATCACGACTTTAGCCAAGCTACCTATCAAATGAGCAACTTAGATGAGTTTTGGCAATGGGCGCAATCTCAACTATAGTTTAAGCCAACTTTTACGTGCTTGGATGCGCCAATGTTTACTATTAAACACCTGCTTTTAATTGTTATTGTACTTTTTACGCAATGCATAAGTGCAGCACAACCGTCTGTTTTACTTGCTAAAGTATATGACGAAACGAAGCATTATGATGTAAGTAAATATTTAGTCAGTGAAAAATATGATGGCGTAAGAGCTATCTGGACCGGCACGGAGTTTGTCACTCGTAAGGGTAATATTATCAATGCGCCCAGTTGGTTTACAGCGCCATTGCCAAATATATGGCTTGATGGTGAGCTGTGGACTAAACGTGAGCACTTTTCTGCGCTTAGTGGCATAGTCAGAACTAAAAAACCTAATAATCATGATTGGCAAACTATTACTTATAAAGTATTTGATATGCCAGATAAAAATCTGCCTTTTAGCACTCGCTATAAAAACTATAATGAGCTTATTACTAGCCTAAACTCGCCGCACATTAGTGCTGTAGTTCAATATAGCTTTACAAATAATGAGCAACTTACAGAGTATTTTGAGAACATAACTAAGCAGGGCGGCGAGGGCGTAATGCTTCATTTGGCCAGCGCGAAGCACAGCAATGGAAGAAGTAATGCATTACTAAAATTAAAACCTTATTTAGATGCAGAAGCGGTTGTAATTGCGCACTTACCAGGCAAAGGTAAATATCAAGGTATGTTAGGGGCATTAAGGGTAAAAACAGCGCAGGGGCAGGTATTTTCTATTGGTACTGGGTTTAATGATGCACAGCGCTCCATCCCACCGGAGATTGGTAGTACTGTAACGTACCGATTTCATGGCTTAACAAAAAATGGGTTACCGCGTTTTGCCAGTTTTTTACGGGTCAGAGATAGTTTATAACATTTATAAATTTTACAAAGTGTGCTAAATTGCGCGGCCTTTTTGGTAATGTGTGGTGAAGTATGTTTGTAGGTTTTGATTACGGTAGTTCTAATTGTGCTATGGGTGTAATGAGCGAGGGTAATGTTCAATTAGTACCGCTAGAGCAAGGAAAACATTACTTACCGTCTACACTTTACACTCATCACAGCGCGTTGGTTGTTGATTTTGTTGCTAAGCATTTACATGGCACAGCCCATGAGCATGACTTTTTAACGCAGCGCCAAGCATTATTAAATACCTTACCTCGTATTAAGTCAGACCTTGATTTACAACCTTCAGATGAAACCCTATTTATTGGTCGTGAAGCGATTAGCGAGTACGTGCAGTTTCCTGAAGAAGGCTATTTTGTTAAGTCTCCTAAATCATTTTTTGGTGCAACAGGTTTAAAGCAAGGTCAAATTAACTTTTTTGAAGATATCGCAACCGCGATGATCTTAAAAATTAAGCAACGTGCTGAGCTCTCTTTAGGTAAAACACTTACACAAACAGTGATTGGTCGCCCAGTAAACTTTCAAGCTGTGGGTGGTGAGCAATCAAATCAACAAGCGGTCGGTATTTTAGAGCGTGCTGCTAAACGTGCTGGTTTTAAAGACGTAGAGTTTTTATATGAGCCACTTGCTGCGGGTATCGATTACGAGAGTGATTTAACTCAGGATCAAAAAGTACTCGTTATTGATATTGGTGGTGGTACAAGTGACTGCTCATTTGTACAAATGGGCCCAAGCTTTAGAGGAAATAGCCAGCGCGATAGCGATTTTTTATCTCACAGTGGTAAACGTGTTGGCGGAAACGATTTAGATATTGCTTTGAGCTTTCATGGTTTAATGCCGTTATTGGGTTTAGGTAGTACGTTTAAATCGGGTTTGCCTTTGCCTAATCAAGCGTTTTGGCAAGCGTGTAAAATTAACGATGTAAACTTACAAAGCCAATTTTATAGTGAAAGCCATACCCGAGAGCTAAACGCACAATTACGTGATGTAAGTGCACCTGAGCTTTATAAACGTTTAATACATTTACAGCAAAACAAGCAAGGCCATCAGTTAGTGCAACAAGGTGAAGCGGCTAAAATAGCACTTTCGTCTGCTAGTGTGTTTGATTGTGATTTAAGTTTTTTAGATAGTGGGCTGAATAAAAATGTATCTGTAAGAGATTTAGCTGTTGCCGTTGAGAGTAGTATTAGCCAAATAGTTACTTTAGCAAAACAAGCAATCAGCGACGCTGCGACCACGCCAGACATTATTTACTTAACAGGCGGTAGTGCACAGTCACCATTGATTAAAGCGGCTTTAAGTGAGCACTTAGGCGATATAAAGATGGTTAACGGGGATCACTTTGGTAGTGTAACCGCTGGCCTGACTAAATGGGCCAGCATGCTTTATAAATAACCTAGATTACAATTGAGGTTTAAAGATCTATTTGTCGGGTTGCGAGGTATTTTTCGTAATCTGGCAATGTGCGTTCAAGCTCTACGTCCATAAGCGGTGAGCTTAATAACATATCTGCACTCACTTCATTACACGCCACCGGAATATTCCAAACAGCTGCTAAACGCAGCAGCGCTTTAACATCAGGGTCATGAGGCTGTGATGCTAATGGGTCCCAAAAAAATATTAAAACATGTATCTCATGTTCTGCTATTTTAGCGCCAAGTTGTTGATCGCCGCCCATAGGACCACTTAAAAGCTGAACTACATCAAGCCCCGTAGTTTTTTGAATTAAATGCCCCGTAGTACCTGTGCCATATAAAGTGTGCTTACTTAGTATTTCTTTGTGCTTTTCACACCATAATTTTAGTGCTGCTTTTTTACCATCGTGTGCCACTAAAGCAATATTTTTTTGTGCGGGAAGAGATTGTGTTTTTTGTTCCATGCTAATTCTTTTTATTGATGAACCTAAACTCGGAAGAATAAATCTCTTAACCAAAGTGCAGGTTAGTTAAAATAATAGATTGATAGCAAGGGCAATAAATACAATGCCAGTGATCCTATCAATCCAAAGTTGGCTATTTGGGTTACGTCTAAAAAACTGTGCAATTTTGTCGCCAAAATAAATATACGTGCAGTCAATCGGAAAAGCAAAAAGAGGGTAAAGTAAGCCAAAAAATGCGAGCTGAAAAGTAGCCGATGAAAGCGTTGGATCTACAAATTGTGGAATAAATGCAATAAAGAATAATGCTACTTTAGGGTTTAATACTTCAGTCATCATGGCCTGAAACATGACATTACTTTTTTTACTGGTACTTATATGCGGTTTATCGGTTTGCTTGTCATCAGATGTCGGCTCTGGCTGCTTTAGCGTGCCTTTAATCATCATAAACCCTAAATAGCATAAGTATGCTGCGCCTGCATATTGCACTGCGGCATAGGCACTAGGGGAAGCTTTCAGTACTGCGCTTAGGCCTACAACAGCAAATAGCGTATGAACAACCCCACCTAATGCAAAACCAAAAGCACTTTGCATACCAGCACTTCGACCATTAGCAAATGTTTGCGCCATCAAAAATGCATTTGATGGCCCAGGCGCTACTGCCATTAAAAAACTGGCTAATAAAAATGAGACTAGAAAGTCAGGATTGATCATTGAGTACTTTTAGCCGGGTGTAAAGTATGTGCTTTTTTGCTCATTAAAATAAGCCAAAGCGGAACTAGCAATAATAAGTGAAAAGCAATCAACCACGGTGTGCTTAGCCCTAAATATTGGGTTAAAACAACAAGTATACTCGCGCCACTCATTTGCATAGCACCGAGTAATGCAGAGGCTGTGCCTGCTTGTTTAGGAAAGCTAGACAGAGACATTCCTGCAGCAGAGCCTAAACTTAAAGCAAACCCTAATGCAGCAATTAAGATAGGTAGCATAAGCGCAAATGCTGTTTCTATATGACTCAAGGCTAGCATTAAAATGCCTGAGAAAACCAGTACACTCACACCGACACGCAAAGCACGTTGGCTATTTCGTTTAATGTAGGTAGGTAAAATAAAACTTGCGACAATACTTATTACGGCATTTAACGTAAACCAAAAAGTAAAGTCGGCTACGGTGCCGCCTAAATGTGTAATAAGCCAGCCTGGTGCGAGCGTTACATACACTAATATGGCTGACATTGAGACCATACAAATTAGGCTATTAAACAAAAATACCGGTGTTTTAATAATCGGTGTAAAGCGACGTAAATCTAAAATATGCCCCTGATAATGACTATCAGCAGGACGAGTTTCTCTAAAAAAGAATAGGGTAACAATAAGGCCCAAAATAGCAAACGCGGTTAAAAACATAAAGTTCATACGCCAGCCAAACTGTACGGTAAGCCAAGCCCCTAAAATAGGTGCCATTGCCGGAATAAAGCACACAATCCCGTTAAGGTAGGTAATCATTTGTCCGCTTCGTTCACTGCCATATTTATCACGCACTATCGCAAATGCGACAACAAATGTGGCACACGCTCCAAATCCCTGAAAAGCACGTGCTATTAGTAATATCTCAAAAGAAGGCGAGTAGTATGCGAGTAATGCAGAGCTTGCATATAAACTAATGCCCACTATAGCCACTGGCTTTCGGCCAAATTTATCAGCTAAAGGACCTGCAATTAATTGGCCTAAACCCACTGTTAGCATAAAAATAGCAACGGTTTGCTGTACTTGTTGTTCAGTAACTGCAAATTGTTCTGCAATAGTTGGAAAAGCAGGTAGGTAAATATCGATTGCCATAGGGCAAAATATAACGAGTAACGCTAAGATAAGTAACAAAGTCATATTAGGTTTAGCGGGCTGTGTTTGCATTGAGTCTCCTTTTGTCGAGTATTTTAGGTGGGCACTCATAAAAAAGAAAGGGCTTATGACCCCTGCATAGGTCGTCATTCTTACTTTTTGATTGGATTAAGCTAAAAAGCCAGCATAAATGCACTTTTTAAAACTGGTCTGATGTGTTAATTTTAAAAAAGTAACTGTTGATGGAAAATAATAATGAGTAATAAATCTGCACTTGTACAAACATGGCATAAATTTAAGCGCCTACCTTTTGGGAATTGGCTTTTTACTAAAGCTGTTTGCTTTAAAGCGCCATATTTTGGTTCGATGAAACCTTACGTACTCGATTTGAGAGAGGGCCATTGTAGTGCGGTGGTTAAAAACCGCCGAAGCGTTCATAATCATATTGGAACTATTCATGCTATTGCGCAGTGTAACTTAGCTGAATTGTGTGCAGGTGTAATGGTTGATGCAACAGTGCCAGTTAAAACGCATCGTTGGATCCCAAAAGGGATGACAGTTAGGTATTTGGCTAAAGTAGATACAGATGTACGAGCAGTCGCTGAAATTGATTTACCACATAAGTGGATTGATAAAGAAGACTTAGTAGTACCGGTTAAACTGTATAATACCCGCAATGAGCTTGTTTTCACTGCAGATATTACTATGTACATTACTGAGAAAAGGTAACTTACGTAAAGCTAATTTGACTTAGCTTTTATCAGCGGCTTGTTTATTTACAAATGATAAGTCGCTGCCATCTTCTTTCAATAATGCTTTAACTTCTTTTGCGGGTTTTAGTTCTTTCGAAATTAGTTCCGGCTCTTCTTTTTCAAAGCGTTGCTTTAAACTGCCTTCAATTACTGCACCTGCATCAATACTCAATGTATCGTGAAATACATCGCCATGAACATGAGCGCCACTTTGTACTTTTACTTCACTGGCATTAATTGACCCAATAACTTTACCTTTAACAATAACGCTTTTAGCTTCAACAATACCTTCAACAACTCCCGCTGAGCCAATAACTAAATGCTCCACTTTTATGTCACCATCAATACGGCCATCAAGCTGTACTTCACCTTGGCTAACTAAAGTGCCTGTAAGGCGTACGTCTTCAGAAATAATAGACGGTGTGTGATTCACTCTTTTTAAATTAGAGCTAACTGTTTTTTGTTTTTTTCTACCAAACATGAGAAAGCGCCTTTGTTATTTTTAGAGGATTGACTTGTTTACCATTAAGTAATACTTCGTAGTGTAAATGCGTGCCTGTGCTTCGGCCGGTGCTGCCCATTAAACCGATTACATCATGTTTAGTGATTGATTGACCTTTCTTTACTTTAATTTTATTTAAGTGTCCAAATCGAGTCACTAAGCCATTTTTATGTTCAAGCTCAATAAAGTTACCATAACCACCATTACGACCGGCACGGAGCACTACAGCGTCTGCTGGAGCGAATATTTCGGTTTTATGCCAACCGGCTAAATCAATTCCTTTATGAAAGGCATGATTACTATTCATGGGATCTTTTCTAAGGCCAAAATTACTCGAAATATAGTATTTAGCTTTAGCTAAAGGCAGGGTATTTGGTAGCTCAGTTAAAAAGTTTTCTAAATTATTTAATATTAATAACTTATCAACGATGGCTAAAAAGTGGCTCGGAATTTTTGTTTCGTTAAATATATCAAGTGGCCCACCTTGTGCAGTTGTCTGGGCGCTTAATATTAGGTGTTGCTCAAGCGCAGACTCAATTCCTGCGCCTTTAACCATAGCTAAAATGGCTTGGTGACGTTCACTAATTTGGTTATCTAAATAGGTAAAGCTTTGCTCATACTGATTATTTAAGTTGGCCACTCTTGTTGCAAATGTGATTGGAGCGATTAACTGTGCTTGTTTACCTTTTTGATTTTCATCGACTAATGGCTCATGAAATTCATTGCCATTTTCATTAATAGGTACATCAAGTTCTGTATCAAGCTTAATAACGTCTTTGCTAATTGAAGCAGGAAGGGATTCTATCATGCTTTGCAGTAGCGCCTGCTTTTGCTCAAGAATTGCAAGTTGCTCTAACTGCGTTGCTTGAAGGGCTTGTTGCTCACTGACTTTTTGTTGCCACAGCGTTTGCTCGGTTATTTGATTTTGTTTTATGTCAGAGATTTTATTTGTTTGTGTATAAACACGAAAGCTTGAAATACTCAGCCAAGTAAAAGTGACTAAAATAAGCAACGCTAAAAGAAGTTGAAACCAAGAGGCTAAAACAACATGCTTAACTTCGCCATTTTGACGAATAAGTAGCTGACGAGCAGGGAAAAATTTATGATAAAAAGACTTTATAAATACTGACATGGCATATAAACACTGGCTATTAACCGAATTAAGATAGCAATTTGAGTTAAAAAAGCTAGAAAAAAATTGTAACTGTTCAAAAATTAATAAAAAAGGGCTGCTTTTAGTAAGCAGCCCTTTTAATAAATTTTTTAATATGCGTATTATTTTGCCGGCAGTACAGTACTCTCTACAGAGCCAAAACCTATACGTGCATAGCCTTCTTTTTCACACCAGCCACGCATAATAACGTTATCGCCATCTTCTAAAAAGCTACGTTGTTCGCCATTACTTAGCGTGATTTTTTCTTTACCGCCACGAGAAAGCTCAAGTAATGAACCTGCTTCTTCGTGCGTTGGACCCGACTGAGTGCCCGAACCTAGCATGTCACCTGGCATAAAGTTACAGCCATTTACTGTGTGATGAGTAACCATTTGTGCCACAGTCCAGTAAGAGTGCTTAAAGCTAGATGTTGATACGCGCGTTGGGTTATGGCCTTCGCTACGCATTTTTTGCGTTTGAATTTTAACATCCATTTGAATATCAAAAGCACCTTGGTCGCGATTCGCTTTTGATTCTAAATAGTCCATTGGCTGTGGATCGTTTTCATCACGTGTCCAGCTTGTTCTGTAAGGCGCTAATGCTTCGGTTGTTACAATCCAAGGCGATACAGTTGAGGCAAAGTTTTTAGCTAAAAATGGACCAAGCGGTTGATATTCCCACGCTTGCAAGTCACGTGCTGACCAATCATTAAATACACAAAAGCCAAATACATGGTTTTCAGCATTTTCGATAGCGATTGCATCGCCCAGTGCATTGCCTTTACCTAAGTAAATACCCAGCTCTAGTTCGTAATCAAGGCGTTTACAAGGACCGAATGATGGCACTTCTGCGTCTGGCGCTTTAGTTTGGCCTTTAGGGCGATGAAATGTTTGACCCGATACGTCAATAGATGAAGAGCGACCATGATAACCAATAGGTACCCATTTATAGTTAGGTAATAATGGGTTATCAGGGCGAAATAAACTACCCACAGCTGTAGCGTGATAAATAGAAGTGTAAAAGTCAGTGTAATCACCGATGCGACAAGGCAAAGAAAACTCTATATCAGACTGTGCAACCAATGTATCGCTAAGCGCTTGTTGGTGCTCAGAGCCTGCTCTTAGTGCTTTTGAAAGGGCTAGACGAAGGGCTGACCAATACTGCTTCCCTAAACCCATAAATGTATTTAAGGTTGCCTCACTTGCTGCATCTGCGGCTGTTTTAGCGTCACCTGTTAAAACGTTTAATTTACTTAGTTTTGCTAAATCGATTACTTGGTCACCAATTGCAACACCACCACGAAAGGCCTCATCAGACCCTTTACGACGAAATTCTGCAAACGGTAAGTTTTGAATCGGGAAGTCGCAATTATCAACATTAGCTGATTCTACCCAGCTGGTTAAATTAATATCGTGGGTTTCGTTAATTAGGCTCATTACATTTCCTTTGGATTTTACTGTATGGCGACAAGGTATAGTTTATTTAATCATACTTGTACTTGGCGCCATACTTTTTAAATATTAAAACGACAAAAAGCAGCGAAGTTCGCTGCTTTTAATTTACTCAAATATTTTATAAAACGCCGCGACGCTCTTGGTCACGTTCGATTGATTCAAATAATGCTTGGAAGTTACCTTCACCAAAGCCACCATCATCAACGCGTTGGATCATTTCTATAAAGATTGGACCAAATAAGTTTTTAGAGAAAATTTGTAATAAATAACAATTTTCACTTTGGCTATCTACGAGTATCTGATGCTCACGAATTTTTTCTTTATCTTCAGCAACCCAAGGTACACGGTCAAAAATAGTATCGTAGTACTCTGGGATTATATCGAGTGTGGCAATTGTTGATTTATCAAGCTTATCAAGAGAGCTTACTAAGTCATCTGTTAAAAACGCTAAATGTTGAACGCCTGGGCCGTTGTACTCACCAAGGTATTCATCAATTTGGTTGTTATCGTTACCTTTACCTTCGTTTATTGGAATAGAGAAGGTGCCGCATGGCGATTTAAGTGCATACGAAATAAGCGCTGTTTTTTGACCTTTAATGTCAAAGTAGCGTACTTCAGTAAAACCAAATACGTCTTTATAAAAGTTAGCCCATTTTTCCATGGTGCCTTTATAAACGTTATTGGTTAAATGATCGATTCGGATAAAGCCTTTATCTTCTACAACATTTTGCGTTTCTAAGTCTTCAAAATCACTTTCGTAAATAGTGCCTTTGTCGCCAAATTGTTCAATAAAGTAAATTAGGCTGTCGCCAATACCATAGATCGCAGGGTAAGGCATATTTTTATGCGTTGAGTCGGTCGCTGGTTTTGCACCACGTTCTACAGCTGTTTCAAATGCTTTTTGAGCATTCTCAACACGCCAACCCATTGAACAAATAGCAGGGCCATGGCTTTTAGCAAATTCTGCAGAAAAACCTTCACGCTCGTTATTCAGAAGAAAGTGAATATCGTTTTGGTTGTAATAAACAATGTCTTTACCTTTGAATTTTTTAAGCTTAGAGAAGCCAAAATCAGTAAATACTTTATTCATATAATCAGCATCAGGTGTTGCGTACTCGGTAAACTCAATACCGACTAAACCCAAATAGTTATTTACTTCACTCATTATTATTACTCCCGCAATTAAGCACTGCGATTATGTGTTGTTGTCATATTGCAGTAGATAATCAACCAGATTTTTAATTTGGGGAAGAGGGGGGCGCTATTTAGTATATAGTGCATGTGTAAATTTTATAGGACGGTTATTATAAAGTTACGTGTTTGTAATACAGTTAAGTAAAATGAAGTTATATGGTATAAATTCAAGTGGGAGCATTTGTTTTTAAGTCATTGTATTTAAATACTAAAAAGGAGGTTTAACCTGCGCTAAACCTCCTCTTACAATTAATAAGTAAAAGCCTTTTTGTATGTAATTGTTTACACTTTAAGAGCCGTTACCAAAGAACTTGTTCCGTTGTTCTATCCACATGTTAGTTTTAATTGCTGGAGCTGCTTGGTAATGGCGCTCAATGGTTTGATTTAGCACTCGCGTCGGTTGCTCAAAAGACAGCTTTTGTTGTGCGCCGCCCATACTTTTAATTTCATCTCTGGTCATAGCACGTCCTGCATAAAGCAGCGAATTTAAGTACCCTGGTACTGTTTCATAATTGTTATCTGTAAAAAGCAATACAGATTGATTGAGTGCCCAGCGACTATCGATTTCGCCATCTTCTTTTACGCCAGCAAGTTCTCCATCTATATAAACTTCAAACACCCCGTTGGTTGGTGCTGTATAAAATACAAAAGCTATACGATGCCAAGAGTCAGGTTGTGTATTGCCAAAATAGCCGCTATCGCTAGTTGCTTGTCCATAGCCGCCGCTTGGGTCAATAAACATATCGGCATCATCATTAAGATAATCAGTTGTATTGGCTTGCATAATTGCACGGTAAATATCTTTACCTTCTGCGGGCCAGTATAAATCCATAACCAAGGTGTAGTCAGACACCATTCCTTCATTTGCAAAGTCACCATTTGCTGGTGTGTTTAAATCAATAAGTAAGCCTTCTGTTGGAGCGTGGCGAGAAAACGCCATAACACCTGAAGGACTATCACTTAAATCATCAATATTTAATTGAGTAGTGGTGCTATATTGTGTCTCTGCAGTGCCCCAGTTTGTTTCATCTGGATCAAAGTAGCTAAGTACCGAAGGTCCAAAATCAGCTGCTAACGGGTTGTTAGTATCGTCAAAGTTCCATACGGTTACATTTGCTAAGTTGTTACATGAATAAAGTTCGGTGTCAGTGTCAAGGTGTAGGCACTGACTTGTTCTAGCACGTGCATATTTATCAAGTAGCCACCAAGCTTCAGCTATTGGTTCTACGTTTGAGAATGTAACACTATTAAAAAATAAATCAGGATTCAAAGCTGCTCCTTTAAATAGTGCAACTTCGTAATTATTTGTGGGTTGTATATCTTCAGGTTTAAGTAAAAACCAATCTGGTTGACTTGCAAACATCGTTGTTAAGTCGCTTCCCGATACTGTTACTTTATAAATAGAGTTAAACCCTGGCGTATTTGATGGCTGTCTTTCTACGTAAAAAGCTTTATGGAAGTCTTCTTGAGTAAGTGTGCCGGGTGTCCAGCGCTTTTGTACTAGTTCAGGATTAAGTAATGCTGCGCTAATTGTGCTTGAATGTTTTGCGGCTAAGGCGGTTATTTCGGCTAGCTGCGCATCAGTTGGATAGTTTTCAGAAATAGCGATTTCAGTTTCTGCATCGGGAGCATAACGCCCCATTATCTCATCTATAGCTAGTTTTGTTGCCTCATCGCGTTCATCAATTGTATCGGTTTCAATCGTTTTGTAATCAACAACTGGGGATGATTTATCAGCTAAATTAAAATTAAGCGTTAAGTCCGTAATACCTTTAGCGTAAAAGTCCGGTTGTAAAACAATAGCGCCGTTATCAAGGGTAGTGTAGCTTTCCCCACCGTGTGTATGGCCGCCAAGTACTAAGTCTATACCGGGTACGTTTGTTGCCATATCAGTATCTTGGCCTACACCTAAGTGGCTCAACATAATCATGTAATCTACATCATCACTGTATTGGTTTACGATGCTTTGTGCGATTTGTTGCCATTGCCAGCTCATTTTAAATTGTTTAATAAAATCAGGGATCGGATCATCTTGAATTGGTTCATCTAGCTCATTCCATGGCACTGAGGTCATGCCAAAGACACCAAGTGTAATACACCCTACTTGTACTTTTGCAAATCCTACGCCTGCAAAATCTTGTAGTTGCTCTGCTTCATAACGAGTATTACTAGCAAGTACAATTGCATTCTCGTCTTGGGAATAACTTAGTAATTTTTCAGGGCCCCAAGCATAATCATGATTTCCAACGACTCGCAGGTCAAACTGCATTGCTTTTATAGCTTCTTCTGTCGCGGTACCTTGTGATAATTGCTCAGCAACGGTGCCTTTTTCATAGTCGTCACCACCGTTTGTAAATAAGGTGTGCGGGGTTTGGCTTGCTACTTGGTTGTAGTAGGCTTTGATCCGGCTGAAATATTGCTCTTCATAGCCAAAGCGAGCATGTAAATCTGCAACGTGAACAAACCTTACCGATTGCTCTGTTGCATTAGCGTCGCAAGTTGGGCCGATATTTGCGAAAGCTTCATTGCGCTGCATTTGTATTGCATATGTGCCCAGTGTTGTTACTTGAGCGCTAACAAACCCATCTAAAACTATTGAATTTGTAACAGTATCCCAATTAGCGCCCGATAGTTTTGCGATAAACAGTTGTCCGCCTAATGCATAGTCATCAGGGATTTTTATTGTAATGGTAATAGGTTTTTCAAGAGTAAGCGTGGAGGGCGTAAGCGCATGTAAATCAGAAATTATATTTTGTTGTATATTCGTCTCATCTAATAATGTTTTCTCGTAGGTAAGCTCTACATCACTAGAAATAGCACTGGAAGGTGCATTAAATATAAAATTGCCTTCGTCTAATGTAGCCTCTAAACCATTAGCGCTTGATAGTGTTAATTTGCTAGGTTCAGGCTCAACAGGATCGTTTGGATTAACCGTCACTTCATCACCGCTACCACAGGCAGTTAGAATAAAGCTAAGAAATATAAATATAATAACACGTGATATCGTTAACGATTGCATCTACGGATGTCCCTGAGTCTATTCAATAACCAATCAGGATATAATATCAGTTAACGGGGGAAGGGCAAAGTTGAATAAAAAATTCCCCCATAGAAGCTATGGAGGAATTGTCTTAGGTTATATTGCTACATTTGAAATAAACAATAATTAAGAGACTTTCTCTTCTAAACCTTGTTTTTCCCATACTTTAGCTTTAAAAGTCATTAGTACTAAAACAACACCAACACCAATGCTAAATAATGCAATTTGTAAGTATAAGTTAGGAATTTCATCAACATTATTCGGATCGAAATTACCAGCAAGTAAACCTGCGATGATGTTACCGATTGAGTAAGTTAATACAAACACACCCATCATTTGGCCAGTGTAACGTTTAGGCGATAACTTACTTACAGCACTTAATGCTACAGGGCTTAAACAAAGCTCACCCACTGTATGTAAAAAGTACGTAGTAACAAGCCAGTAAGGCGCAACTTTTAAGCCTTCAGCTGCGTAATGAGCCGCCATAAACATAACTAAAAAGCCTGATGCCATGATAATTAAGCCAATTGCACATTTAACGCTGTAGCTAGGTGATACTAAGCTTTTAGATAAGTTAATCCAAAGCGCTGCAAAAAATGGCGATAAAGCAATAATAAACAGTGAGTTTAATGATTGAAACCACGTTGTAGGGATTTCAAAAGTACCAATAAGACGGTCAGTATAGTCGCGAGCAAATAAGTTTAATGATGAACCAGCTTGTTCAAAGCCAGACCAAAAACATGCAGATGCAATACATACTAAAAATAGTGCCCACATTCTTTGTTTTTCTGCATCTGTTAAATTACCTGTAAAGTAAATAACTCCAAAATAAACAAAAAAGATAATAGTAAATACAATGGCTGTGTAACCTGCAACTACAGTTGGATTAATAACAATAGCGCCGGTCATTGCAGCCGTAGTAACTGCAGCAGCTGCAATTACAAATGCAGCAATACCGCCCCATGCACGTGAAGTACCTTTAGAGCCTAATGGATTAGCCGGTAAAGCACTGTGCTTTGGTAAGTTATTAAGTGTGAGTTTGTACTGCACTAAACCAATGGCCATACCTACAGCTGCCGCACCAAATGCCCAGTGCCAGCCTACGTTCTCCATAAAGTAACCACATACGTAGTAACCTATTAAAGAACCCATGTTAATACCCATGTAATAAATAGCGTAACCGCCATCACGACGCTCATCAGCATCGCTATATAATTGGCCTACCATTGCACTGATATTTGGTTTTAGTAAACCAGTACCTGTTGCTACAAATATTAAGCCAACGAAGAAAGAATAATCATGTGGAATAGCCAAAATAATATGGCCAATCATAATAATTATGCCGCCATACCAAACTGCTTTTTGACCACCAAACAATCTATCAGCTAGCCACCCACCCGGTAAGCCTAAAAAGTATACTGCGCCTGTGTACAAACCATAGATTGCAGCAGCTGATGCAACAGTAAAGGCAAGGCCTTCTTCTTGTAAGCTTGCTGTCATGAATAATACGAGCATAGCTCGCATACCGTAATAACTCATTCGTTCCCACATTTCAGTGAAGAACAATGTCGAAAGTCCTTTAGGGTGGCCAAACCAACCACTATCTGGAGCTGAACTCATATTTACTTCCTAACTTTAAGAATTGTTGTAATGGCCTTATAATTTTTTGCTTTAGCTATCTTAGTATTTAGTCATACTAAAATGCTCGACCATCAGTTTATTATTTGTAGCTAAGATAATGATTTGCTATATGGTAGTAACACCAGAAGGTAAGAGACACACCCTTATCCTAGTTACAATTGGGCACAAGTATACATATACCTTAGTGCTAGGGGAAGTATTGCGCGGTGTATCACCTTATGCCAAGTTAGAACTCAGCATAAGGAACAATAGGCGTGCCTGGAAACTCTAATGTACCGTATACAGGGTTAAAATAGTAACGTATGTAAAGTTGACCAAAGTTTGGTTCGTAAAAGTCAGAGCGATCGATGGCTAAGTAGCCACCAAAAAACCAATTCGGCGTTATTCTATACTCAAAACTACCTTCAAGATTATATGAAACACCAGAACTTGTTTCACCTTCAAATACAGGGTCAACACCTGTTATTGATTCTCTATCATACGCAGCTATTTGCAAATCGCTATCGTTAGGGAAGAAATCAATAGATTGAGTTTTTGTTTGCGAGTACGAAACACCGGTTTTTAATCGATAAACAAAATCATCGCCCCAACGCGCGTCATAAGTGAGTGGCACGGATAGACCTACATAGTTTTGCGGACTGTAATAACCACCATGGCCCCATGTTTCTTCACTTAAATTATACTTGTATGCCCAATGTAATAAGCTAGCGCCTACGATAAATTCACGCTTTTGATTGCTTATTACACGGTAATAAGTACCGCCCATCATACGATAGCGTTGGTTGTCTTTTACATTTTGGCCTTTATAGAGGGTAAAGTCGGCGCTTGACCAAAAACCCCATTTTCCGCCTAAGTCGTGTGATACATTAGCTGTTAGGCCTGTAGAGCGTACGCCCCCCCAAACTTCACCTGTATTTACATCTTTTAAGCCCGCATAAGAAAGCACTGAATTTGTAACTGGGCGCTTTTCAAGTTCTAGGCTGTATCCAAAGTCGCCAAAACTGTCTGCGTAATTTACACCCCACACAAAGTCTTCAATTAAAAAGCCAAGTGGTGTAGTGCCTACATCTACACGCCAGTTTTCGTTTTGCCAACCAATACCTATATCTACACCACTTTCCTCTGGTGTCACTTCATCGACTGAACAAGTGAAAATACATAAAGCACCTTGTCCGTAGCGACTACCAGCGAACTGCTCATCAAAGCGAGTTGTTTGTGCGCTAATAGTAGTCGGGTCTACTTTAATAAAACCTTGGCCTTGCCAAAGTGGAAAGTAAGCTTCAATTGGTACTAAGCCCGCACCAAGTGTTGCTTCACTTTCGGTGCTTGTTTGTCCACTAAAGTTAACACCAATGGCAATGTATGCTTGGTTTTTGTTTTGCTCGTTTATTAGCTCACGTTTAGCACCGTTTACATACCATTGATCGTTTTCATCTATTTTTAAAAGCGCTCCGTAAAGCTCTTTTTCGTTTAAAGTACGATTAGGTGACAGGGTTTGTGCGTACCAAGATTGTGCTTGTTCGGTTTCATTAAACTTACTGGCTACTTGAGCACCTAAATAGCGTAACTCTTGATCGTTTGGTGACTTTTCAATAAGTTGCTTAGCTAAATAAAGTGCATCCCCTGAGTAATTAAACTCATTAAGAGATGACATGATTTGGCGTTGTAAATAACCCTCTTGCGATGTGGTTTGCGCTATCGCTTTTTGCGTAACTTCTTTTGCTTGAAAGTCGTCTCCAAGTTCTATGTATGCATTAGCAATAGCGAGAAGTGCTTGAGGCTCAATTGTTTGACTACTTTGTACTTTTCGCTGATATAAGATAACGGCTGCTTCATATTGTTCTAGCGCTAAGTTTGCATCAATAAGGGCAGTTGTTGTTGCTGGAATATCTTTATATTTTTGATCAAGCTGATTGAGCTTAGCAATTAAGTCACTGCCTGTATAAAACTGGTTGAGGTAGTTATTTTGTAACTGCACATATTGAGCCGTTTCGTTTTCAGAAGCGCTCTCTGGTAACACGTAATCCTCAAACCAGCGTTTAATTTCAACTTGGTTACCTTGCTCTAGTATCCACTGGCCTTGTAAAAGGTGCCAATAAGGCGACAAAGATGAGTCAGATGAAAGGGCACTTGAAAGCAATTTAAGAGCATGTCGTTTTTCATCAATTTTGTACCAACTATTAGAAAGCTCAGCTTGCATTTCAGGTGTTAGCTCTCTCGCTTCTAAGTTACTTAAATGGTAGATGGCGACAGATTTGTTTTTTAAATCAAGATATTGCTGGCTTTGAGTAAGAGACTCGTTAAGCAACAATTGCTGCTCTAAAGCAATAATGTCGGTATCTCGATTTTTAAAAGGAATATATTTAAGTGTATCCAAAGCTCCTTCATAATCATTTATAGAGCGCAAAAATAAAGCATGGCTATATCTAATTTGGGGGTTTAGCGGGAACTGCCACAATACATTATTAAACAAATCACGTGCTTGTTGAGTCAGGCCTTTTTGTTGGTATATAAAAGCTAAATCGTAATATAACCAAGGTTGTTCAGGTGAAAGCTCAATAGCTTGCTTAAGTAGTTCTTCTGCTTTTTCTAGCTCTCCACCATTAGTATACTGGCTTGCTTTATCCCTTAGAGTATTACTGGTAGCTAGTGCATATGAGGGGTAGATTAAATCTCGTTGCTTTGCGTTTAATGAATTATAAAAGTTGCGAATTGATTTTTGGTTTTGATCTAGTTGCGCGATATTTAATAAGCCAAGTAAGGCATTTTCATACAAAGGATTGGTTTTTAGGGCTGCTTGATAGGCGGTAGCTGCTTGTGTGTAATTTCCTTGAGCTACTAATAATAGGCCTTTGTTATAAAGAAAAGCTTCTTGGTCATGATTTAATTGCTCAGCTAGATTTAGTTTTAATTGTGCTGTTTTAAAATCAGATTGCTCTATAGCATCTTCCATTTCAGACATATACAGCCAAAACTTCGCAACTGTCGCGAGCTCTTGAAGTCCTTCACGCTCATCAAAGTTAGGTGTATATTTTTGCGCGGTAAAAAAATAGTAATATGATTTTTTGTAGTCGCTTTTCGCTAAATACAAATACCCTAAGCTGCGCATAATTTCTTTATCGGTTGGCCGCCCTTTTAAAGCATTTAATAGTAGGGGCTCAGCTTCTTTTAATTTTTTATTATTAAGTAAACGATCGCCTTTGAGCCAAAGCTGATACGCGGGATCGGCAAGTAATGCTTGTCTTACTTTAAAATCTCGTTGGAAATCTTCATATTGTAACTTACCTTTACTACTAAATGGATACACAGAGAAGTAACGTTGGTATTGCTCAACTGTATTTTGAGTAAGATCCATACTCTTAAGAGCTGCAAGCCAAATAAACTCAACTTCATTAATAAAAGAAGGGCTAGTACCGTAATTACTTAAAATATCTATAGCTTTACTATTTGCTGGGTTTTTCCTCAGTAAATGGCGAGCATAAGGTATTTCTACTTGAGGGATATTAGAATAGCTTTTTAATAACTTTTCATAGCCTTTTTTAACACTTTCCCATTGGTCGCTGTCTTGTCCATACCAGCTTAAATGCTCAAGCTCGTAATTAAGTGTAGGGTAGGTGTTTTTAAATATTTTATTGTATATTTCTCGGGCTTGTTCATAACGTCCAGCTCGAGAAAGTAGCCTAGCTTCATGAATTAAAGACTTATCTTTACCTTCAATACGAGAGAGTATTTTAAGTTTTTCAACACAAGGGACTTGCTTAGTGAGTCCGTTATCTATTTTGCTTAATAACTGGTTGGCTTTCAATGATTCGCCATTGGCAAAATCATAACGCGCTACTGCGCACTGCGTTTCTATTCGGGCAGGGGCAATAGCGACTAGCTTTCGTAAGCTATCTTCAACTAGTTTTTTATTTTGCTGTGCTTCACCAATACCTATTTGGCTTAGTAACCAATCAACAGATTGCGTATCAATATCGTTGACTGTGTTAGCGCTCAACCCAGAGCTAAGCGCTAATGTGCAAGCGAGGGCAAACCTTAACGGCATTCAGTGCTCCATACCGGTTGTAGCGTCCCATCTGCTGTAATTGAAAAACGCTTATTTAAAGCACTTGTACCAAACAAGTTAAGCACGCTGTCGTAATAACGGGTCTGGGTAAATGATTTATCAATCATTAGTTTTTGCTGAATCGCCATTACCGTAGAATTATCGTTATTAGTCGCCAGTAAAGGTAATAAAGCTGAATTAAAGCCTAAAGGGCCTCTTTTTTCAGATTTTCCAGATTTAGCAAAGGTATTTAAAGGCACGTAACCACGTTTATTAATTGTTTCTATAAAAGGGTTGAATTGCGCTAATAGCTCTTTTTTATAAGGCGCGTTGTCTGCCATCATACTTGCCCATAAATATACTCTGATGGCGTTATAACTGCCCAAGTCGCTCGTTTTCTTATCGTAGTAAAAGCCGTTATTTGCATCAAACATTACCCAGTCAGGGCTAACACCTTGCTTTGCTGTATCTAAAATTAGCTTTGCTGAGCCTTCGTGTAATTGATGCCAAGGTGAGTGTGGGTAGAGCTTTTTAAACTGCTGGTAAATAAATAATGGTGAGTAGCTCGGGTTTAACTTAAAACGTTCGTTATCAAATTCAAAACCTGTAGGAGCGGGTAGTAATGATAAACCTAGGCCCGAGATATAAGCGGTTTCTTCACGCATTATTCGCTGTGCAAGTACAGCTGCTAATATGCTGTAGCGGCGCTCATCCCAAAGAATAGCTGCTTGCGATAAGCTGTATGCTATCCATAAGTCAGAATCAGACGCAGGGTTTGAATCTAAAATTCCGCCAACATTTTGATTATTAACACCCCATTGCCATGCCGGTAAACGAGTGCTTAAATCACCTTCTGATAAATGTTCTTGCGTCCAATCAAGCACTAAGTCAAACATTGCTTTGTCATTTGCTACAACAGCAAAAAACAACGCATAAGATTGGCCTTCAGAGGTTGTGATATTTTGCTCACTCCCCAAGTCAATAACGCGGCCATTTTGGCTTATAAAGTTACTTTTAAACGTTTGCCATGCATCCCATGGTTGGCATTGCTCTATTTGTGCACTGGCATTAAAGGTAAATAATGCAATCACGGTAAAAAATACATTAATGAGTGACTTCATTACTTATCTCCTTCAGCTAAGCGCTTGTATGTTAATGCTTGCAGTAATCGCCATATAATAAATGAGATCAGCAGTAGTGTTAAAATAGACAACAGTGCCAGTACAAACGGGTGATCCGATAAATGGAACCAAATTAGGGTATGCACAGGAATGTGACCAACAAAATATTGCTCATCAGTTTTAATTGTTTTAATGCCTTGAGAGTTTATGACCGCAGCACTGCCTTTAATTTGCGCAAGCGCTTGTGAACTCATTAACGCATCATCTAGTAGAGTAAAGGCTTTTTGTGATGTTGCACTGAGCGATACTATTGATCGCTCTGAATCAAACGGTGATTGAAAGCCTGTAATAACGGCCATATCCCCGCTACTTTTAATACTTACTTCTACTTTATCTGTAGTTTGTTCATCATATGCACCATTGTATATAGCTTGTTTTATAGCACGCTGATTGTTATCAAGGAGGATATTAGTTTGTGCATCTTCATCTAAGTTATTAGCAATGCTATTAGGTTTTGCGATAACTAAGATGTCTTTGTCATCTAAGTTTGCATCTTCATTTAAATGAGCAACGCTTATTCTATGAGCGGGGTAACCTGTGATAGCACCAAAGTGGCCTGTTAGGTTAAATAATACAGAAAGTGCTTTTGGTGATGGAACTTCGTCTATTAACACTAAAGTTTGCTGTAAATCTGCATACTTTGTAAATGGGAACCCGCTATTTGCAAATACATTTAAATCAGGCAAAGCCATGTAATGGTCAAACCCACTTACATCAATATTAGAATTTCCATCAATTACACCGTATTCGCCGCCAGGGGGAGCAACGGCACATTCGCCCTTCTTAAGTACTGCAAACCTAAAATCAAAGTTTAGTTCATTGCGATTGGCAAGATTAATACCTTCCAATGAAAAATCTTCTGCGCTTTGTGTTGTGTCTGTATTAGCGATTAAAGGCAGTAACGTTTTTGCGGTAGTTAACGATGTGTCTTTTTTATCAAGTAAAAAACCACTTATAAACTCTTGGTTTATTAACATGTTTAAACGTGAATTTAAGGTTTCGCTCTCTGGCGTATTACGGTATTGCAAAGTAATAGGAATGCCTTTTTCACGCCAAGTAAATAAATCAGGTGCAAAACGAACATTTAGCTTTATAGGACCGTTGTTAAGTCCCTCAGCCTGTAACTGAGTTGGATAGTCAACAAGCTCGTCAAAGTGCACGGGACGATCGTTTCTAAGCCATCTTGGCGCATCATAAGCTTTACGCAGTGGGAGTTTGTTAATTGCTTCGATACTTGCACTTCGGCCTGTCATAATTTTATGACCAAACACAAGACCAGTAACCGCTGTTTTTAAGTCTTTTTCGTCACGCCCCAAAATTAGCAGCATTTTATTGTATCTGTGAATAGGGCTTGAAATTAGCTCGACGGTTGGCTTTTCAACATCTGGATAATCTTTTAAAAAATCAGGTTTTGAGTCATTAGTAATAAACACCACACTATGCTGCTCTGGTGCTTTATTTAAAACTACTGGAAAGTTAGCGCCACGCCAGTCTGCTTGTGCGCCAAACCAACTAGATAAAGTGGCTGCCGCTTCTATAGCTTGTGTATTAGGTGTGCTTGCAAATACAAAAGGTAAGTTTAATTTGTTGTAATCTTTAGCATCAAAAAATGGTTCTGGTAAATATTCAAGACGGCTATCAATTGCTAACTGTTTTTGATCAAGCGTGATGTGGCTTGATTTGTTTATTTCAGTCCAAATTGAGCGGCTAAAGTAATCTTGGCATCGTAAATCATAGTAACCAACTAGTTCAAAGCGAATTTGGTTGTAGTCTTGAATGTATTTAGCATTTAGGTCAAGGCTATGACTTACCGTATTTTTTACAACACTTAGCTGTTCATTAATAGGTAATACTGTTACTAAGTTATCGTTAAAATAAACTTTTAAGTGCGATACATTAGCCAGTAATGAAGGTGAGTTAGTGTACGAAAAGTTAAGCTTTAAATTAGTGCTTAATTTATCAATTCTATTTGTGAAATCGACACGAGAATTATTATTGACGCCGTCGAGTTTATAGTCATTGAATCCTAATTTTTCAAAGCTAAGGCGTAAACTAGAAACCTGGGCACTCTCAGGGTAGCCATTTACAAACAGGGTTTTGTCGTGCATAGGCTCGATAGCGAGCACTTTATATGCGCTACTAATAAGTAACAATGTTAGAAATGTATTAAGTAACTTTTTAATCATAATTATTATGCACTATCGGTTTTTTTGGAGTAAATGAATTTATGTAAATGACAATATTAGTCATTAACTTAATAACTGGTTGTAACGCTCTTGGAGCATGAAATAATAAATTACTAAAGCCCCGTAAACTGGTTTTTTGTACTTCTTTGAAGCTATACGATGGACGGTCATGTCTAAAGTTATTTTGCCAATCTAACCAAGCATCTGCTCTTGAGAAGGTACATTGTATAAAAGCCCTCTGTTTTTCGAGAGATAAATCTTTAAGTGTAAGGCCAATTTGTTTTTTGCGGGTATTACATACATACGTTGTAAACGAAAACTGCTTATTACCGCGACTCATTAACAATTCAATTTTATCGTTAACACGACATAAATGCGCGTGATCTGTCTCTATGCCCACGCCGTTATCTGAATAATCCGTTATTTTTACTTTCAAAGTATGACCATTTGCTAAACGAACGCCGGCAGGAAAGTTTGCCTTTATACGATGCGAGTGCCTCACTTGACGAGCTTCAGCAGCAACAGCAACCGCAGCACCTAAAATTATAATATTATAAAAAGCCCAACCCATACTTATTATAAGTACGCCAATCTGGCTTGGGTCACCTAAAAATAGACGTAATACACCCACTAATATACCGAGTAAATTAATAAGTAAGAGAATTAAATACGGTTTAGAAATACCCCAGTCGTAATGCTCTTCATCATTTAAACCGCCTTTTTCGGTTACGTTAAATTTACCTTTATTGGGATTAAATAAAGCAACGGTAGTTGGTTTTAATATATACCAAGCAAGTACTGACTCATACACTTCACCCCAAAAGGAGTAACGATATTTGCCTTGAATACGCGAGTTAGTCGCTTTTATTTGAATTAATGTCGGCACCACATAAATAAAAATAGCTAAAAATGGGGCATAAATTATGTATGCATTAAAATATATCAGCGCTAAAGGGGCTGTTAAAAATACAATACGAGGAATACCTGATAAAAAGTGCAGCATTGCGTTTATGTAGCATAATCGTTGAGGAATGCTTAAACCCTTACCCATTAATGGATTATCAAGCCTAAATATCTGCGCCATACCACGCGCCCAGCGAATGCGTTGACCTATATGCGCTGACAGGCTATCGGTTGCAAGACCTGCTGCCTGTGGAATATTTATATAAGCAGTTTTATAACCAGCGCGCTGCATACGAAGTGCTGTGTGAGCATCCTCCGTTACTGTTTCAAACGCAAAACCGCCAATATCATCAAGCGCAGCTCGTTTTAATACGGCGCAAGAACCACAAAAGAAGGTCGCATCCCACATGTCGTTACCGTCTTGAATAAGCCCATAAAACAACATGTTTTCGTTAGGAATTTGACTATGGTTGTTAAGGTTTCGCTCAAACGGATCTGCAGAGAAAAAGTGATGCGGTGTTTGCACCAAGCATACTTTACTGTCTTTTAAAAACTGCCCCATCGTCATTTGTAAGAACGAGCGAGCAGGAACGTGGTCACAATCAAAAATTGCGATATATTCGCCATCGGTATAACGCATAGCGCTATTCATATTGCCGGCTTTAGCATGATTGTTATCCGAACGAGCTAAATAGCCCACTCCAATTTCCTCTGCAAATTCCTTAAACTCTGGGCGCTTACCATCATCTAATATATAAACATTTAGTCTATCTGCAGGCCAATCGATGCTTAGAGCAGCCAGAGTAGTGGGCCTTACAACGCTTAACGGCTCATTATAAGTTGGAATATATACATCTACTGTTGGCCATAAGTCAGTGTTTTTTGGTAAAGGAACCGGTTTTCGCTCAAGCGGGTTAATTGTTTGGAAAAAACCTAAAATCAGTACAAGCCAGGCATACGTTTCAGCAAGTAATAAGCCACCACCTAGTGCAAGTGCAAGTGGATCATCCCAATTTAAAGTCTCAGTGTAACGCCACCACAAGTAACGAGAAGACGTAGTTACTGACAGAGTAATCATGACAATGGTTGCTATTTGGCCTTTTACTCGTTTAAGCGCATACGCAACTAGTAAAATAAAGCTTATAAAAACGGCTTGAGCTTCCAAGCTAAAAGGAATTGTAATAAATATTGCTAATAAAAATAGAATAAACGCTAGAATGACGTATTTGACTAGTTTATTTTGCCATACACGCGCATCCGCCATGGTTTTAAACGCACTTTTTTTAGGGCCTTTTTTGTTTTTTGATAGTAGGCGCTTTAATAATCTACCTAGCTTTAAATCAAACCAACGTAATTGCCTTAAAAGGTAGCTAACGCCGTCATAAAAATAATTAACAGCATCTTCTTTTACAGAACTAGATTTAAGCTGGTTTTTAAAAAACACTAAAAAAACACTTTGTATAATAAAGCGTAATATATTTGAGTAAATGTAGGCTCGGTAAGGCAACCTTAAATGAGGGTAGTAGTCATAAAGGGTATATTCAAAGCTGATTTTGTGCTTTTTAATATTTATAAACAGTGAGCTTAAAAGCGTAATAAAAGGCATTATAAAAGCTTCAATAACATTTACTTTATGTTGATTAAAGTAGCTATGAAACTTAAATAAAATGTACCGGACTAACTTATCAGTAAATAAAATGCTCAGCAGCAAGTATAAAGTGCTGTGAATAGGACGCTGATAAAATAATGTAATGCTCATTTTATAAGGTCGCTTTACTAACTAGCCAACCAGCTAGTGTTTCAAAGTCATCGTTTGCGACACTATATGGCGCGCAATTAAGCGCTACATTTCTGTATGCGGTTGACTCTTTAATAACTTCGTCACTGTTGATAAAAAACGGAGCCATAAGAGGGAAAGTAGATTGCCAAAGAGAAAACAAGTCAAATTCTAGCGTAGATGCAGAATTGTAACGGTTAACTAAAAAGTAATGCTTCCAATCAGTATC
This sequence comes from Pseudoalteromonas sp. SG43-4, assembly GCF_014164325.1. Classification (NCBI taxonomy): domain Bacteria; kingdom Pseudomonadati; phylum Pseudomonadota; class Gammaproteobacteria; order Alteromonadales; family Pseudoalteromonadaceae; genus Pseudoalteromonas; species Pseudoalteromonas sp. SG43-4. The sequence continues at coordinate 119,553 of NZ_JACJFB010000008.1, read as the reverse complement.
TGAATTTTTGAGTGTTTGAAGGCGTCTATAAATTAAGCTGTGACAAATAGCGTCGCAATTAACCAGTTCAATTACAATATCGCTTTTCTCTAACGGATAGTGGGGAAGGTTAATGTGTGCAGGGCAGTCAAAAATTACCCAAGCTTCTTGGCTATAATTTAGGTTTTTGCATTTACTTACCATTTTAGTGATGTTATCGATGCTAGTATCAGTGCTGTCACCAAATGGTAAAAATATAATGCCATCGTCATCTTGATGAAAATGCACAAGTGCATCTTCAAAGCTCGCTTCATTACTCCAGCCTTTGGTATATTTCCATGGCAAGCCAAAATGTAAACCTAAGTCACTTTTTGCATCTAGATCGATTGCAATAACGTCAACGTCAGACTTTTTTAGCACGCACGCTAAATTTGCAACCACAGAGGTAGTTCCTAAACCGCCTTTGATACCTTTAACGAAAACTCTTTGCAACGGATGTTTTACCTATCTTTAATTGAACTAACTTATGTGTTTAGTTCGTTGTTTATTTCTTTAAGTAATGCGTACTTATTAATTGTATTATTATTTTGCTGCTTGTTTACAATTTCTATGTAGTCATCACTCTTTCCACCAAAACGTAGTGCAAGGTTTTCTATGTCACTTGATGTTAACGTTTGTGAGTTTTTAGGCGTCAAGTTATTCATTCTTACCTTTACGGTTACTTTAATTATTTTGATTAAAAGTGGACAATATTTGGCTATTATATATAGAATAACGGTTAAAACTAGTAAAAAAGTATTTTTTATAGGGCGTTTTAAGTGCATAACTTTAACATAACGGGATTAGAGCCTGCTGCAAGAGAGTTAAAATCGGCTTCAAGTTATGCTGTTTTAGCCCCTTTAGACAATTTTGTAATCGAATTGGCGTTACATTCAATTAACCAAAGCTTGGTTAATGATATATATATAGTTTCCCAAGAGATTGAATCATTTTTTGATTCTTCTTTTTCTGCATCGTTAAATTATGCTTATAAGCATAATAGAGTACACCCTTTTTCGTTGGCCTCAGAAACACAGAATCATTCTATAGAGAAAATTAATTCAGGTATTATAAAAGAAATAAGTGCTTATAAACGCCTAAACAAAGCGCTTATTTTTGTTCATTTTAATACAGCACAGTTAAGCAGTACTGACGAGAAAAGCTTAGAGTTGATGATGAGGCAGTACAACGATTTTGTTCGTAGTACGGGAGCTACATTATTATTTTTAATTTCGGGACCTGATATTGCAAATTATCGCTTTTTATTTAGACGATTAAACAATGTATTTGATGGGCTGGTATTTGTTGATAACGACTCTGCGGTTCGAGTACTTGAATATGATTATTGGCGTCACAGTAGGGGGGTTATTGCTGGTGAACATTACCAATTATTATTAAGTGGTAATCAGTTTGTTGTTCAAACTGGAACGGCAAGCGAAAGTAAAACACTTAAACAGTCAGAGTTTGCCGATGAAGACGATGTTTGGCTTGTGCAAAGTGCTGTGCCCGAAGGTACTAAGTTACCGATGCATTATAAAAGCGTAAAAGATAATAATGATTTATTTAATAAAGGCCCAAAAGTAGAAGCAGCCACCTTAATTTTTGCAGTAACGCGTTACACCGATTTGGCGCTATTGGGTAAGCAGTGTTTTGAACTTAGAAAAAACTGCGGACGATGGTTAAAGCTTGTTATTCAAAATGTTGATGGTGTTATTCGCCATCAAGATGAGTGCTTATTTTTAACCTTGGGTGTAAATCTAATTTTGTATAGCTTTTCAGAGCCTTCGCGTTTGCTTTCACAAGTGCAATCTATTCAAGGTTTTAAGTTTTCAAGGCCTTTACCTTCCTCAGTTGAGGATGTTTTGAAATACACTGAAAATACCTTTTCGAAAGGATATTTACCTTTCATCGAGTTTACGAAACAAGTAGAAATTCATAGTGACTCAGCCGTTAATTTAGGTGTTAGTGGTGTGCTAGTGAAACTTGAGCTACTACCAAGAATTGACCCTATTCATCCTTTGCATTTATTTCATATTAAGCGCGAAGGTGATGTATTTAGCATTGCAGATAATACAGTTTATTTATATTTGCATGCTTGTAGAGAAAATGACGTTGATAATGCAATTAAGCATTTGTTTAAATTAAAAACGAGTGATTTTTTTGTACAGCAAAATATAATTTCTGACCACTTTTACATTCAACAAGAATGTAAACAGTTAAGGCGATTTTATAAAGGTAAGAGTGTTGTAGATTTCTCGCAAAAACTTGCTGAGAATGATAGCTATAAATTTGCACCTGATATAGCAAACAGCGTTACTGAAAATATTAACACCCCAGAATTTTCTAGTAAAAGCCGCCCAGATGCTAAGCCTTTTATAATGAAACTAAGAGATAACTTATGAGTATGAATCAGCTTTTAATTACCGTGTTTCTTGCAATGGTGCTTGGCGCGGTGCTTTGTATGCTAGGCAAATACATTTTATCTCAAATAACAAAATATTATTATAAGCTTACTTTTAAACATGAAGTACTAGAGCCTTATACACCAAATACAGTAAAAAAGGATAAGCAGTGAAATTATCAGGTTTAGGGGTTTGGAACCTTTATTTTTTAGTTAAGTTTGCTCTGTTTTATTACAGTGCAATTGATTTTAACGTACTAACTAATGCCGCTTTTGCTGCATTGCTTGCGATTAAATTTAAACAGCCATTAATAGAGAAGGCAAAACATATAGTAGGTGCTGTGTTTGCTGTGGTGTTACTGTATCAAGACTCATGGTTGCCACCAATAAACAGGTTGACTAAACAAGCAGGTAACGTTCAAGATTTTAGTTTTGGTTACTTTATCGAGCTATTAACCCGAGTTATTAGCGTTGATATGTTGTTGGCTTTGTTCTTAATTAGTGTGTGTTTTTGGTATACATCGCAATGGATACGCTTTACCACTGTGACTATTGTTGGGCTGTTAATTGTAGGGTGGCAAGGAGATAACTCTCAATCACAATTCGTTAATAATGTGGCAAACCCTGAACCGGTTACTCAAAATCAGAGTAATCCTCAAACGCAAGTGATCACTCAGGCAGCGCAATCTCCTGATCAAAAATTAGCTGATTTTTACCAACAACAAAGCTTACTAATGAGCCACTTTCCAAACCAAGTGAATGGTGAGCTGTTTGATGTAATTATTTTGAACATATGCTCAATGGCTGTTGCTGATTTAAATGCTATTGGTGTAAGTGTTACTGATATGTATAAAGACTTTGATGTGGTGTTTTCAGACTTTAACTCGGCTACGTCATACAGTGGACCCGCTGCGGTAAGACTGCTGCGCGCTAGTTGTGGGCAAACGAGTCAAACAGCATTATTTAAAGAGGCACCTGAACAATGTCACTTGTTTAAAAACCTAGAGAAACTAGGTTATCAAAACAATGTTGTGATGAATCACGACGGACATTTTGATGAGTTTAAAGGTTTAATAAATAAGTACGGTGGCCTTGATAGCACGCCATTTAATATCGATTCAATGCCAGTGGCGCTTCGAGGTTTTGATAATAGTCCTATTTACTCAGATGAAGCTGTGCTGGATGGTTGGTTAGAGCAAGCTGAAGATTGTAAGCCGTGTGCGATGTACTACAACACCACAAGTTTACATGATGGTAATCAGCTAGAGAATCAACCAAGGGTTAATAGTAAAGAGACATACCCAATCAGACATAAAAACTTGTTTGCTGATATTAACCAATTTGTAAAAAAATTAGAAAAACGCGGTCGCAACGTTATGTTAATGATAGTGCCTGAACACGGCGCTAATTTAAAAGGTGACAAAGTACAGTTTGCAGGTTTACGTGAAATCCCAAGCCCAGCAATTGTGTCGGTACCTGTAGCAATTAAATTTATAGGCCCTGATGTACAAAACTACTCACAAATTGTGGTGGATGATTCAACAAGTTACTTTGCGCTTTCAGAGCTGGTAAGTAAGGCGCTGCAAACTGATGTATTTGGTGGAAATAATAGTATTGCTAATTTACTTGAAAACCTACCTAAAGCACCTAAAGTTGCTGAAAATGAAGGCACAATAATGATGTATGTTAACCAACGACCATTTATACAATTAGATGGTGGTGATTGGTCTGCTTACCCACAAGGTAAGTAGCCTTATAATAAGATTTAACAAACAGCACTGGCATAGTGAAATATCCGTGCTGTTTTTCTTTGTTTAATTGCATTTCAACTTATCGCTTTAGTAGCCTATTTTGTCCAAAAATGTTTACAATAAGCTACCTTCTCAAAGCGACTTAGCGTATTATTCGGCTAATATAGTTTTTCCTTCTTTGAGGATGTATGCGTCTAGATATTCACTGTGCTGATCGAATTGGTATTGCTCAAGAAATCCTTAACATACTAGTTAACTACAGCGTTGATTTAAAAGGAATCGAAGTCGATTCTGTAAATTGTCGTATGTACGTCAGCTTTCCCGAAATAGAATTTGAACAATTTCAAAAAATTATGCCATCGATACGTTTAATCGACGGCGTACATGACGTGCGTACCACTGCGTTTTTACCATCTGAGCGTGAACACAACGAATTAAATACTTTGCTACGTGCATTGCCTGATGGCGTTATCTCTATTGATGCTAAAGGTTGGGTACGCTTATGCAACGATGCAGCATGTAAGGACTTACAGTTAATTGAAAAAGAAGTTATTGGTGCAAATATTAATAACTTACTTAAAGGGTTTAACTTTACGCGTTGGCTAGAAGGTAAAGAAGTGCTTGGGCAAACCACGCGCGTTGAAGTGGCGGGTGAAGATTTTATTGCAGACATTTTACCAATTGCAGTCCCTCAAGGTAGTGAAGGTGATGTGCTTGCGGGTGCGGTTATTAACATTAAATCGCAAAGCCGCTTAGGGCAGCAGGTCAGTGCATTTAGACGCTACGGGCAAGAAAGCTTTGCTACTATTCATAACTTTAGTACGGCAATGCGCCGAGTTGTGCGCGAAGCACGCAAAATGGCGCAACTAGAAGCCCCTATTTTGATTACTGGCGAAACTGGCACTGGTAAAGAGTTATTAGCTCGCGCGTGTCATTACGCATCTAATCGGTCTGTTAAGCCTTTTATTGCGCTATCGTGTGCTTCACTTCCTGATGATGTTGCTGAGTCTGAATTATTTGGTTATGCCGGGTACGAAGAAAACGCAGCGCCAAAGCGTGGTGTATTAGAGCAAGCTGATGGTGGAACTGTATTTTTAGATGAAGTTGGCGAAATGTCGACTCAACTACAAACTAAGTTACTGCGTTTTTTACAAGATGGTACGTTTAGAAAAGTAGGCGATGAGAACGAAGTTAAAGTAAATGTTCGTATTGTAGCTGCTACTCAAAAAGACTTACCTGCAATGGTACAAGAAGGGGTTTTTAGAGAAGACTTATATTACCGTATAAACGTGCTTACTTTAGAAATAGCACCACTAAGAGATAGAAAAGCAGATGTAGGGCCACTTGCAGAGCACTTTATTCAAAAATATGCACAGCAAAATGGTCATGCAATTCCTGTTTTATCACAAGAGTGTTTAAGCTTCTTACAAGAGTATCCGTGGCCTGGAAATGTTCGTCAGCTGGAAAATGCCATTTACCGTGCAGTGTCGTTACTAGATGATAGCGAGCTTCGCGTAGAGCATTTGCAGTTACCAACTTTTACCCATGATTTAGGGTATTTAGAGTCTGATTTTGAGGGCTCACTAGATCAAGCTGTTAAGCGCTTTGAAGCGACTTTACTTCGTAAACTTTACCCCGCTTACCCAAGCTCGCGTCAGTTAGCTAAGCGATTGGGCCTAAGTCACACCGCTGTAGCTAATAAGTTACGTGATTACGGGATTAACCGAAAAACAGTAAAAGTGTAATTGGCCTAAATAAATTAAAATATGGGGACTAATTTTTAGTGCCCATATTTTTTGTTACCCCATCAATTGCAATCGTCTCAATACCTTCTTCGTTAAAGTTCATTACGATACTGGCGTTATTACGAGTGAAAAAATAGCTACGGCCATTTAGCTCAATAACATAGTCACCTTTTACCGGATCGCTAAACTGCTGCTTTTTTAAAGTGACTGTATGTTCGCCAATTTGCCATTCAAACTCTTCAATAAACCCATTATTAAATTCTTGAACCCATACTTGGCTGTCATCTTTTGAAAGCGTGATAGCGACAGAATAAGAGCTAGGAATTTGCTCCATATTGTAACTTTTAGATCCAATAGTAAATTTCTCAGCTTTTTGCTGCCATTCAAAACCAAATTTAAATTCTTTAACTACACCGGTAGGGTAAGTTACTGAGCCTTTACCTGGTAACGAAAAATCGGCAAAAGCATTGTAGCTAGGGGCTAATAGGGCCAGTGCAGCGATGATTTTTAGTTTTGATTTCATTAGTTATCTTTTTATTGTAATAATGATTTAAGATTAAAGTAGAATATTCGTCTTCGCAAGGGGCTATGCTACACTCGAATAAATTTAACTGGTAAGACCTTTATTGTGAACTTATATATTCGACTTTTATTATTATTTTTCAAAATTAAACGCAATAAGCAATATCAAAATCTACTTGATATAGTAGATATTGATTACAAAGCTTTGCCGACTGATTGTGATATTAATCTACATTTAACGAACTCACGCTATCTTGCGATGATGGATTTATCTCGCACGTGGATGACGGAGCGTGTTGGCTTACTAAAACAAATAATGAAGCGTCGTTGGTTTCCGATTGTTAACGCAACTGCTATTACTTATATCCGCGATATTAAACCTATGCAGCGATATACAATAAGTACTAAGTTAGTTGGCTGGGATCATAAATACTTTTATATTGAGCAAAAGTTTCACTCAGAGCGAGGCTTACATGCTATTGCTTATGTACGCGGTGTATTTAAAAGTAAAAAGGGTATTATAAGTATTGAAGAAATGCTTGAAGTTGCTGGTTTTGATGGGCAAACACCTATATTGCCAAGTGAAGTAATGCACTGGAAAGAAATGTTAGAGCAGAAAAAGTTAAGTAACCTGCCAAATCGCTAATACCCTACAAATGAGAAAAAAGGCCTTTCGGCCTTTTAACATACATTGTAATTGGGTAACTATGTACTACTTCATATATGCTTTAAAAGCTGTACCTAACACCAAACATAGCCACAACAGGGTCAAGCTCAACAGTTGATGTAAGCGATTTTGCACCATTAGCATAAACAGTGGCATCGGTATCAATATCCATAATTGATACCATAGCGTGTAAACCCCAGTTTTTATCAATTTTATAGTTAGCACCTACCTGAGCCATAAAGCCAAACGAATCATCTAACTTTACTTCTACATCGTCTGTTCCTAGCGTTGCTTTAAGTGCTTGAGAGGGTTGCTCATCAAAAAATGTAGTGTAGTTTATGCCTACGCCTATAAAAGGTCTTAGCGCATAGCTTGTATCTAAAAAGTGGTATTGTGCAACCAATGACGGTGGAAGTTGTTTTATATCTGCAATTTTGTTGCCTGCTAAGCCGTCTGCGCCATTTACATCGTGTGAAAACGGTGTTGCTGCTATCAGCTCTAACACCCATTGATCGTTAAATGCATAATCTACGGTGATACCTAGTTGAGTATCTGAATCACCTTTAAGGCCTAGCGTAGGTGCTTCATTAATCGCTGAGCTACTGTTATCAGGGTTTACGTTAATAGCGCCAACATTTACGCTAAAGTTAGCGTGTGCAGCTGGAGAGAGTGCTAATAAAGAGGTTAATAATGCGATGCTAATTTGAGTTTTCATGTTGTTCTCCAAGAACTACTGTTTGATTGGCGCTATTATTACCGAGCAATAAATATGAAAACCTGTTCTAGATCAAAGTTTAAAAAGCATTTGAAGCTTATAAAATATTTTATTGATTTAGATTAATTTTAGTGTCGTTATGCTTTTGTAAAGATTGACATATTTATTTAATTAACAGTCACATGAATATATTAAGGCAGGCACTGCCTTGCCATAATCTCGTGTTTAACCAAGGGCCTTAATAAACAAGAAAATATGTTTTTAGCAGGGTTCAAAAAATAATTAAAACAGCCGACACTTAAAAAAGTATTGGAAGACTTAAATGCGATTGAGTCGGTTTGTATAATGAAATATAAACCGAGTATTTTATAATACATAAAATACTCGGTGCACTGACTTTACTTATCAATAGTTATTCTAAATAACGTTTAGCTTTGTTTTCTTTCACACTTTTAAGATCGACTAATACCAATCCATCAATACAATTATTAAAATCGGGATCAATGCTAAAGCTTAAAAATTGTACACCGCCAGGGTTGCAAAGCTCAGTATATTGTTTAAATAAAGTAGGGACTTGAGCGCCCATATTAGCTAACACATGTTTTAACTCTACAAAATCTTCTTTAACATCGTTTCCATTAAAAAGAATATTGCATTGAGTTAGCTGTTGCTCAGTTAATTTAAGCTCATTATTAGGCGTAGCTAGTTCTATACTGCTTTTATAATAATGTTGATAGTAATAAACGAGCATGGCTTTGGCTTGCTCAGGTAGAGCGTTGGACACGCTTACAGCCCCAAATAAATATCTATACTGTGGGTAGTTTTTTATAAAAGCACCAATACCGTACCATAAATAGTCGAGACTCTTACGTCCCCAATACTTAGGTTGTACAAAACTTCTACCAAGCTCAATACCTTGGTGTAGATAGGGCGTCATAGCGTCGGTGTAAGAAAATAAACTATCGGTATATAAACCTTCACGTCCATGCTTTTGTATTATCTGTTGTGCGCAGGCTAATCGATAAGCACCTACTAGCTCTAGTTGCATAGGGTCCCACAGTACAAGGTGTTGGTAATCCATATCGTATTTATCTATATCACGACGCTTACCGCTTCCTTCACCTACTGCTCTAAATGCGATTTCTCTGAGGCGTCCTAGCTCTCTAAAAATAGGGGAACTACCTACATATTGATATAGATGAATGTGCATGCCATCGTGTGTTTTACCCAGAAGCTGACATTGCTCAATTGCTCTTTTTAGTTCTTTTCTACACTCGGGCACAGCAATAGGTGTTTGTGTTTTTAGCGGCAGTGTTTTTTTAGTTGTAAGCCTATAAAGCTGTTTACGGATGAGGTTTACAACTTCTTTATCTTTAAGGTTTTCTATTAAGTAGGACTCAGGAGGGATAGAGGCGCCAATCTCAAACTCTAAAGATTTTTGGCGCTGCTTAAACATTTCTGTCACTAATAATAAACTTGCCAAAGGTTTATAAATCATTGATGTACCATAAAAAAGCGGACTATTTTTGGCTTTAATAAAAATAGGTAAAATTGGGCAGTTGGCTTTTTTTGCCATACGTAAAAAACCGCTATTCCATTTGCAATCCTTAATACCGGTTGGTCCTAGGCGCGACACTTCCCCTGCAGGAAATATAAGTAAGGCACCTCCACCTTTTAAATGGTTTTGTATATTACTAAGCTCTTGCTTTTTACTCATACCAGATAAGTTATCAACAGGGAGTAAAAGAGAATGCATTGCGCTGACCGACATTAACATGCGGTTTGCGACTACTTTTAAATCCTGCCTTACTGTAGAGAGTACTTTGATAAGTGCTAAAGCATCTAGTGAACCAATAGGGTGGTTAGCAACAATAACAAGTTTACCCTCGTTAGGAATATGTTCTATCTGCTTAGGTTTATAGCGCGTGTCAAAATTGAGTTCATCAAGTACTTGCTCAACAAATTCTAATCCTTGTAGGTGAGGGTAGGTATTACCAAAGGTGATAAACTCTTGTTCATGTAATAAGTAACCTAAGCCCTTTTTTACTAAACCTTTTACTTTTGGAGAGTTCTCTAGTTGTGGTAAGTTTGCTGCAATTACTTTATCAACACTTATCATATTAACCTCATATTCCGTTTGGTCTATTCGCTATACATGTAAGATTAAAAAAAGGGTGTGACAGTTACTTTGCAGTAGTGTGACTTTTTAAAGTACTAAATTATAAACTGTGAATTGCTAGGAGAATTTATGTCGGTATTGGTGGCTATAACGGGGCGCAACAACGAAAAGCTAATAACGAAGTTACAAGAGCGATTACCAAATACATTGATAGAGCAATGGCCTGATTGCAAAAACGCAAATAATGTGGATTTTGTACTTGCGTGGAATGCTCCTGAGTCTCTGTGGCCGCAGCTGCCTAACTTAAAAGCTGTGTCGTCATTTGGTGCAGGCGTAGACAGTATCGATTTAACATTACTCGACGAAAGTGTCGAAGTAGTACGTATTGTTGACATGCAACTAGCTGAAGATATGGCGGAATATGTACTTACACATGTCTTAGCTCAAAAATTACGCTTAAAAGAGTATTACACTAAACAAACACAGCAAACATGGAAGCCAAAACGAGCTTTTAGTAATAAACATGTTGGTATACTTGGATTTGGCGAATTAGGTAAAGCATGTGCGCAAAAACTTGTAACTAATGGTTTTAAAGTAAGTGCCTGGGCGCAAAGTAATAAAAACACGACTAATGTCGAGGTTTATTATGGCGATGAAGGACTTAGCGATATGCTTTCTGACGTTGACTACCTTGTATGTCTATTACCCCTTACGCAAGCAACTACAGGCATTATTAATCACTCAATGCTCGCTAAGCTACCTTCACATGCTGTTGTTATTAATGTGGCACGTGGCGCTCATGTGGTTGAGCAAGATTTATTAAATGCATTAAATAGCGATAGCTTACGCGCTGCTACCTTGGATGTTTTTGACCAAGAACCTTTAACGCAGAACCACCCTTACTGGGGAAATCCCAAAATAACACTTACACCACATTGTGCAGCGCTATCTGATTTAAATAGCGTTATAGACCAAATAGCCGATAATATTGAACGTTTGAATAAGGGCTTAGCACTCAATAATTCAGTGGATAGAACAAAAGGTTATTAGCTGATAGCTAATTAGTTTAAAAAACAGCTTGTTAACATTTGTAATTTTCATTAGTGTAAAAGATATTCTCACTAATAAAAATATAAAGAGGGTGTTATGAAATCCAGTCAAAGTGGGGCTAAATTAAGCCTCGTTGTTATTTCAATTATCGTGCTAGGTGTTTCAGCTTGGTTTAATCAGGCTAACGCTGAAGATAGTCCATCTAAAACACAAACCCAAAGTGAATTAACAATAGCAGATTAACCTAGCTTATTAGGTATTTTCGGTTTTCGTCTTTCTTCTCGTTTCTCTCAACAGTACATGCTCAGCACCATTATTGTAGTGGTGCTTTAGTGGCGTTTAATATTGTCCTGATCCAACGTGTTTCTAATATTTTAAAAATTCGCAATAAAAAAGCCCAGCAATGCTGGGCTATTAAATATTCTAAGGAAAAGTTGTTAACTTTGGGTTACATTAAATTGCCCGAATGTATAAACTTTAAACAAGTAAAAAGTGTTGATCAACACTAAACTCATATTTGAAATAACGCTCGACGACATAAGATCTAGGCTAAATGATAAGAACAATAAACCACATGCACTAATGGCGGCAACGCGCAGCAGTGTTATCTGGTTAATAAAGAATGCACCTAAACCTAGTGCAAGTAGTGTAGTATTTAAAAGCCAATCTAGCTCGTTTAGCATGGTCGTTTCAATAGTTCAGTTGTTGAAAAAAGGAGCGCCATTATGTTGATCTTTTGCACACCTTTCAACCAAGTAATTTTAAATTTTCAGATTAGTTTTTTTAATGCTAAAAGTAACTGCCAATTGCCGAAAACAAACCATTGTCAGCAATTACTTGATACTTTTGACAGCTCTGTGGTTTTTGTAAATCACTGCATAAATAAAGGGATTCACGGCTAGAATCATAGTTGGGGTGCAGGTTGGAATCAATTAAAGTAGCTCCGTAACCTAAAAGTCCAGGCCAGTAAACACTTTCACTTACCATCCCTAATTTTTTATAGGTGAGCAAGGTTGGTTTTGGAAAAGCTAAAATTATTACAATAACAATGGCCAGAGATATAAATAGCCCCTTTTTTGACTTTGTTTTTTGGCTAGTGCCATTGTTTATGTTTGTTTTTTCCTCTACGGGTATAGAGCGCTGAGTAGGGCGTTGCGGCTTTCTTTTTTGCGCTGTTTTTTTTCTTGTTGGTGCTTTACCTAGCAACGACTGTTTATTTGGGGTTTTAGACATAAAGCAAATCTGGCCTTTTTTCCGTAGGTCTCTATAATTAAATGAGCAAATTTATATACTAAGCTAATTATTATGATAACTTAAAGTTAGCTTATAGCCTACGAGGAATAAAGATGAATACGCAGCTATCAATTTTAATTGTAGATGACGTTAGCACAGTGCGTAGTTTTTTGAGCCAAACGCTCATGCACTTAGGGATAGATAACGTAAAGGAAGCATCTACTGCCTCACAATGTATTAGTGAGTGCCAGGCTGCAAATTATAATATCATTTTTTTAGACATAGAACTGCCGGACGGCGATGGCAAAGATTTGATTGCACAAATCAATGAATTAAGCCCTGAGACAAATGTTGTAATGGTATCTGCACATTCAGGTATTGAAAATGTTAAGGATGCAATTGATAAAGGCGCTAAAGGATTTGTAGTGAAGCCGTTTACACCTAAAAAAATAGCGGCAATGCTTAAGAAGTTTTATCCAGACTTGGAAAATGTATGACACTAATCTGTTTAAATATTTATGTCGACTGTTATTAAAGTACGAGTTTAAATCTTAGATAAAAAAAAACCGGCAAAAGCCGGTTTTTATATTCTATCAAAAACAAATTATAGAGCTTTAATCTTAGCTGCTATACGGCTCTTATGACGAGCTGCTTTGTTTTTGTGAATTAGACCCTTAGTTGCGTAACGGTCTAGGATAGGTGTAGCAACAGAAAAAGCTTGCTGTGCAGCTTCTTTATCGCCCGCTTCAATAGCAACAATTACTTTTTTGAAGTAAGTGCGCATCATTGAACGACGGCTTGCGTTGTGCTGACGGTTTTTTTCGCTTGTGATAGCGCGTTTTTTTGCAGACTTGATGTTAGCCAAGGTTTGCTCCTAACAATCTTAAAATAAAGCTTAAATTAAAGGCCGTGGAATATGCCTGTTTCTATCATGGATGTCAATTTAAATTTAACAATCCAAGAAAAACTGCACCATATAACGAGCATCAATTTGCCGCTTTAGCAGTTAATATAGACATTGTAACAAAGCACAGACCCCCAGCCTAGTGCTTTAAAGCGATTTATAAAAAAGACTGTGGCATAATCGCCTATCTTGAGGATTTTTGAGTAGGTTTAAGGTGTCAAAAGGTTTATTTCGCTCTGGTATGATTGTTAGTTGTATGACTATGATATCGCGTATTTTAGGGCTCGTTCGAGATGCTGTCGTTGCCAATTTATTAGGCGCAAGTGCAGCGGCTGATGTTTTTTTATTTGCTAACCGTATTCCTAATTTTTTACGCCGTTTATTTGCAGAAGGTGCCTTCGCACAAGCATTCGTACCTGTGCTAAGTGAAATTAAAGAACAGCAAGGAGACGACAAAGTCAGACTTTTTGTTGCACAAGCAGCAGGCACCTTAGGAACCATTTTGCTAATTGTCACTATTATAGGTGTTGTTGCTTCCCCTGTTATTGCAGCATTATTTGGTACCGGTTGGTTTATAGATTGGTGGCAAGGCGGACCTAATGCCGAAAAATTTGAACTTGCAAGTTCACTACTTAAACTTACATTCCCTTATTTATTTTTTGTAAGCTTAGTTGCACTTAGTGGTGCGGTTATGAATGTGTATAACCGTTTCGCTGTTGCTGCATTTACACCAGTTTTGCTTAATGTTTCTATTATTACGTGTGCAATTTTTTTACATGATAAATTTTCAGTAGGTGCTTATGCACTTGCCATAGGTGTATTTGTCGGTGGTGTAGTGCAGCTACTATTTCAACTACCGTTCTTGTATCGCGCTAAAATGTTGGCGCGTCCGCGCTGGGCATGGCAAGACGAAAACGTAAAAAAAGTACGAAAACTTATGCTACCGGCTTTGTTTGGTGTCTCTATTAGTCAAATTAATCTGTTGCTCGATACCATGATTGCGTCATTACTGATGACGGGTTCAATTGCGTGGCTTTATTATTCAGACCGCTTAATTGAATTTCCGCTGGGATTATTTGGTATTGGTATTGCGACGGTTATTTTACCGGCGCTTTCTAAACTACATAGCAGTAAAAAAAGTAGCGACTTTCAGCATACTCTCGATTGGGGAGTTCGTTTTGTTATATTTTTAGGCCTACCAGCAATGGTAGGTTTGATGATCATCAGCCCACTTATTATTACCGTGTTGTTCGACCACGGTGCATTTAAAGAAGACAGTATTGATCATGTCAAAGCTGTAAGCTTAGGCGTAGTCGCATATTCGGTCGGTCTTGTAAGCTTTATGCTAATAAAAGTACTCGCTCCTGGCTTTTATGCTCGTCAAGATACAAAAACACCGGTGCGTATCGGTATTATTACCTTAGTACTTAATATGGTGTTTAACATTATGCTGGCTCCTTTCATTGGTTATTTAGGGTTGGCACTTGCTACTTCGTTATCGGCTAGCTGCAATGCATTTTTATTATACAGACAGCTTAAAAAAGAAAATGTATACCAGTTCTCATCAATGAGTATGCGCTTTACACTTAAATGTGTTGTTGCAAGTATTGTTATGGGAGCTGTCACATGGTTTGTGAGCAGTTACTATTATTGGGCTACATGGGCCTTTACACAGCAAGTAATATTATTAGTAGCGCTAGTGGCTTTGGCTGGTATTAGCTACTTTGCAATGCTATTTGTGATGGGCGTTAGACTAAATACGATAAAAAGTGTAGCAATTACTGAATCAAACTAAAAAAAAGATTATAATCGGCAACTCTGCGGCTTTAATCATTTTTTAGCCGTAATTAATAGCTCGCTAAACAAGGCATTAGGTGGCATGGAGTTAATTAGAGGTATACACAATATTCGCCCACACCATTTTGGTTGTGTGTTAACTATTGGTAATTTTGACGGCGTTCATTTAGGCCACGCAGAAGTATTAAAAGGTTTACTTAGCGATGCTAAAGCGCATAGTTTGCCTAGCACTGTAATGCTGTTTGAACCCCAGCCACAAGAGTTTTTTGCTAAAAACAATGCCCCTGCACGGTTAACGCGCTTACGAGATAAATTACGTTTATTGAGTGATTTAGGTATTGAGCGAGTTATTTGCATTAGCTTTAATCAGCAATTTGCAAACATGCATGCTGAGCAATTCGTTAATGAGATTTTGATTAAAAAGTTAGGTGTTAAAGCACTTACTGTTGGTGATGATTTTAAGTTTGGAAAGCAACGCCAAGGTAACTTTCACTTACTTGCTAGCATGGGTAAGCAAGCTGGCATGGATGTAAAAAGCACCGCGAGCTTTCGTCAATTAAATGCTAGAGTAAGCAGCACTTTAATACGAGATGCTTTAGCATCCGGTGACTTAGCGAGTGCTAAAATAATGCTTGGTCACGATTATGCTATTTCTGGGCGTGTTATACATGGCTGGAAAAGAGGACGTGAACTCGGTTTTAGAACGGCAAATATAGCCCTAAAACGCCAAGTGTGTCCTGTCAACGGAGTGTTTGCAGTGCAAGCAACGATTGCAGGAAAACAGATTTTTGGAGTTGCAAATGTAGGTAATAAGCCGACATTTAATGGAACTCGTGCATTATTAGAAGTTCACCTTTTTGATTTTGCACAGGATATTTACGGACAATTTATGCATGTGGAGTTAATAGAAAAACTTCGCGATGAGAAAAAATTCGAGACATTAACACAATTAACGGCGCAAATAGCAACTGATGTTGCTGCCGCTAAGCAGTGTTTTGGTTTAAATCAGGTAGCCGATAGAGACGGAATGTAGGATAAATGAGCGACTATAAACATACTTTGAACTTACCGGAAACACCGTTTCCAATGCGTGGCAATTTGGCACAACGTGAACCAAAAATGCTTAAAGCATGGTATGAGGACGACCTTTATGGTCAAATTCGCAGCGCTAAGAAAGGTAAAAAAACCTTTATTTTGCATGACGGCCCTCCGTATGCAAATGGCGATATCCATTTAGGCCACTCAGTTAATAAAATATTAAAAGATATTATTGTTAAGTCTAAAACATTATCTGACTTTGATTCACCATTAGTTCCAGGTTGGGATTGTCATGGTTTACCAATCGAGTTAATGGTTGAGAAAAAAGTAGGCAAGCCGGGTGTAAAAGTTACTGCGAGTGAGTTTCGTGAAAAATGCCGTGCATACGCTAAAAAACAAGTTGAAGGTCAAAAAGTTGATTTTAAACGTTTAGGCGTATTTGCAGATTGGGATAAGCCGTATTTAACAATGAACTTTGACTTTGAAGCGAATGCGATTCGTGTGCTTGGTCGAATTATTGAAAAAGGTCATTTGCATAAAGGCGCCAAGCCTGTGCATTGGTGTACAGACTGTGGCTCTGCATTAGCCGAAGCAGAAGTTGAATACCAAGATAAACAGTCTCCAGCAATAGATGTGCGTTTTACATTTGTTGATCAAGATGCTGTTGTTAGTGCATTTGATTTGGCTGATGGTCATAAAGGTGAAGGCAGTGTTGGTACTGTTATTTGGACAACAACACCGTGGACGCTTCCTGCAAACCGCGCTGTGGCTGTGCATGCCGATTTAGAGTATGCGTTAGTACAGGTTGAAGATGAAGGCGTACAACAACGTCTAATTTTAGGTTCTGAGCTTGTTAAAGATGCTATGGACCGTTTTGGTTTTAATCACTTTCACGTACTAGGGTATGTAAAAGGTGCAGCGCTTGAAAACTTGCAAGTAGCCCATCCTTTTTATGATTTTAATGTACCAGTGATTGTTGCAGAACACGTAACTACTGATTCAGGTACTGGTGTTGTACATACCGCCCCAGGCCATGGTCAAGAAGATTTCGTGGCTGGTTTAAATTACAACCTTGAAGTGGCTAACCCTGTTGGTGCAAATGGTGTTTATTTACCAGATACCGAACTTTTTGCAGGTCAGCACGTATTTAAGGCAAATGCGAGCGTAATTGAAGTATTACAAGAGCGTGGTGCGCTTATGCATCATCATGCGCTTACGCATAGTTACCCACATTGCTGGCGTCATAAAACACCAATCATTTTCCGTGCTACACCACAATGGTTTGTAAGTATGGATCAGGCTAATTTACGTCAAGATTCTCTTGCTGAGATTAAAAACACGCAGTGGTTACCAGAGTGGGGCGAAAGCCGTATTTCTAACATGGTTGAAAGCCGCCCAGATTGGTGTATTTCTCGCCAGCGTACTTGGGGCGTTCCTATTGCATTGTTCGTTGATAAAGACACCGGTGCACTTCACCCAAATACACAAGAGCTAATTGCTCAAGCAGCAGAGCTTGTTGAAAAGTCTGGTATACAAGCATGGTACGATTTAGAACCAGCTACTTTACTTGGTGAAGAAGACGCCAAGCAATACATGAAAGTGCAAGATACGCTAGATGTATGGTTTGACTCAGGTGTGTCACACGCTTGTGTAGTAGATGCACGTGAAGACTTGGTTGGTCCAGCTGACTTATATCTTGAAGGTTCTGATCAGCACCGTGGTTGGTTTATGTCGTCAATGATGACATCAGTTGCGATTAATGGACATGCACCATATAAGCAAGTGCTTACGCATGGTTTTACCGTTGATGAAAATGGCCGTAAAATGTCTAAGTCGTTAGGCAATGTTATTTCACCACAAAATGTGATGAATAAACTAGGTGCTGACATTCTACGTTTGTGGGTGGCTTCTACCGATTACACGGCAGAAATGACTGTGTCGGATGAAATATTTAAACGCTCAGCCGATCGTTACCGCCGTATTCGTAACACTAGCCGTTACTTGCTTGCTAACCTAAATGGTTTTAACCCAGAAACAGATCAAGTAGCTGTTGATGATATGGTTGAGCTTGATAAGTGGATTGTTGGCCGTGCAGCTCAGTTGCAAGACGAGATTTTAGCCGCATACGACAGCTACCAAATGCTATTAGTAACGCAAAAGCTAATGAACTTCTGTACGGGTGAGCTTGGCTCGTTCTATTTAGATGTTATTAAAGATCGTCAATATACAGCTAAGAGTGATAGCCATGCACGTCGTTCTTGTCAAACTGCGCTTTATCATATTGCAGAAGCAATGACGCGTTGGATGGCACCTATTATGAGCTTTACCGCACAAGAAATTTGGGAAGCGTTACCGGGTGAGCGTAGTGACTACGTATTTACATCAGTTTGGTACGATGGCTTACAAGCACCAACAAATAGCCAATTTAGTAACGATGATTGGTTAGAGATTTTAACTGTACGTGACGAAGTAAACCGCTTATTAGAAGCTGCACGTAAAGAAGAAGTCATTGGTGCAACACTTCAAGCAACGGTGAATTTATTTACGGGTAAAGAGCTTGCCGCTAAATTAAACGCGCTTGGTGATGAACTGCGTTTTGTATTGTTAACATCAGCCGTGAATGTTACTGAAGTTGATAGCCAGCCTGTAGATACACAAGCTACCGAGATTGAAGGTTTGTTCATTAGCGTTGCTGCAACAGATGCTGCTAAATGTGAGCGTTGTTGGCATTACAGCGAAGATGTAGGCGTTGAGCCTGCTCATCCTGAAATTTGTGGTCGTTGTGTAAGTAATGTTGACGGCGAAGGTGAAAAGCGTCAATTCGCTTAGGAGTTATTCTTAGTGAGCAAACTAGCCCAAAAAAGTGGTTTAGTGTGGCTTTGGTTGAGTCTATTACTTTTAGTAATAGACTTTGCCAGTAAAACACTTGTTGTAGGGACTATGGCTTATCAAGAGTCTATAAACTTACTCCCTGTTTTTAGTATTACTTATGTACATAACTATGGTGCTGCTTATAGCTTTTTAAGTGAAGCGGGTGGTTGGCAGCGTTGGTTTTTAAGTGCAATTGCCGTTGCTATTAGTGCTTTGCTTGTATGGTGGCTAAAACGCTTACCTGCTACAAATAAAGTACTATGCGGTGCTTATGCATTGGTACTTGCTGGCGCTATTGGTAATTTATACGATCGTATTGCGTATGGTTATGTAATCGACTTTATTCACGTTTTTTATAAAGACTCACATTTTCCTGTATTCAATATTGCCGATTGCGCTATTTGTATTGGCGCAGCATTATTGTTATTTGACGCCTTCACCGGCGAGAGTCCAAAGGAGCATAAAGCATGAGCCAAGCTGTAATTGGTGAAAACTCGCAAGTTATTTTCCATTTTTCTATTAAATTAGAAGATGGCTCTGCCGCTGATTCTACCAAGGTGCACAACAAACCTGCTAAATTAACAATGGGTGATGGCAGCTTAACGGCAAACTTCGAAAAGTGTTTATTAGGTTTAACTGCAGGCGAAAGTAAAACGTTTGAATTAGAACCTGAAGATGCTTTTGGTCAACCAAACCCAGATAATATTTACTACGTTGACCGTAGTAAGTTTGGTCCAGAAACACCAGCTAAGGTAGGTGCAATTATTGCGTTTACTCAACCTGATGGCACTGAGCTTCCTGGTTTAGTTCGCGAAGTGCAAGGTGAGTCGGTAACGATTGATTTTAATCACCCTTTATCTGGCCAGCGTTTAACCTTTGAAGTTGATATTATTGAGGTGGAAGGTTAATGGAAATATTACTAGCTAATCCTCGCGGCTTTTGCGCTGGTGTTGACCGTGCTATTAGTATTGTTGAGCGCGCTTTAGATATTTTTGAAAAGCCAATTTATGTTCGCCACGAAGTAGTACATAACCGCTATGTGGTTGATGGACTAAAAAGCCGTGGTGCGGTATTTGTTGAAGAGCTTGATCAAGTACCTGACGACAGTATTGTTATTTTTAGCGCACATGGCGTATCGCAAGCGGTTCGCAGCGAGGCTAAACGTCGTGATTTAAAAGTATTTGATGCAACTTGTCCGCTTGTAACTAAAGTGCATATGGAAGTTACACGTGCGAGTCGCAAAGGTATTGAGTGTATTTTAATTGGACATCATGGTCACCCTGAAGTAGAGGGAACAATGGGACAATATGATAACTCAGACGGTGGTATTTATCTTGTTGAAACCGTTGATGATGTTGTTGCGCTTAATGTAAAAAATGCTGAAAATCTTTTTTACTGTAGTCAAACGACTTTATCAGTTGATGATACTACTGATGTTATTGATGCACTACGCAATAAGTTTCCATCAATTGACGGACCTCGTAAAGATGATATTTGTTATGCAACGCAAAATCGTCAGGATGCTGTTCGTGACTTAGCTGACAAAGTTGATGTGCTATTAGTTGTTGGCGCTAAAAACAGCTCTAACTCTAATCGCTTACGTGAACTTGCAGATAAAATGGGCACTGTTGCTTATTTAATTGATGATGCAACTGATGTGCAAGAGCAGTGGGTTTCAGGTTCTAAATCAGTGGGTGTAACTGCGGGTGCATCTGCGCCAGAAGTACTTGTACAACAAGTTATAAGCCGATTAAAAGATCTTGGTGGTACGCAGGTTGTTGAAAACCCAGGCGAAGAAGAGAATATCGTATTTGCTGTTCCTGTAGAGCTACGTTAATTTAAAATTTAGATTATAGGAGAGTCGTTATGAGCAAGTCACTAAAAAATGATGGTTTGCTTTTTTCGGCTCTTTTTAATGAGCGAGGCGTACTAGCTTCGCTTATTGTTTCTCAAGTTATTGCTATTGTTTTAGCCTTTGCACCCAATGTAGAAGGAGATATTTGGCTTCGACTTGGGATCATCAGTTTGTTTATGCATTTAATTGTTTTAGTCGGTACCTCTTCTTTATACTTTTGTAGATTTTTCTTACAAACGCGCACTCAAACTTTTCAATTAAGTTTGTTTTTTATCTTTTTTTTATTATCTACATGCATTTTTAGTATTTTATTTTCCCATTTTGCTTTTGATATAGATGATACAGATAACTTAATTTATTTCACACTTCGCAATTGCATTATAGTGGCTTTGCTGGCGGCTTTATTCGTCCAATTTTTATTAATTCATTTTGAGAAAGAGCAGCAAACTAAAGCGCTTTCTCGAGCTGAGCTTGATGCCTTGCAAGCTAGAATACGTCCTCATTTTTTATATAATAGTTTAAACACCGCTGCAGAGCTTACTCATCATGATGCCGATGCGGCAGAGCAGGCTATTTTAGCATTAGCCGCCTTATCGCAGGCAGCAATGCACTCAGGAAAAAATGTATCTCTTGACGATGAAATAACGCTGAGTAAGCAATATATAGCACTTGAAACATGGCGTTTCGGTAATCGCTTAATCGTTGATTGGCAAATACCTAATGAACTACCTGCATTGAGCATTCCTTGTTTAACCCTGCAGCCATTAATTGAAAATGCAGTATGCCACGGTGTTGAAACAAGTGAGCATGGTGCAGAAATAAAAGTAGAGCTACATATTACTACCGGCTATATAACCATGATTGTTTCTAACCCAATAACAATTTCTAATGCTCAAACTAGGCCTAATAACGGCATGGCGCTTGAAAATATTCGCCAGCGATTAAATATTTATTATAAAAATAAAGCGCAGCTAACAATTACTAATAAAAATGATGTGTTTAGGGTCAAGGTCGTGATCCCTAAGCTTATTGAGGGTAGTGTATGAACGTACTCATTGTTGATGATGAACCTCTTGCGAGATCGCGCTTAATTCGTTTGTTGGCACATGATAAAAGTATAGTTGTACAAGGCGAGGCTAGTAATGGTAATGAAGCTCTGGTACTTGCTAAAAAGCAAACGCCGGATTTGATTTTTTTAGATGTTGATATGCCCGGTATGAATGGTTTGCAAGTTGCTAATGAGCTCAATAGTTTAACTCTACCTCCTGCTATTGTTTTTATAACTGCTCACTCTGAGCATGCCTTCGATGCTTTACAATTAAGCGCTGCAGGCTATTTAGTTAAACCTATTTCAGAGCAATCATTGCAAAAGGTGCTTAAGCAAGTCGGGCGCTTAAATAAAGTACATATTCAAAAACAACAAAATGCAAAAATCTCTTATCAGCTAGCTGGTACTCTACGCAGTGTTGATATAAATGATGTTTTGTATTTTAGTGCCGAAGAAAAGTATACCAAAATGATATTCTGTGGTGGAGAAGCTTTACTTGAACAAAGTCTAAAACAATTAGAGTTACAATTTCCTACACATATTTTGCGAATTCATCGCAATACATTGGTTAATAAACAAAAAGTAATTGCTTTGCATTCAAAAGCGAATGGCAATCATATGATTGAGCTACAAGGGGGCAGTGAGTTATTGCCAGTGAGCCGCCGTGAGCTTAAATTAGTAAAAAATTCGCTTTAGGCTTACCTTGCAATTAACCTCCCCTTGATTTAAATACATTTGAGTCTTAATTATCAACGGTGTTATTGAATAAACAGGTTTAATTAACCGTTTATCAACAAATATAACCGCTTGTCTTAGTCCTCATTGATTCCTCAAATAAATAACATAAACTTAAAATCAGAAAATTTTTATTTGGTTTTATTATGCAATCACCTCACGTAAAAGTGCAAAGAGGCTTCACTTTGATTGAAGTGCTAATTGCATTTATTATTCTTAGTTTTGGCCTTTTAGGCGCAGTTGCTTTGCAAGCAAAAGCAAAGCAAGCAAGCTTTGATTCTATGCAGCGTGCTGCTGCAGTTGCACTTGGTAATGATATTGTGCAGCGTATCCGTGCTAACGATACCCCGCAAATAGCTAGCCTATATACCCAAACATTTAATAGCGAAGCCTCAACTAAAACCTCACAGACGTGTTTTACAAGCACTTGTAGCGCAGCGCAAGTTGCAGCCCTAGACCTTGAGCAATGGAAAAGAGCTATAAAAGCAAGGGAAAACACAGGCTCTTTAGATGACGCAACTGTATGTATTGCGGCTACTGCAGTTGCAGGTACAGGTGGTAAAGCATTTAATTTAGAGGTCGTTGTATCTTGGCAAGGGCGTCAAGAGTTTAATGCAAATAGTACGACTGGAGACATCAAGTGTGGAACGGCTGATAAAAAGCGCCGTTTAGTTGTTTTAACTAGTTATATTTACCTTAGGAGCTAACATGAAGCAAAAAGGTTTTACACTTGTAGAAATGATGATTTCATTATTTATTGGTGGGTTAATTTTAGGCGGCGTTATGTTTACCTATATAGGTATGAAAGTAACCACTAAAGATACGATGACTATTGGTGAACTTCAAGAATCAGGACGCCTTGCAATTAACATAATGCAACGTGATATTGAACAAATTGGCTTTTGGGGCACTTATTATGATGATTCTTTTACTTCGGTAAACACAGAAGCATTATCAAACCCGCTAAATGACTGTTTTGAAGGACTAAATAACGGTAGTTTTCCTGATTTGGCAACTGCGAGTAACTTTAGAACTATTTATGCGAAGGTTGCAGATGCTTCAAAAGAACTAAACTGCGTAACGAGTCCAGTAAAAGGTACCGATATTATTCAGTTAAAGTTTTTACAAGGTGATCAATTAACTGAAGGTGAGACTCAAACGAGTGAAAACTATTTCATAGCGGAGCAAGAGAGAGCCCAATTCAAGCGAGGTGAAATTACAGGAAGTTCTGTTAATGCCTCTATTTGGCCGTATAGCCATCATGTTTATTATATTTCAGAGCAAACATATAAAGTAAATAACAAGAACCTAACTGTACCTGCATTAATGAGAAAGCGCTTAGTTGGTGGGAATATCACCACAGAAACTATTATGGAAGGTGTCGAAAACATGCGGTTTGTTTTTGGTCTCGATACAAACAGCGACAATCGTGTAGATACATACCGAAGTATTAAAAGTATGGAGCACACTGATTGGGAAAATCGAAAGGGTATTTTAACAGTACAGGTATTTTTATTAATACGCGCATTGGAGCCAGACCCTGGGGTTAAAATTAAAAACCAAACTTACATATTAGGTGAAGATGAAGACAAGCGTGAATTGAAATTCACAGATAGTTTCAGACGCACAGTGTTTACCACGACTATTCGATTAAATAATGTTGGATCAAATTTATGGCGTATTTAAAACAATCACAGAAAAAGCAGCAGGGTGTAGTACTGATCACCGCTCTAATAATGGTAATTGCAGTGACGGGTATAGCGGTGACTCTTATGAGCAGTAGTAGTATTGATATTAAAATTACCAATGCAGCGCAAGAGCGTGAAGTGGCCGAAAATGAACTTATTGGCGAAGTACAGCGCATGATTTCTGATGAAGCTAATAAAGGTGCGAATAATCAGTTTTTTTTGAGTCCAGATGAAGTCACTTCGATTGCAGCCTCTGATAAAGAAGGCATGGTGATCGCAACACATGATGGTATGCAAAGCAAAATGGTTAATCTAAACAAAGGTGCGCTTGACCTAGAGTGTCCTCGACGCTTTAATTTTACTGCAGGTATATCGTGCAATATGTTACAGGTCGCCACGACAATAGAATATGGCTCTAAAAGTAAGCATGAACTAACCATTGTTACAGGTGTAGCGCAAGAAATGGCTAGCATAAGTAAGGGGATTTAAGATGAAATTTAAATTAAACAAAGTGCTAGCCTCTTTACTTGGCTTAACAATAAGTGCGTCAGTTTATGCTGAAGATATAGAGCTTTATGTTAATCATGATGTGGATGTTGAAGAAAAACCTCGAGTATTACTGATTTTTGATACATCAGGAAGCATGGCTTTTTCATCAAGTACAGGTAGTAATTGTGGGCAATATTCGAGTGGAGGTTGGGTTTTATGTTCTGATAGTCGATTAGCTGCAGCACAGTTTGCGATGAATAAAGTTATTACCGATAACGAAGATACTATCGACTTTGGTTTAATGCGCTTTAAAGCCACAGACGGTGGTTATATAGTTAATGGAGTTGGTAAAGATTCTACAATTATACGAAATTCACTTGCTGCTTTACCTGCTGCTGGCGGTACTCCTTTGACAGAAACCCTTTGGGAAGCTTATTTATATATTACAGGGCAAAAAGTTCAATATGGCTTAGAGGCCACAATTCTTGAACGTGATACGAGTGTCGAGTTAAGAACTGGAAGTGAGTTTACACAGCTTGAATGTGGTTGGGTTAGAAATAGAGGTCGCTGGAGTTATGAGTGTGAAAATGTAACTACAAATAATTATGAGTATACTTACATATCGCCCTTTGCAGATAGCACCGCTGAGGCTAAGCGCTGCGACAACTCGATAAATATCATTTATATGACCGATGGCGACCCATCTGGTGATAATGATAGTGACAGCCAAATTAGTGCAGAGCATGAGAAGTACTTTGGGGAAGGATTAAACTGGAATACGGATAGTTACTACAGTAGTTACCTACACCAAATGGCTAAAATTATTCATGGTACAAGTGATACTACTGTTGATTTATACCCGTCGACTCCCGATATTCATGAAACAGGCCGTTTATATACTATCGGTTTTGGCTCTGGTATGAGCGCGAGTGGACAAGAGCTTTTACGTAGGGCCGCTTCTTTAGGTGGTGGTGAAAACTTGCCCGCAAGTACGCCAGATGAGCTTTCTGAATCATTAAACAGTGCAATTTCTCGTATTCGTGAAGTAAATGATAGCTTTTCATCGCCGTCCGTTGCTAGTAACAACGTAGATCAAACCCGTAGTCGAGATGCTATTTATTTTGCAATGTTTTATCCAGAGACAAATACCCGCTGGGGCGGTAACTTAAAAAAGTTAAAGGTATCGGGTAGTAACATAGTTGATTCAACAGGCAATGTAGCGCTTGATTCTAATGGTTTGATAGACACTGATGCAAAAACATTTTGGCTTCCTGATGGTAAGTCAGCAGATGGGAACTTAGTAGCACAAGGTGGCGTTAATTATCAACTAAGTACCTTAACAGGAACCAACGCAGAAGAACGAAGAACACTATATACAGATAAACAAGGCGATATAGTACGATTTACTACATCGATTGTTAGTGACATTCTTGATTTAATAACTAATAACCCAATTAGCTTATCTAGTTCAGATATTAAATGGGCTATGGGTATTGATGTTGATGATGAAGATAACGATAACGATACCACGGATCAAAGAGATGATATTTTTGGTGATCCTCTGCACTCAAAGCCTGTTGCGCTTGATTACGGTAATGATGATATTCGTATTCTTATTGGTACCAATGCTGGCTTTTTGCATATGTTTAAAGACGATGATACAAATAATGAAGTATCTGAAAGCTGGGCATTTATACCCTCAGAACTGTACAGTATTATCCAACCGCTGCGCAACAAAGAAACGGGTAAAAAATATGGTATGGATGGACCAATCAGCGTTTATTTTAATAATAAAAACTTAAATAGCGATGGTTTAAACGACGGGATTATTGATGCGAGTGGTGATGATGAAGTATGGGCTTTTGCAGGAATGCGTCGAGGTGGTAAAAACTACTACGCACTGGATATAACAAATCCCGATCAGCCTAAAAAACTATGGAGCGCACCAATAGAAGGCGGAAAAGGTGATTTTAAAGAGCTTGCGCAAACATGGTCAAAACCGCAAATAGCCTACATTAAAGCATTTGGTGACAAGCCTTTATTAATTTTTGGTGCTGGGTACGATACAAACAAAGATGCGGTGATTAAAAGTGAAGATAGTACAGGGCGAGGTATTTACATTGTTGAAGCCGAAACAGGTAAAAGAGTATGGGCATTAACACCCGATATTAATGGCTTTAAAGGTAAGCATAGTATTGCTGCAGATATTACCACGCTTGACTCAGATTATGATGGATATATAGACCGAATTTATGCGGCAGATACTGGTGGAGATATTTGGCGTATAGATATGCCAGGCACTAGTACTAGTGAATTTAGTCACTTTAAATTAGCTGAGCTTGGCAGTAATAAAGCAACTGAGGACAGACGCTTTTTTTACAAACCACTCGTTGCACGAACCATTTATAGTAAAGTAAGCGAGACAACCGTTGATGGTAGTACCGTTATAACACGCTTAGATACGCCGTATGATGCAATAGTTATTGGTAGTGGTAACCGCTCAAAACCAACCGGTACCAATGAAAAAGATCAACTGTTTATGATCAGAGATGAAAATACAGTTACTAAATCATATAAAACGAATGCACCGGATACTATTGTACCTGCTGATTTGATGCAAATGAATTCAGACCCATTTGGTAATGCTCTAGATGACGTTAATGATTTTGTTGACTTAGAAGTCGACTTGGCTAAATTTAATGGTTGGAGATATGAGTTAGGAACGGGTGAAAAATCACTAGCTGCTGCTACAGTTGTTGGAGGTGTTGCTTATTTTACAAGTTTCACACCTGCATCAGATACATCGACTGAAAACCAATGTTCACTAAGTGGTGGTGGTGGTTCTTTATACGCATTTCACTTACATTACGGTACTAAAGTGTATGACGACCTTAAATTTACAACCAGCTATGATGTACCAGATACACCTCAGTTATACTTTGGCGAAGGCCCTTCATGCGTAGATGGTAATGGAGATGGTAAGTGTGATGACAACCCAACAGTTGACGTAACACAAGAAAGTCAGTTTTATCTAATTGGGCCGGGTATCAAAGGTGAAAATGCTGAAAACCCAATGAAGCCTGTTGAGATAAAGGGCCCTGGCTTAACAATTGTTGATGGTAAAGTTGTATTGGTTAATGACAATGCTGTAGGGTTTGGCTTTAAAACTCAACAAACATATATCTATAAACGTGAAGAAAATGACGAAGTTAATAATTAAGGAAATTAAATGAAGAAACAACATGGGTTTACCTTAATTGAGCTGATGATAGCGGTTGCAATTGTAGGCATACTTGCCTCAATTGCATTGCCCAATTATACAGAATATGTAAAGCGTGCTTCGCGCGCTGAAGCTGCTGCAGCCTTGTTAGATGCTGCAAACAAAGAGGAGCAATATTTTGTAGATAATCGTGAGTATACGCAATCCTTTACTGACTTAGGGCTACAAAGTAAAACCGAAAATGGTCACTTTGAACTATCTATCAGCGTAGTTGATAGTAATACCTTCACTATTACAGCTAAGCCTATAGACGGTGCTGTAAAAGGAGATACTGATTGTAAAGAGCTTTCAATCACTGATATTGGTCTCAAAGGTGCAAAAGGGTCTAAAGGAGACACCGATATTGGTTATTGCTGGGGTCGATAGCCTAGATTACTTCTTCTGGCACTTATCAGTTGATTTAATACGTATTCTGCCAGTCTGACTTACTGATAAGGCCAACCCCTCGAGGTTGGCCTTATTGCTGTTGGGGCAATATATAAAAGTACCATTTTGAAAACCATTCAAAGAACCATCAGGACGAAACGTAATTGCGCTGCGAGGGTATTTAAGACTGTCAGCTTCATGGATCTCCTCAAAAGTACTTAAGAGTAGTTCATCATCATCTAACGAGGTTGATTTATCTTTGTCGATAAAGAGTGACATTTGGCCATTCCACTCGTCCTTTGTACATTGACTGTCTTTTAGTGCACAAAGCGTGACGTAAGTAGTATTTTCAATGGCATATAAACGGCCATAATTTATATTTCGGTGTAGGAGGTTTACGTGGTTATCTAAGCGGTTTTTAGCTAAAAAATCTGGGTAAAACCACATAGATAATTGGCTGATAATACTGACAACAGCCATAGATACCATTAATTCGAGAAGTGTTACTCCCTTACTTTTTGATATTGATAATCTCATCCTTGAAGACCTGAGTTAATAAATGATTAACTCAGTCTAGTAAATGATACAAATATGACAAGATATAATTGTACGTTTTTTAATCGCACTTTTCAGTGGTGTCACCAAGGTAGAAAGCAGTACCAGATACTGATACATTCAGCGCTTTATTGTTTTCATTGTCATTATTAGGGCAGTATACAAAGCCAGCAAAGTTACCGCTGGTGTTTAGATTTGTTGTAATGCGCCCACTAGTATTAAAGCGAAGGCTACTATCACCAGTAAATTTAACCTTGTCTATACTATTTATCTGCTCCATGGTGCGTAAAATAGTATCTTCTTTCCAGTTATATATTCCGTTATTATTAGTATCTACAAAGAGAGTTATGATTGAATCCTCCCCCCATGAACTTTGACATTTAAAGTATCTATTAATCTCAACTTTACTTATAGGAGCAGGGCATATGATAACAATTTCATCCGTACTTGCAGCTTGAGCACGGGCGTAGCTAATATTTCTTTTTAATTCCAACAAAAAATTCTCAGCTCTATTTTCTTCTAGCATATCGCTGCTATTCCAAATCGCAATTGATGCAATAATGCCAACGATAGCAACGGTTACCATGAGTTCTAAAAGGGTGAACCCGTTTTGTTTGTTTTTCATATTAATCTCATTTACTGCTAGTCATTTAAGTATAGCTATTTTTATATAATAAATTATACCACGATCGGTTGTTTTATCACCGTAATTCAATTGCTTTGTTTGCTATGAACACTATGATTGTCTAAAATCGAGGCAACTGAAGCTTTCAAAAGTAATTAATATGAAAAAAATAGAAGCAATTATCAAACCTTTTAAGTTAGACGATGTGCGTGAAGCGTTGTCAGATGTGGGTATCACGGGGATGACGGTAAGCGAAGTTAAAGGCTTTGGACGTCAAAAAGGTCACACAGAGCTATATCGTGGCGCAGAGTATATGGTCGATTTTTTACCTAAAGTAAAACTTGATATTGTATTGACTGATGAAGATGTAGACCGTGCAATTGAAGTTATTGTAAAAACGGCGCAAACAGGAAAAATCGGTGATGGTAAAATATTTGTCACAGATGTTGAGCGTGTAATACGTATTCGTACTGCAGAGGAAGATGAAGAAGCGATTTAAGCTTGTTTTTCTATGTAGTTAAAAGGCGCTTTAGTAAGCGCCTTTTTTATTTATTTAGTTCTTTTATTTAGTTTTCGTGTTTGCTTTGCGTGCTCACTAAGCTCAGTTAAACCTAATTGGTCGTAACTTTTCTCCATCATTTCAAGCGCGGGATCTAAGTAACTGCTTTGTGAATAATGCTCAACAACAAACTTACCTCTATTAGCAGCAGCTAAATAAGCTTCACGTTCGTAATAGTAAGTTGCTACTTTTAATTCATAACGTGCCATGCGGTTTAAAAGCCACACTAAACGACGCTTAGCTTCAGGCGCGTAATCACTTTTTGGAAAACGTTTTACTAATGTCGATAAATCTGTAAATGCAACACGAGTACGGTTAGCATCACGGTCGGCTCTATCTACACCAAAGTACTCTTGGAACGCATTTTTATCTGCTTTAATATTTACTAAACCACGCATGTAATACATGTAGTCTAAATCTTTATGATTTGGGTTTAAGCGAATAAAGCGGTCAATGGTTGCAAGTGCTTGTTCAGTATTACCTGATTGATAATGTGCATAGACTAAGTCCATTTGTACTTGCTTAGAGAATGGGCCAAATGGGTAGCGAGAGTCTATAGCACTCAAAAGTTCAATTGCACGAGCATATAAACCAGAATCTAGCGTTTCTTTTGCATCTTCATATAAAGCGTGTGCAGACTTATTCGGTACACGTTGAATGTCTTCTTGGTCTGGAGCAGACGAACAAGCGCCTAAACTAAGTACAGAAACTGAAAAAACAATGGCAAATGCACGTTTCCCTATTTTATTTATCATTTTATTTGTTACCTTCGATGTCTTCGGCTAGGCCAAGTCGGTAAAACCGAGTAAACTATGCGTATTATATTATGCTTTTATTAAAAGCGATTCTAACCCAGTCGAGCAAAGCTTGCACTGGTAAATTGGGTAAAGTTACTAATGTCAGAGCAAATTTCTCTTCAAGCCGACGTTCCAACCGAATTAGGTGGTAAACGTCTAGACCAAGTATTAGCACAATTGTTCCCTGATTATTCACGTTCTCGTATAAAAACGTGGATTTTGGATGATAAAATCACTGTAGACGGTGAAATTTTCAACACTCCACGCGAAAAGCTACTAGGTGGTGAAGTTGTAAGTGTTGAAACAACAATTGAAGCACCACGCGAATACGAAGCACAAGATATCAAATTAAACATTGTTTATGAAGACGATGATATTTTGGTAATTAATAAACCAATGGGCCTAGTGGTTCACCCAGGTGCGGGTAACCCTAATGGAACAGTGTTAAACGCATTGCTACATTACTACCCTGAAATAATTAACGTGCCACGCGCAGGTATTGTGCATCGTTTAGATAAAGACACGACCGGTTTAATGGTTGTAGCTAAAACGATTCCAGCACAAACGCATTTAGTAACAGCGCTGCAAAAGCGTGAAAACTTTACGCGTGAATATGAAGCACTGTGTAATGGTACTATGACTGCAGGTGGTATGGTTGAAAAAGCAATTGGCCGCCATCCTACGCAGCGTACGCATATGGCCGTACATGAACTGGGTAAACCGGCAATTACACATTACCGTGTTGCTGAAAAATTCCGTGCTCATACTCGTTTACGTCTGCGCCTAGAAACAGGCCGTACTCACCAGATTCGTGTGCACATGGCACATTTAAATCATCCGCTAATTGGCGATCAATCTTATGGCGGCCGTCCGCGTCCACCTAAAGGTGCAACACCAGAGTTATTCGAGTTACTTCGTAGCTTTAGACGCCAAGCACTACATGCTGTAAAATTGAGCATTGCGCATCCAATCACGGGTGAAATGATGACATGGCAAGCACCTATCCCTGATGATATGGTTGCTATGACACATGCACTACGTGAAGATACTAAAGCTAATCCTGATATCGATAGATAATGCACTTATTGTCAGCGACATGGCAAAACCTTCATAAAGTAGGAACGTTAAGTACTACTTGTGGAGGTGGTGTTTCAAAAAACCCATTTAAAAGTTTCAATTTGGGATACCATGTTGGAGATAATCAAGATCATGTATCAAAAAACCGCTCACTATTAACCAAACACTTACCTAAACCTGCCGTGTGGCTAAATCAAGTTCATAGCTCTGATGTTGTTATTGTTGATGAATATTTTGACTCTAATAAGTTACACAATGCTGATGCGATTTATACTCAGTTATTAAATCAGCCTTTGGCTATCATGACTGCCGATTGCTTACCTATTTTATTAGTGAGTGATGATGAGAAGGAAGTTGCAGCTATACATGGTGGCTGGCGGGGGCTTGAGCAGGGAATTATTAAAAATACTTTAGAATGTTTTAGCTCAAAGTATGAAAATATAAATGCTTGGCTAGGGCCTGCAATTGGGCCAACTCAATTTGAGGTTGGCGCTGAAGTGTTTGAGTTATTTCAAAAAAGGTCTTCTTCATTTATTCAAGCATTTACACCACAAGCTAATGGCAAATTTCTTGCTGATATTTATGGCATTGCGCGTACTTTACTTACCCAGCAAGGCGTTAAAAATATTACAGGCGGCGACTATTGTACAGTCTCTCAAAGTGACTTATTTTTTTCTTATCGACGGGATGGGCAAACCGGACGTATGGCAAGTTTGATCTGGCGCAAGTAATTAGCACCTTTAGCTATTATATTTCTCTCTACACCTTGAACAAACACCTAAACATACCCATTAATTAAGCAATTAGATTATTTAATAGGTAACACCATGCGTTTAGATAGATTTACAAGTAAATTTCAATCTGCGCTTTCTGATGCGCAATCGCTAGCCCTTGGCCGCGACCATCAATTTATTGAACCCGTACATTTAATGTATTCACTACTGCAGCAAAGCGGCTCCAGTGTGCGCGCGTTATTTGCACAAACGGGGGTCAGCGCAGATGAACTTAACACCAAGCTTTCTCAAGAAATAGAAAAACTATTTAAAGTAGAAGGCGTAGGTGGCGACGTGCAGCTATCAAATAATATGGCTTCACTTATTAACCTATGTGACAAGTATGCGCAAAAACGCAAAGACAAATACATTTCAAGTGAATTGTTTGTACTGGCAGCATGCGACGATAAAGGTCCACTTGGCGATATATTCAGATCGTTAAATATTACCTCCACTAAAATTGAAACAGCAATTAAAGCGATTCGTGGTGGTCAAAAAGTTGATGACCCAAATGCCGAAGAAACACGCCAAGCGCTTGAAAAGTTCACGATTGATCTAACTGAGCGAGCAGAGCAAGGTAAGCTTGACCCTGTTATTGGTCGTGATGACGAAATTCGCCGCACGATTCAAGTATTACAGCGCCGTACTAAAAATAACCCTGTATTAATCGGTGAGCCAGGTGTTGGTAAAACAGCAATAGCAGAAGGTTTAGCACAGCGTATTATTAATGGTGAAGTACCTGAAGGATTAAAAAACAAACGTGTTTTATCGCTTGATTTAGGAGCACTAGTTGCGGGCGCTAAATATCGCGGTGAATTTGAAGAGCGTTTAAAATCAGTGTTAAACGAATTGGCTAAAGAAGAAGGCCAAGTCATTTTATTTATTGATGAAATACACACTATTGTGGGTGCAGGCAAAAGTGATGGCGCAATGGATGCGGGTAATATGCTAAAACCTGCTTTAGCACGCGGTGAGTTACACTGTGTTGGCGCAACCACGCTTGATGAATACCGTAAATATATAGAGAAAGACGCAGCACTTGAGCGTCGATTTCAAAAGGTACTCATTGAAGAGCCGTCGGTTGAAGATACCATTGCAATATTGCGTGGCTTAAAAGAGCGATATGAGCTACATCATTCAGTAGAAATTACTGATCCCGCGATAGTTGCTGCGGCGCAGTTATCTCACCGCTACATTAGCGATCGTCAGTTACCAGATAAAGCAATTGATTTAATTGACGAAGCGGGTTCTTCAATTCGATTACAAATTGATTCAAAACCAGAGTCGTTAGATAAGCTTGAGCGTCGTATTATCCAATTAAAATTAGAAGATAATGCACTTGCTAAAGAAAAAGATGAGGCGAGTCAAAAACGTCGCACTGAAATGCAAGAGTTGATCACCGACCTTGATGGACAATATCGTGAACTAGACGAAATTTGGAATGCTGAAAAAGCATCGCTTCAAGGTACACAAGTAATTAAAGCCGAACTTGAACAAGCAAGATTAGATTTAGATGTAGCGCGAAGAGCAAGTGATTTACAGCGTATGTCAGAGCTGCAATATGGGCGAATTCCAGAGCTTGAACGAAAACTTGATTTAGCCTCACAAGCTGAAATGCAAGAAATGACTCTGCTTAAGAACCAAGTAGGTGAGGATGAAATTGCTGAAATTTTATCTCGCTGGACAGGTATTCCTGTTGCAAGAATGCTACAAGGTGAGCGTGAAAAGCTGCTGCAAATGGAAGATAAGTTACACAGTAAAGTAATAGGGCAAGATGAAGCGGTCGTTGCTGTTGCTAACGCAATACGACGCTCACGTGCAGGACTTGCAGATCCTAATCGCCCAATTGGTTCTTTCTTGTTTTTAGGTCCAACAGGTGTGGGTAAAACCGAGCTTACAAAAGCACTGGCAGGTTTTATGTTTGATACCGAAGATGCCATGGTACGTATCGACATGTCTGAGTTTATGGAAAAGCACTCAGTTGCACGCCTAGTGGGCGCACCTCCAGGTTATGTGGGTTATGAAGAGGGCGGTTATTTAACAGAAGCTGTTCGTCGTAAACCTTACTCAGTTATATTGCTTGATGAAATAGAAAAAGCACACCCAGATGTGTTTAACATTTTACTGCAAGTGTTAGATGATGGCCGATTAACTGACGGACAAGGTAGAACCGTTGATTTTAAAAATACTGTTATTATCATGACATCAAATTTAGGCTCAGATATTATCCAAGAACAAGCGGGGAATAATGACTATACGACCCTTAAAGCTAAAGTAATGGAAGTATTGATTAATGAGTTTAGACCTGAGTTTATTAACCGTATTGACGAGACTGTTGTATTCCACCCGTTAGCAAACGAGCATATAAAAGAAATAGCTGATATTCAGTTAATGAAATTACGTGAGCGTTTAACAGAGATGGGGTATCTGCTTGAAATAAGCGATGCTGCACTTGAGCGAATTGCAGCAAGTGGGTTTGATCCTGTGTACGGTGCACGCCCGCTTAAGCGTGCTATTCAGCAAACGATTGAAAATCCGCTAGCACAAAAGCTACTTAATGGGGACTACATACCAGGTAGCGTGATTGTTATTGATGCAAATGACGACTCTTTGGTATTTACCAAACGCTGATTGTAAATAATTAAACTCTAAAGCCGCTAAAATAGCGGCTTTTTTATGTTTGTTAAACTTTAAAGGTTAGTAATAAATCATTCACTCTACGTGAGCCTTCAACAAGCTCAGCTGCACCTTTTGCCACATTAAAGCTTAAACTTAAGTTGTTATCGCCAAAATCTTTAATTTGCGAAACATTATTACTAATGTCGTTACTAACCATTTGTTGCTCTTCTGCAGCGGATGATATTTGTATTGCCAAGTGAGATATTTCACTGATTTGGATAAAAATTCCCTCAAGTTCAACTTGAGTTTTATCGGTTGTCAAAACACAGTTATCGGCTTGTGCTTTAGTGCTTTGCATTACTTTGGACCAGCTAAATAAAGTATCTTGTATTTCTTTAATAGAACTGTGGATTTGTGTTGTAGCATTTTGAGTACGTGACGAAAGGGTCCTTACCTCATCGGCGACTACTGCAAAGCCTCGACCATGTTCTCCCGCTCTAGCTGCTTCAATCGCTGCATTAAGAGCAAGTAAGTTAGTTTGATCGGCAATTCCCTCTATTTCACTCATTACCTTACCAATTTTATCTGCTTCAGAGGCCAAGCTGGTGGCTGTATTTGCTGCTTGTTCTACTTGAGAAGCTAAGTCAGATACCATTTTACTATTATCAGCAATGTGGTCTTTTATCTCTGAGCAACTTTGATGGGTGTTATTCACTTTATCCGCTGTTTGAGCGGTATTTACTGATATTTCACCAATGGTAGAACTCATTTGAGTCATCGCTGATGCAATTTGTTCTAAACGCTCACCTTGTGAAGAAATCCCTTTTTCGGTGAGTGTTGATTGTTTGTCTAAATCAGTTGCGATGCCATTAAAGCTTAATGTTGAGTCTTTCATACGGCCAAGAACTGTGCGCAATTTTGCACTTAGCATTTGCTCTCTATAATCACTTACACTGTGCGGTGTATGGCCGCTGTAAATATAACGAGAGATTGAATCGGCTTTTGCTTTTTGTTCGCGTAATATTTTAGGGGTAACAATGAGTTCGTCATAATTTAGCACAATAACTAAAGCACAAATAAATAGGCTAATTGCAGCAATGGTGATTGATGCCGCAACAGCAATAAAAATCAGCCAAAATAATAGACTTATAAAAGTAAGGCTTTGTCGTATTGTGGTGTGTTCTCGTAGTTTAAATAATGACTTGTTGGTATTTATTTTGTTGTAAAGTGTTTGTGCACGGTGCTTAAGTTGAGAGCTTGCTTTGGTTCTTACAGATTGATAACCAACAAGTCGGCCATGTTCAAAAATGGGGGTTACAAAGGCATCTACCCAGTAATAGCGGCCATCTTTACAGCGGTTTTTAACCATACCGCGCCACGAGTGTTCTTGTTTTAATGTTGCCCACATTTCTTTAAAGGCTGCTTTTGGCATATCAGGGTGGCGAACAATATTATGATGCTGACCGATAAGCTCTTGTGCGCTATATCCTGCTACAGCACAAAACGCTTGATTGACGTATGTTATTACACCTTTAAGATCAGTAGTGGAAACCAGCTCTTGTGATTCATCAAAGTATACTTCTTCATTTTTTAAGCTTTTATCATTGTGCATTGTATTTATTATCATCCTTTATTGTTGCAGTCATTATATTGCTTACACTCTACAAAGCAAAAAATAGCGTCCTTCCTTCTATGCTCATAAGACAAATAATTGTATTTATTGATCTAGATCAAGTTTAAATACCGGACAGCTAAATTGAACTGATTTTGCATAAGTTCCGGTCTATTACTTTAAGCTGATATTTTACTTATTTGATTTATAATTAAATACGTATTTAAAGCATTTGTATAATGCACATAGCAATGGCAATATTACGACTTAATATAATGATGTTGGTCATATTAAGTGCATGTATAAAGTGGGGAAATAATTATTAAATTTGAAAAGTTATATAGTTCTTAGCAATTTATACCAGTTGCATTAAATAAGTGATCTATTATAGCGCTAAGAAAATAGCACAATAGCACGTCGAAAATTATGAAATATAGTTGTTCTATATGAATAATTTTTAACGCAGTCAGTGCGCTATTTAATGCGATACAATGATCATATTTTCAATAAAAATTGGTATTAATCTTGAGTCTAAGTAATTAGTCCCCATAACCTTATGATTAAGCCACGTGGCCCGAGGAAAGATTTTTTGACAATACATGATTTAGCTAACGCACTTGAAGCGTTATCAGTAAATGAGCACCAACATGCAGTTAAAGGCATTAAACGTGGCATAGAGCGAGAGTCGCTGAGAATACAAGAGAATGGTGCTATATCACCTAAAGGCCACCCAGAAGGGGTGGGCAGTGCATTAACTAATGGCCATATCACAACTGATTTTTCTGAATCTTTACTTGAATTTATTACTCCAGTTAGTGAGTCGTCAACGCAAACTCTTAAGCAATTAAAAGATCTTCAAAAGTTCACTCTAGAAAAGATGGACGATGAACTGCTTTGGCCTATTAGTATGCCATGCTTTATTGAACACCAAGATGATATTGTTTTAGCTCAATTTGGTAGTTCAAATACTGGTCAAATGAAAACACTATACCGTGAAGGATTAAAAAATCGTTACGGAAGTATGATGCAAGCAATTGCAGGTGTTCACTTTAATATTTCATTCCCAGATACGCTTTGGCAATCGCTTCATTCGTTACAAAAAAGCAATGCAAGCCTTCAAGATTTTATTTCAGAAGGTTATTTAGCGCTTATTCGTAACTTTAAACGCGAACTATGGCTAATAAGTTACATGTTTGGTGCATCGCCAGCATTGTGTAACTCATTTTTACAAGGTCGAAAAACCGATTTACCATTTAAAAAACTAGGTAAAGGTACACTTTACTTAGAAGTTGGTACGGCACTGCGTTTAGGCAATTTAGGTTATACGAATAGCGCTCAGTCGTCACTACGCGTAATGTATAACTCGTTAGATGAATATGTAGGAGGCCTTAAAAAAGCAATCAACACACCATCAGAAATTTATGGTGATCTTGATGACTATAAGAGTGAAAACCCTAAGCAGTTAAATAAAAATATTCTGCAGATTGAAAACGAATTTTACTCGCCAATTCGTCCTAAGCGTAATGCTAAAAGTGGCGAAACGCCAACGGATGCTCTGCTTCGAGCAGGCATTGAATACGTAGAAATTCGCGCATTAGACGTTAATCCGTTTAGCGAAGTTGGTATTGATATTGAGCAAATTCACTTTTTAGATGTGTTTTTAACGTATTGTTTATTAAAAGATTCAGCTCCAATGGATTGGAAAGAACAAGCACGCAGTACTGAAAACCTCGACACAGTAGTCAATCAAGGTCGAGAAGAAGGGCTAATGCTTAACTTTAATAACACACAGCGTAGTCTTCAGTCGTGGGGCGATGAAATATTTGCACAGCTCACTGATGTCGCTAAATGGATGGATAATGCTTATGGTGTTAATTATTACTCCGATACTATAAAGCGCATGGCAACGTGGGTGCATAATCCAGAGCTTACTTATTCTGGACGTTACGTGTCGCAATTAAAAGAGTCTGGTTTAGACAACGGTCACTTTGCACTAGCACTGGCTAATAAATACAAACAAAGCCACGCAGACACTGATTACAGTGAGTTTTTAAAGCCTTGGCTGGAACAACAAGTTGTAGAGTCTAACGAAGCACAAACTGCAATTGAGCAAGCAGATACTCAGTCATTTACCGCCTTTTTAGATGCGTATTTTGGCGGTAAATAATCTTAATACTTAGTAAAATTTAAGCAAAAAAAACGCAGCCTAAGTAGGCTGCGTAAATATATATTCAGGGATGAACTAATGCTGTACTGCTGCATTCATTGAGTCAGACCCACACTTTTTAGAAAAGTTCTGTGAGATCTTAGAAAAATGAAAAAAAATGCAATTATTTTATCTCTTGCCATTACTTTAGCTGGTTGTGCTACAGCCCCTCCAAAACAACCTAACGATCTATGTAAAATCTTTGAAGAAAAACCTGATTGGTATTTTGACGCAAAAGATGCGCAAGAAAAATGGGGTTCTCCTAAGCATGTACTCATGAGTATGATGTACCAGGAAAGCTCATTTAAGCATGATGCCGCTCCGCCTATGGAGTACTTCTTATGGATAATTCCAACCGGTCGCGCAAGTGATGCTTATGGTTACTCACAGGCTAAAACACCAACATGGTCAGATTATATTCGTGAAACAGGCAACAATGGTGCTGATAGAGACGACTTTGACGATGCAATCGACTTTATGGCGTGGTTTGTTTATAAAACGCATAAAGTAAATAAAATCTCTAAATGGGATGCTTACGCACAATACCTTAATTATCATGAAGGTTGGGGTGGCTATAAGCGTGGCACATATAAAAAGAAAAAGTGGTTAATGGGTGTAGCAAATAAAGTTAAACACAGAGCGAGCCGTTATGGCGCGCAATTAAAGCGCTGTGAAGACGAGCTTGATAAAGGTTGGTTTGAACGTCTTATATTTGGCTAGAGAGTTATTAATGGATATAAAAAAGGAGCCAATCGGCTCCTTTTATACTTAGCGAGAACGCTTATTAGGCTGAATCTTCACCTGTTTTATCATATTCTCTTTTACTTCAAGTACCTCAATAGGGTAGCCCGCAATACGTAGACTAATATTTGCATCGGGAATATCTTCTAAGTATTCAACAATTAAACCACTCAAAGTTTTTGGGCCGTCTAGTGGGAAATCCCAACCCATCTCTTTATTTAAATCGCGTACGTTAGCGCCGCCATCTACAATACAAGAGCCATCAGTTTGTGTTTCTACTTCTTCGCTTGGCGTACGAGTTTGTGTAGTTGTAAAATCGCCAACAACTTCTTCTAAAATATCTTCAAGCGTTACTAAACCTTGAATATCGCCATACTCGTCTACTACTAAGCCAATACGCTCTTTAGACTGCTGAAACTTTAACAGCTGAGTGTTAAGTGATGTTCCCTCTGGGATAAAGTAAATTTCGCGTACAGCACGCAGCAAAGATGGTTTATCAAATTGCTCTTTTGTAAGTAGACGTAGTGCATCTCGAGAGTGAATAAAGCCTACTGCGTCATCTATATTGTCGCGATACAACAACACGCGAGTATGTTGTGCATGGGTAAGCTGGCGACTAATTAGTTTCCAATCATCATTAATATCAATAGCCACAATTTCGTTACGTGGGATCATGATATCTTCAACGGTTACTTGCTCTAAATCTAAAATTGAGGTCAGCATACTTTGATGGCGAGCAGGTATAAGTGCGCCTGACTCATTGAGCACTGTTTTTAATTCTTCTTTGCTCATGCTGTGCTCGTCGATTTGAGCGGCACTAATACCAAATAATCGCAATATCCCGTTGGTCATCCAGTTAACGATAACAACAAAAGGAAAAAGAATTTTTAGTAACCCTTTAAGTATTATTGAGCTTGGAAAAGCAACTTTTTCAGGATAAAGGGCAGCAAGAGTTTTAGGTGTTACTTCGGCAAATATAAGCACAACTAAAGTTAACACACCCGTAGCTATAGCAATACCAAGGTCACCGTAAAGGCGAATACCTATAATGGTAGCAACTTGAGCTGCAGCTATATTGACAAGATTATTGCCAATTAAGATTAAACCGATGAGCCTATCTGGACGGCTAAGTAATTTACTGACTCGTTTAGCTGCACGATGATCCTCTTTAGCGAGGTGTCGCAGGCGTATACGATTGATTGACATAATTCCGGTTTCTGAACCAGAAAAATAAGCAGAAAAAAGCACCAAAAAACCTAAAATGATAAATAGGGTACTTGTCGATATGTCGTCCAACGATGGATCCTTTTCTTATAAATCAATGCGTATTAAGCTAGAGTGAGCAAGCAGAGTCAAGTTAAAACTTATTTAGTATTACTTCTTGTATGAAACGGCTGCCAAAATATGCGAGTGTGAGGACAAATGCAGCGACCATGATCGTAATAACCACAGGTTTACCGCGCCAACCCTTTTTCATATGCCCGATGGCTACAATGGCAAAAATAGCCCACGCAACTAACGACAATATCGTTTTATGAATGAACTCTTTAGCAAACATCCCATCAAGAAATACAAACCCAGAGAGTAATGCGAACGTGAGTAATATGGTGCCTAAATTAAGGAGTTGGTAAAGCTGGCGCTCAACAACCATCAAAGGCGGGAGGTGACTATGCACAATTGCTAAATCTTTACGTTTTAAACGTTTATCAATAAAGTAGAACTGTACACCATATAAAGTAGCAATAATTAAAATACAGTAGGCCAATAGGGATAAGGAAATGTGTGTTACTAAGCCAACCTCAATATTAATGCTTTGCAGTAAAATATGATGAGGAATAAATAAACTGGCAATTGTAA
This sequence comes from Pseudoalteromonas sp. SG43-4, assembly GCF_014164325.1. Lineage (NCBI taxonomy): Bacteria > Pseudomonadati > Pseudomonadota > Gammaproteobacteria > Alteromonadales > Pseudoalteromonadaceae > Pseudoalteromonas > Pseudoalteromonas sp. SG43-4. The sequence goes on along the minus strand of NZ_JACJFB010000008.1, from coordinate 77,840 downwards.
GTAAAGCACCAAAACCATAAACAACGGGCAATAATAAAGTGGCAGGGAACTTTAGCGACACAGCTGTTACTGAAACTACAATAACCCAGCATGTTAAAAGGGAGACGTTTACAATACTTAAGTCTTGACCGTCGGATCTAAAAACAGAGTTAACTAACAGCAGCATATGCGTCACTATAGCAACCGTGCTCAATATGACGGTTACCTTTTGGCTAGGGCCTTGTTGATGAAACAGGCGTGAGAGCACGTGAGACGTTGCTAACACATAAAATAAACTGGCAATAATAGTTAAACTAATAATCAGCATTGTGCTTGGGCCACTTAATTTGAGACAAAATAATCCTTGTTGTTATATAGCCATTGTATTTTATAGCAAAGCAAATGCATAGACCTTAAAAAAAGAAACTCAACAAGGTGCACTTGAACACTGTATTGTAAGACGCCATATACGGTATACTACTTTTAATTGAAACTTAATAAGTCAATCCTGGTTAATTGAAAATCAAACTAACCGTAAAATTTTAATGGATTGATATAAACGTCTTATCGGAACCGTTACATGTTTGAGAACCTCCAAGAACGATTAGGTAAAACCTTAAAAAATATCAGTGGCCGTGGCCGTCTGACTGAAGACAACATAAAAGACACACTTCGCGAAGTGCGTATGGCATTTTTAGAAGCCGATGTGGCACTGCCTGTTGTTCGCGAGTTTGTAAAACAAGTTAAAGAACGTGCAGTTGGGGTTGAAGTTACAAAAAGCTTAAGCCCAGGCCAAGTATTTATAAAAATAGTGCGTGAAGAACTAGAAAAAGCAATGGGTGAGGCCAATGAAGAGCTAAGCCTAAATGCACAACCGCCAGCCGTTGTTATGGTAGCGGGTCTGCAAGGTGCTGGTAAAACCACCAGTGTTGCTAAGCTTGCTAAGTTTTTAAAAGAACGCAAAAAGAAATCAGTGCTTGTAGTAAGTGCCGATGTTTATCGCCCTGCTGCGATTAAACAGCTAGAAACGCTTGCTACAGAAGTTGACGTTGATTTCTTTCCAAGTGATATTTCGCAAAAGCCAGTGGATATTGCAAACGCTGCAATTTCTCATGCTAAAAAGAAATTTATAGATGTAGTACTTGTTGATACCGCAGGTCGTTTACATGTTGACAGCAACATGATGGACGAGATTAAAGATCTTCACAAAGCAATCAACCCAATTGAAACTTTATTCGTTGTTGATGCAATGACGGGTCAAGATGCGGCAAATACAGCTAAAGCATTTGACGAAGCCCTGCCACTAACCGGTGTAATATTAACAAAAACCGATGGTGATGCACGTGGTGGTGCTGCTTTATCTATTCGTCATATTACAGGCAAACCAATAAAATTTATGGGTGTGGGTGAGCGTACTGACGCACTTGAGCCTTTTCATCCAGACCGTATAGCGTCGCGTATTTTAGGTATGGGTGATGTACTTTCATTAATCGAAGAAGTCGAAATGAAAGTAGATAAAGAGCAAGCTGCCAAAGTTGCTGAAAAAGTATTTAAAGGTGCCGGTTTTACCCTTGACGACTTTGCTGATCAATTAAAGCAAATGAAAAACATGGGTGGCATGATGTCGATGCTTGATAAGCTCCCTGGTATGTCTAACTTACCAGATGCTGTTAAAGGCCAAATGGGTGACAAAACATTTATCCAAATGGAAGCTATTATTAGCTCAATGACTAAAAAAGAGCGCGCACGTCCAGAAATCATTAAAGGTTCGCGTAAAAAACGCATAGCAGCAGGCTCTGGCACACAAGTACAAGAGATTAATAAGTTGCTTAAGCAGTTTACGCAAATGCAAAAAATGATGAAAAAGATGAAAGGTAAAGGCGGCATGACTAAAATGATGCGCGGTATGAAAGGCATGTTACCACCTGGGATGATGGGTGGAGGTGGTCCTAAGTTTTAAAAAATACTTTTGAGTTATTTTTTAAAACAATAGCGAATCATATTTAAAGGAGCAAATAGCTCCTTTTTTGTTGAATAAATTATGCATGTAATACACCTTTAACCCTAATTTGTCGTTGAGATCACGGTTTAACCTACTAAACTGTCTTTTTGCTTCACTTCTTACTTGCGTTATTGCCAAAAACTCGTACAATTCCCCAGCTCCCCATTCTGGGGAGTAAATCTTATTAATGAAAACAGTCAATCTTTATAGAGGACGGTATGGTAACTATTCGTTTGCAACGTGGTGGCGCTAAAAAACGCCCTTTCTATCAAATTGTGGTTGCGGATAGCCGTTTCTCGCGTGACGGTCGCTTCATCGAGAAAGTAGGCTTTTTTAACCCAATTGCTTCAGGTCAAGAAGAAAAAATTCGTTTAGATTTACCACGTGTTGAACACTGGGTAGGTCAGGGCGCATCTCTTTCAGATCGCGTAGCTAAGTTAGTAAAAGACGCTCGTAAAGCGGCTTAATAGGCGTAAGTGTAACCATGAGTCAAGAGAACACCTCATCAATAATTGTCGTAGGAAAGCTCGGTGCCCCATATGGTATAAAGGGCTGGCTTAAGGTACATTCATTTACTGATGATCCCGTAGGGATCTTCGATTTCAGCCCGTGGTTGATAGGGCAGCAAGGTAAATGGCAGTCCTTAGAAGTGGTCGACTGGCGTCGCCACAACAAAGGCTTTATCGCTAAATTTGCGCAGATAAACGACCGAGACGAAGCAATGGCTTATACCCATGCTGAAATCTCAATGGATGCAGCGCATTTACCAGAACTTCCGCAAGGCGAGTTCTATTGGCGAGATCTCATTGGCATGTCTGTTGTAACCGATAAAGGTTATAGCTTAGGCATTGTTGATGACCTTATGGAGACAGGGTCAAATGACGTACTAGTTGTGAAAGCAAACAGTAAAGATGCATTTGGTCAAGCTGAACGTTTGATTCCTTTTTTAACTGATTCAGTTATTAAAGAAGTTAAATACGACGCAAAAGAAATTACCGTAGATTGGGACCCAGGGTTTTAATGACGCAAACTAGTTCATTATGGGTAGGGGTGATAAGCCTTTTTCCAGACATGTTTGACGCTATTACAGACCAAGGTGTTACCGGTCGCGCAGTAAAAAATGGTTTAATTGATTTTAACTGTTGGAATCCGCGAGACTACGCTTTAGATAAGCATAGAACCGTAGATGACCGTCCTTACGGGGGCGGACCAGGTATGTTAATGATGGTTGAGCCATTAAAAAAAGCGATTGCCGAAGCTAAAAAAGCAGCTGGTGATGGCGCTAAAGTAATTTATATGTCCCCGCAAGGGCGCAAACTTGATCAGCAGGGCGCTAGCGAACTCGCTAACTCTAATAAACTGATTTTGATTGCCGGTCGCTATGAAGGTATAGATGAGAGAATAATAGAATCATATGTTGACGAAGAATGGTCAATTGGTGATTTTATTTTGAGTGGTGGTGAACTACCTGCCATGACATTAATTGACGCAGTAGCGCGATTAGTGCCAGGTGTGTTAGGTCATAACCAGTCAGCAGAACAAGATTCGTTTTCGGATGGCTTGTTAGATTGTCCACACTATACACGACCAGAAACATTGGACGACAAACAGGTTCCTGCTGTATTACTCAGCGGAAACCACCAAGAGATAGCAAAGTGGCGGCTTAAGCAGTCATTAGGTAGAACTTGGTTACGACGTCCTGACTTGTTGCATAACCTAGCTCTGACTGAGGAGCAAGCGGTATTACTCGCAGAATTTCAGCAAGAGTACCAAAAAGCTTGTGGCTAGAAGACAGTTACACCTAGGAAAGTGAGAAACATAATGGCAAAAGTAAACCAAAATATTATTAAAGCGCTTGAAGATGAGCAGCTTAAAACAGACGTACCTGCATTTGGCCCTGGTGATACAGTGGTTGTACAGGTAAAAGTAAAAGAAGGTGCTAAAGAGCGTCTACAGGCCTTTGAAGGTGTTGTAATCGCTAAGCGTAATCGTGGTCTTCACTCAGCATTCACAGTTCGTAAAATTTCGAACGGTGAAGGTGTTGAGCGTGTATTCCAAACGCACAGCCCTCTTATTGATAGCGTAGCAGTTAAGCGTCGCGGTGCAGTTCGCCGTGCTAAGCTTTACTACCTACGTGAGCGTTCTGGTAAATCTGCACGTATTAGAGAAAAGCTTAACTAATACGCGCTGTTTATCAACGCAAAAAAACGGGTTGCATCCTTCGGGTTGCAACCCGTTTTGGTTTTAGAATATTATTATCTCAATTCTCAATTCTCAATTCTCAATTATCAATTCTTATTTCCTTATTAGTAAAATTTAAGCTTTAGCCTTTTATCAATTAGCTGATCCTGTTAGTATTTATCGTATTGATTAGTTTACTTTTATGTAAATTTATATTTACGTTATTTGTTTTTTAAGGTGGTATGAACGTGGCTGACATAAGTGATTTAGCACAGCTGAGAGAAGGTATAGATGAATGCGACGCACAACTTGTTGCCTTACTTGCTAAACGTAATGGTATTACGCAAAAAATTGGTGAGATAAAACAACAAACAGGCGCGCCTTTGCATGCACCTAATCGTGAAGCAGAGCTATTAGCGGCAAGAAGACAAGAAGCAATAAATCAAAATGTAAGCCCCGATCTAGTTGAAGATATACTAAGACGCATGATGCGAGAAGCCTATCAAAACCAACAAGCAAAACTTGCATGTGCAGCGTCAGAGCTTTCGCCAATTGTTATTGTAGGTGGTCAAGGTGCTATGGGGCAGCTATTTGCTCAGCAGTTTATTCGCTCAGGTTACGAAGTTAAAGTTTTAGATAAAGATCAGCAAAACGATGCGCAAAATATTTTAAAAGGTGCCAAGCTGGTAATGATTAGCGTACCAATTAATGCATTGGACGCAGTAGTTGCTAAGTTACCTAAACTAGATGATGACTGTTTACTAGTTGATATTACATCGGTAAAGCAATCGCCTATTAAAGCACTAAAAGCTGCGCACAGTGGCCCTGTGGTTGGTTTGCATCCTATGTTTGGCCCTGACATATCACATTGGGTAAAACAAACGGTCGTTGTATGTGAAGGGCGAGAGCACCAAGCGGCAAAAGGCTTGTTACAGCAGTTACAAGTATGGGGTTGTCAGCTTGTTGAGCTTGATGCTAAAAAGCACGACGAAGCAATGCAAATTATTCAGGTAATGCGCCATTTAACAACATTTGTGTACGGACAGTTTTTAGCAAAACAAAGTCATACACTAGAAGAGTTACGTAGTTGCTCGTCACCCATTTATCAATTAGAGCTGATGATGGTAGGGCGTTTATTTGCGCAGTCGCCGGAGTTGTACTCAGATATTATGTTAGCGCAATTCGATGATGTAGAGAGCCTGCTCGCACAGTACCAAGACACTTTTGCAAGTACATTGGAAAAATTAAAAGCAGGAGATAAAGCAGCGCTTATTGATTCTTTTGCGCAGGCGAAAGTTTACTTTTCTGATTCAACAGAGCACTTTTTAACACAAAGCCGAAGCTTATTAAATAAAGCGAATGATTCAAAAGTTTTAGACTAATACTTGTCACTTTTTACTAAAAAGGGCCGATATCGGCCCTTTTTAATTATGAAAGTGTGTATTAAGTATTAACGCTTACTGCCTGCAATGACTCGCTTTGATAGCAGCCTAAAATACGCACATATTGGGTGTGTTCTTTAAGTTCTTCTAGTGCTTCTTTTACTTGGCTATCAGCTAAGTTTGCTTCAAGATCTACATAAAATACTTCTTCCCACGGATTGCCCGGAGTTGGGCGCGACTCAAGTTTTACTAAATTAATCTTATGCTGTTTAAAAATCATCAACGCATCGGCTAGTGAGCCCGCTTGCTGTTTTGTCGACATGATTAAACTAGTTTTAGTTGGAATTTGGTTAGACACTTGCAGAGGTTTACGCGCAACAACAATAAAGCGGCTATGGTTTTCGCTTTGATTAGCAAGATTTGATTTGATGACTTCAAGGCCGACATTTTTTCCTGCTTGTGCAGAGCCTATTGCAGCACTATTTGGTGTGTTTAGAGCTGATTGTAATGCGCTTGATGTAGAGTCACATGTTTCGTGTTGTAAATCACCTAAGCCCTGTAAAAAACGGCTGCACTGTGCAAATGGTTGTGGGTGTGCAAATACTTTTGTTAGTTGGCTAAGTTCAGTATCAGGGTTTGCGAGTAAGCAATGCTCTACACTGTGAGTGACTTCTCCAACAATAGAGACTTGTGCGTGCTGTAATAAGTCAAATACTTCGTTAATGCTACCAGAGCTTGTGTTTTCAATCGGTAATAAACCAAAATCAGCTTGGCCGTTTTCTACTTTACCTGTTATTTCGTCAAACGATGTACAGCCAATTTCAATTAATTTACCAGGGCGGCGACTAAAGTATTTATGACATGCAAGCTGGCTATAAGAACCTTGACCACCTAAGTAAGTTACACGGTGTGTTTCACTCAGTGCGTCTGGATTAAGGTTTTTTTGTAACATTGCTTGTTGGTGTAAAACTGAATCTTCCAAAATAGTTTGAAACACATTATTTACGTAGTAAGCATCTAAACCCAGTGACTTACCATAACCAATTAATTTTTCTAGAAGCGCGAGTTCACGTGCTTCATCGCGAATTGGCTTGTTGTTGGCGATTTTATATTCAACCACACCGTGGCTAATGCGACGGCGTTTAGCTAATAACACGAGTAGGTCGGAGTCTATTTCATTTATATCGTGTCTTAGTGCATTTAATACATCATTTGTCATTTTGGTATCCTCATTCCAAAAGTAGGCTGTTATTACACAGCAAAAACAAAAAAGCCTCCCGGTTGGGAGGCTTTACTATTCGATTGATTTTATCTCACAAACAGGGAAGCCTCTTCTATATAAAGAAGCTAAAAAACGAAAAAAAAGTGCGAGAGATAAATATGTTCATACGGTTAATGTATGGAGAGTTGCCAACAATGTCAATAAAGATCTAAATAAGCTTAGGGTACTATTTATTTATCTTAGGTGATTATTATAGAAACTTTACAAATAATTTATAAATATGAATGCGGATCTGGTATATTTCGTTAACTGGTTCAAATAATAACAATTATTAATAATTAAGGTTGACCCGTGGTTTACAGACGGCCTCCATCTCGTTTTGGATTGAATTCTTTAAGTGTAAAACTTTCACTGCTTATATCTGCTATTTGTTTAATAGCAGGGGTATGTGCGGCTGCCTTAATGCTTAAATCTGAAGAGAAACAACTTGTTTTTGAAGAACATGAGGTGTTAAAAAGCTCTACAGATTTATTAGTGAAGCAGTTTAATGAGCGTATTAAAACAAAAATAAATATTGCTCAGCAAGCTAATAACGTAGTGACAGAGCAGCTTTTTCAATCTAATTCACCAATTAATTTAGGTAATAAATCACAGTTACAGTTTAATAGCGATGGTACGATTCGAAGTGCCTCGGCTGACGGATTATCAGCAGCATTTTTACCACAGCAAAATTACTCTCCTTTTTATAAACGCCTATTTAATGATTCTGAAATGTTATGGCGTATAATTTCTCCGACTCTGGTACATGACTTTTTTAACTTTTATTTAATTACCGATGACGATTTCATTCGTGTTTCTCCTCCAAACTGGGCATTAAATGCACCAGCCGAGTTTAGAGTTACGCAAGGTACAACGTATAAATATATTAAAAGTATGTTGGGGTCAGAGCGAGAGCCTGCATGGTCAAAAGTTTATTACGATACAGTATGGCGAAAGTGGGTTATTAGCTTACTAGTGCCGGTGTATGTTGATAACGAGTTTTTAGGTGTAACGGGAAGCGATATTTCCCTTAATAAACTTATTTCATTTTTACCTGTTGGCGATAAAGAAAAACACTTACTTGTATTTGATAGTAAAGGGCAATTGTTAGCCCATCCCAATCTAAACCCTGCATTATTAGCTGACTACGGTAGTGACAATAAAGCACTCGCTACTAACGAATTTGTAAACCCAGAACTGCAGTCAATTATTGACGATGCAATTGCGGTGAAGTTACCAGAATACGCCAATTCATTTGAACAAAATGATGAAGCTCACATTATTAATATTCGTAAAATTGATGATTTAGATTGGTACATAGGGGTTTATAAAAAACGTTCATCAACGTTATCTGCGTTACAAGATTTAAAACTGAAGTTTTTTGGACTCTTTATTTTATACGCAATATTAGTTGCTTTATTGCTGCATCAGGCGCTTTATCAACTAGTACTTCGCCGTTTACATACTTTAGTTTATGCAGTAACAAGCTTTGGTAAAGGTCAGCTAACAACAGAGTTTCCGCCAGAAAACAAAGATGAGATTGGTACCCTTAATGGCTCATTTAGAGACATGACGGTAGAAATCCGCAAACTTATTGATGGTTTAAACCAAAGAATTACAGAAAAAGAAATTGCTGAAAAAGCAGCTAATCGTTTATCTAAAGCGGTCGCATTCTCGGGCACTGGGGTTGTGATCACCGATGAAAATTTTGTCATTGAGTACGTAAACCCCAAAATGCTCGAAATGACAGGCTATCCAGAAAGCCATTTTAATAGAGCACCATTACTTAATATTATTGCCTCAGAAATGTCTATTTTAGTTGAAGATATAGACATAGATTTACGCAGCCGTAATTACTGGCGCGGGGACACATTAATAGCTGGCTTAAACAAAGAGCCAATTTGGGTGTCTTTAAGTGTTTCGCCAATTCGTGAAGAGGGCGGTGAAATAACCAGTTATGTAGCATCAGCACAAGATATTTCGTTTGTAAAAGAAAGCCAGCGTAAAATGGAACAACTGGCTTACTTTGACACCCTTACGGGTCTTGCCAACAGAACATTTTTTAGAATGCAATTGCGTAAATCAATGGCATTAGCAGAGCGCGGGCATTATGCATTTGCTTTGTTTTACTTTGACTTAGACGAATTTAAGCGTATTAACGACACATTAGGGCACGATGCTGGCGATCAATTATTAATTGAAGTGGCAAACAGACTTAAAAAACGTTTACGAGCCGAGGACACCATAGCGCGCTTAGGTGGTGATGAATTTGCAGTGTTGCTCAGTGGTATAGAAAGCCAAGCTCACGCGGCTGATGTTGCCAATACAATTCAAAAAACACTGAACGTGCCTATAAAACTAGGTAGCAATGAAGTTATTGTCAGTGCAAGTATTGGTATAACTATGGCTCCTTACGACAGCTTAGAGGAAGATCAGTTACTCAAACATGCTGATTTGGCAATGTATGAGGCAAAAGCAAAAGGACGTAATACCTTCCACTTTTATAGCCAAGAATTAAACGCGGCCGCAAATGAGCGTTTATTTATCGAAAATGAGTTACGTATAGGGCTCAAAGAAAAGCAATTTGTAGTTTACTACCAACCTCAAGTTGATAGCCGTACTCATCAGGTCGTTGGTTATGAAGCGTTATTAAGATGGTTCCACCCAACTGAAGGCGCAATCCCTCCAGATAAATTTATTCCTATTGCAGAAGCGACAGGCCTTATAGTTGAATTAGGTGAATGGGTGCTTCAAGAGTCTTGTGATTTTGCCGTAAGATTGGCAGAACAAGGTCTAGAAAATAATATATCGATAAACTTATCGGCCCGCCAGTTTAAAGACTCAAGCTTAGTTACAACACTGAGCAAAATGATAATTAAGTCGGGTGTTTCAGCAAAGCGCCTTCATTTAGAGCTGACCGAAAGCATGCTAATGGGTAATGTAGAGGCAGCCATTACACAATTGCACGAGCTTAAAGCATTAGGTATATCTATTTCTATTGATGACTTTGGTACAGGTTATTCGTCGCTCAGTTACTTAAAACGGTTCCCGGTTGATATATTGAAAATTGACCGTTCATTTGTAAAAGATATCCCTGAGGATACAAATGATATGGAAATCACTGCAGCTATTATTGCCATGGCGCAAAAGTTAAAGCTAGACGTGGTCGCAGAAGGAGTTGAGACAATAGAGCAGATGCAGTTTTTACAAAATAATAATTGCTTCATTGTGCAAGGCTATTATTTTAGTAAGCCAATTGCTGAGCACGAACTACCGAATTTGTATGAAAGGTTAAATGAACTCGCAAATAGCGAAGTAACTAGTTAATAAAATTGCGGGTTAACCACCCGCAATTTTAACTTTAAATTTTAACGCTTCTAAAATGCCTTTTAGTTTATCTCGGTCATCACCTTGTACTTCAATAATGCCTTCTTTTACTGCGCCGCCTTGGCCCATTTTGCTTTTTATAGTTTTAGCTAACTTTTTTAAATCATGATCTTTTGGATCAATGCCAACAACTAGCATTACGCCTTTGCCTTTACGCCCTTTTGTTTGACGCTCAATGCGAATAAAACCATCTTTAAAAAGTTTAGCGTGCAACTCTTTTTCTGGTTTCGGCTGGTCAATGCGACCCGTACTAGTTGAATATACTAAGTGACTATCACTCATACCTTACCTTTGTGGATAAAAATGAATTAAATACTGGTGTAAATGATAGCAAATTTGAAGTTGTGTGTTTTTCTTTTTGCTAAATACTTTTAACAGGTTATATTTAGTTCAAAGGAAATATTATTGGAGTTTAATATGAGTTTAACTAAGAATGAATCAGTCGATGGCACTACATTAACAATACAAATTAAAGGTAAGTTTGATTTTAATTTAGTGCAATCGTTTCGCCAAGCTTATGCTCAAATGAGCGAAAAAACAGTAAAGGTTATTATCGATTTAAGAGAGACTGATTATATGGATAGTTCAGCACTTGGCATGTTACTTAACATGAAAAAAACCATTGATAGCCAAGTACAAACCATCGAAATAAGTAATTGCCAGCCTCAGCTTAGAAAAATCCTACAAATTTCACGTTTTGATAAAAAGTTTGATATTAGCTAATGATACATGTGTTGATTGTTGACGATCAGGCGCTCAATCGCATTTTACTAAGTAAAATGCTTGAGCAGGAAGGTTACAAAATTTCAGTGGCTTACAATGGGCTAGATGCACTTAATGTACTTAAAAGAGAGCAAATAGACATTGTTTTACTCGATGTATTAATGCCCGTAATGGATGGTTTTGAAGCAGCTGAAAAAATAAAGCAGCAGTATAGTGAAGTTTACTTACCGATTATTTTTATAACCTCCTTAGAAGATCAAGCAAGTTTTGAGCGGTGCCTCGCGTTAGGTGGCGATGACTTTATTCATAAACCATTTGAAAAAGTTATTTTGCATGCAAAAATTAAAGCACATAGCCGCACCAGAGAGCTAAGTAAAAAATCGAATCAACAAAAAAAACTGCTTGAATATCATCACAATCAAATTGAACGTGAACACGAAATAATTGAGCATATTTTTAATAACTCATTAGAGAATCAAGGCAAGTTTAAAGAGTACCTCGATTTTAATTTATCGCCGGCGTCTATGTTTAACGGCGATATGTTTTTAGTGGCGCAAAGTCCAATAGGCAATCTGTATTGCATGTTGGGAGACTTTACAGGGCACGGCTTAGCGGCAGCTATTGGTGCATTACCTATCTCTCGTGTTTTTTATACTATGGTACAAAAAGGCATGGCGATTAATGACATTGCCTGTGAGCTAAATACACTGCTTTACAATCTCCTACCTGGACACATGTTTTGTGCTGCAACCATTATAGAGCTTAGTGCATCCGGTAAAAGTATTTCTGCATGGATGGGCGGCCTGCCAGATGCGTACCTAATAGATAAAGACGGTAATGTAAAACAAACATTAGAGTCGCAACATATGGCGCTGGGGATTTTAGACGACCAAGAATTTGAATATGAAGTTATTCACTTTGAAACGAATAGTAATACACGCCTAGTATTAGCAACCGACGGTATTATAGAAACAGCAAACAAAGAAGATACATTTTTTGGGGAAGAGCGTTTTTTACAAACCTTAAAAAGTAAATCGATGATTAGTAGCGAAGATATAGTGGCTGACGTTACTAAGTTTGCAGATGGCACTAAACAGCAAGACGATTTAAGCATTGTTTTACTAAACTGCCTGCCTTTAGTTCCTGAGGAGCAAGAGCGAGAAGCATTCTCTACTTTAGCGTTTAATTTATCTTTGAGTTTAAACTCAGAACAAATAAAAAAAACAGACCCCGTTTACGACGTTGTTAATATTTTAAGCAGTGTTGGGGGGCTAAATGCCCATCGTTCTAATATATTTTTACTGTTGTCTGAGGCTTATAACAATGCGCTTGATCATGGCGTACTAGGACTTAACTCAGAGATTAAAAAACAAGAAGACGGCTTTTTTCGATATTACGAACTAAGAGAGGCAGCTCTTGCTAAACTTACAGATGCTATGATTATTATTGATATGCGCTATTGCCCCGATACGCTCAGTTTATATTTCATTATTTGTGATTCAGGCCGAGGGTTTAGTAGTAAGCACGATGAGTTGGCAAAGGTTAATAATGAATTTGGTAGAGGGGTGTCTTTACTAGAAGAAATAGCCGAAAAAGTAACTTATAACGCCAGCGGTAACCAAGTTGAAATGTGCTACAAGTTGAGCTAGCTCTGCAAAAATATCCATGCTATTATTCTCGAAACTTTAGATGTATGGATGGCCAAATGATTTCTTCTTACCTAAAACAAGCACAACTAAGTGCTAATCCAGCTTTGATTTCAACAGAGCTTGAAAAGCTTGAGCTACATTTAGCAAACACAGCTTTGCCTGATGTATGTTGGGAGTATCAAATACCTGAGCTTGGCGAGGGCGGTGCGTGTAGTTTATTTGGTTACCTACAAGATGAGCCATTCAAATTAACTGATTATCTTGAAAATGATGAGCAAACCCAGTTCAAGCTAGCTAATTTACAAAGTATTGTGAGCTACATTGAGCAACAAACAAGTGTTGATTGGTATGGTATTTATCAATCAACTAATACTAGTGAAGGTAAGCAACTATTAAAATTGGCTTATCATGGTGCACCTAGTCGTCCGTTGTTCCCTTTAACGCAAGCATTTGCGGCAGGTAGTAATAACGTGCAGGTTGCGCTATCTCACAAGGGCCGTATTATTAATAACGTTGAAGAGTACTTATCACAAGGTGGTGAATACTACACATGCGATCCTAAAGTTAAATCAGAAACCTGCTTACCTTTATTTAATACACAAAATGAATGTGTTGGTATTGTAGATGCTGAAGCCTTTAAAAATGATTTTTTTGATGAAAAGACGCTTGCCGTTTTAATTGCATGTTGTATTAAAATTCCTCACTTTCTAGTGTAAATAACGCTAGTCAACATGATGTGCTTTTATGTTAAGCTTAGCTTAACAGCTAACCCCTAAATAACGATAAGAGATAGCCAATGTTCTCAGTATTAAAACCATTACCAACAGATCCTATTCTTGGCCTTATGGCGGCCTATAAACAAGATACAAACCCTAATAAAATTGATTTAGGTGTAGGTGTCTACAAAGATGAGCAAGGCAATACACCGGTTCTTAAAGCGGTTAAAAAAGCTGAAGCGTTTCGTCTTGAAAACGAAATGAGCAAATCTTACATTGGTTTAGCGGGTAACTTAGATTACTGCCAAAAGATGGAGCAGTTACTACTAGGCGAACATCAAGCATTGCTAGCAAATCGCGTACGTACTGCACAAGCGCCAGGTGGTACGGGCGCACTTCGCGTTGCAGCTGAATTTATTAAGCGTTGCAATGCAGATGCAACAGTATGGGTAACTAACCCAACATGGGCAAACCATATTAGCTTGTTTGAAGCTGCAGGCTTAACAGTAAAAGAATACCCGTATTACGATTACGAAAATAAAGACTTACTGTTTGATGAAATGATCAATACACTTAAACAAGTGCCTAAAGGTGATGTAGTTTTAGTGCATGCATGTTGTCATAACCCAAGCGGTATGGACTTAAACGAAACACAGTGGAACACAGTTGCCGAACTTGCAAAAGAAGTTGGCTTTACACCACTTGTTGATATTGCATACCAAGGCTTTGGTGCTTCACTTGAAGAAGATGCACGTGGCTTACGTATTTTAGCTGATGCAGTAGAAGAGCTAATTATTTGTTCTTCATGTTCTAAAAACTTTGGCTTATACCGCGAGCGTATTGGTGCATGTTCACTAATTGCAAAAGATAGCGCAACAGCGGATATTTCAAACTCTGTAATGCTAAGCGTTGTACGTAGTATTTACTCAATGCCGCCAGCGCATGGTGCTGATATTGTTAATACTATTTTAAGCAGTACAGAGCTTACACAATTATGGCACTCTGAGCTTGATGAAATGCGTAGCCGCATAAATGGCTTACGTAGCTTAATTAAAGAAAGCTTAGCAACTAAAGATATTGCGCAAGACTTCTCATTTATTGAACGCCAAAACGGTATGTTTTCTTTCTTAGGTATTAATAAAGAGCAAATTGCTCGCCTACAAAAAGAATATGGTATTTACATTGTAGGTTCTAGCCGCGTAAATGTTGCAGGTGTTAGCCAGTCAAATATTGAATACTTTTCAAATGCTGTAGCTGACGTTTGTAAATAAACGCAGTTAATATAAAAAAACCGCACATCTAATGATATGCGGTTTTTTATTATCTAAATTAATACAAAAAGCTTTAACCGATAGCAGGAATTAGCCCCGCCATTTGCATAAACTGCGCAGCAATAATCGTTATGCCACATATAGCTGCTATGCCAAGCCCAACATTCCCACTTTTAACTTTGTAGCCTGTTTTACTTGATGTTGTACGCTGTTTATAAACCATTGCTACAGGCAAAAATATTGCAAGTACGACAAGTGCTATTGCAGCGTAACCTAAAGCCATAATAAAGCCTTGAGGATAAAATAATGCAAAGCCAAGCGGCGGAATAAACGTAATTAAGGCCGTTTTAATTCGGTCCGTTTTATTGTCACCTTTTTTAAATGTATCAGCAAAAAAATCGAATAACCCTAAACTCACCCCTAAAAATGATGTCGCAAGTGCTAAATCAGCAAATAATTTAACGGCCGTTGCTACACTTGGGTTATGCGCAATACTTGCCACGCTTGATACAAAGCCACTAAGGCCTTGGCTGTTGAGTAAGTCAACTTGGCTCATAATACCTTGGCTAAGTAGTTGCCAAAAAATATAAATGACTAAAGGCAGGGCGGCTCCAGTAATCATTACTTTGCGCAGTACTTTTATTTCTACACCAACATATTTAACAATAGAAGGAATAGAGCCATGGAAGCCAAACGAAGTAAATATAACCGGTATAGCTGAAAGGATTAACCCTTGCTCTACAGGCATCTCTAATAAATGCTTACCTTGTACATAAGGGGTTAGCATGTAAAACAAACTAGCTAATACAATAATTTTTATTGTAAATAACACTCTATTTAGTTTATCTACCTTGCTAGTGCCCAGCGTTACCACACTTGCAATAATAACAGCGAGGATCACAGAGCCAAACTGTGGGGCTATATTTACATCAAAGCCTATATTTATACGCGCTTGAAGTTGTGCACCACCACCTGCAATATAAGCAGCGCATAAAGCGTAAAATAAAAAAACCATCGAAAAATTCGCGATGTATTGTCCGCGCTTTCCAAGCCATAATTTAGCCAACGTATTTAACGTTGCATCGCGTGGTGCATATTGGTGTAGCTCTAGCATGAGTAGTGCGGTGTAGGTCATTAGTAACCAGCTAGCAATTATCAATGCAAGGGCAGTACTAAACCCAAGCCCGGCAGATGCAATTGGCAGTGCCAACATACCTGCACCAATAGTTGTGCCTGCAACAATTAACATGCTTCCAGTTGTTTTATTTTTAAGCACTTAATTACCTTAATTATTATTAATATACATGCACGATATAACTAGTTACTCAAATCTCAAATAGTTTTGTAATAAAAGAGCTGTATTAAAATGTAACTTACAATTTACAACTGTATTTATTAAGGACTTGTATGCATTTAAAAGTATTAAAATAGGGTGGTGAGGGTATAATTTTATGTACGTTGGATTGCGTTATAAAACGCTAAGGATTGGCATGTGCCGGTAAAAGTATCGTATTTTTTTATGGTTCTCATTTGGTCTACTACACCTCTGGGGATTGTGTGGAGCAGTGAAACAGTATCGCCAACGCTTGCTGTATTAATGCGTATGCTGGTGGGGTTGTTTTTAGGTGGTTTAATTGTTGCCATAACAAACATTAGAGTACCTTGGAGCAAAAATGCATGCTTACTTTATTTTTATTCGAGTATAGGTATTTTTGGCGGTATGTTGTTGAGCTATATGGCAGCTAAAACAGTCCCTTCGGGTATTATTTCGCTTATGTTTGGCCTTGCACCTATTTTGTCAGGGTTGCTTGCTCAGCAATTACTAAATGAACCTAAATTTAGCCCGATTAAATTAGTGGCGTTAGCGTGCGCCCTAATCGGCTTATATTTTGTTAGTTATAACCAAGTACAAAACTCGCAAACTCAAGGGCTCGGGTTACTTTATGTGTTTATGGCTGTCTGCTTTTTTAGCTTAAGTGGTGTGATGATTAAACGCGTACAAATTGCGATTCACCCTATGGCAACAACATTTGGTGCCTTAGTTTTTGTAACCCCACTCTTTTTTATTGCTTGGTGGTTATTAGATGGTCAGTTGCATATACAAAACTGGAGTGCAAAATCATTGTGGGCAATTGGTTATCTAGGTGTGTTTGGATCTTTAGTTGGGGCTTTGGCGTATTTTCATGTACTGCAAAACCTAAATGCGAGTACGGTATCACTTACTACGCTCATAACTCCTAGCTTTGCGTTAGGCTTAGGAGCTTGGCTAAACAATGAGCCATTAAGCCAAGAGCTAATCATTGGTGCGGTTATTATTTTAATTAGTCTGGGTTTTTTCCAATTTGGTGATAAATTTTTAAAGCAAAAGAGAGTAAGCGCAAATTAGTTTTACTACATTTTTCAATTTGGTGATAAGTTTTTAAAGCTAAAGAAAGTAAACACAATTAGTTTTACTACATTTTCTCTATTTGAATAATTAAACGACGGTTTTTGTCTCGGCCTAAAATGTTATCGTTATTATCAACAAAGCGTTTTTCGCCTAAACCGGTGGTTTGCACTTTTGCTTCATCCACACCCAAGCTCACCATATAATCTTTTATAGTTTTGGCGCGCTTGCGCGATAAATCTAAGTTATTCCAGCGGCCGCCATAACTATCGGTGTATGAGTCAATGCTAATGGACTCTATGCTTGCATCATTTTTTAAATACTCAGCAATTTTATCAAGGCGTTGTTGCGACGATTTAGTTAATTTACTGCTGTTAGATTGATAGTTCATTACAGTAAACGAAATATCTTCAAAGCTGTAAGGGAGTAGCTCATCACGGCATTGTAAAAAAGCCCAGTAAGCTTGTTTAAAGTTTACACTCGATATACCAACGGCAATTTTATCGGCACTGTTTTGCCAGTCTTGATAATAAAAAGTAGGGTAGTAGCCTTTTTCAAGCTCACTAAGCATCTCCCATGCGGTTTTATTACCCAGCTCACCATCAAACTTTTTAAGTAATTTCATATTTGCAATATCACGGGCCGGTAAGCCTGCTCGCCAAGACGGTGGCACGGCTTTTAAACCAGCTATTGCGTAATTATCTGGGCGTACAACCATATCTAAATTAAACGTTAAGTTTTTATTTTTACTTGCTGAAGCTTTAAAAATAGCTTCCCCATAATAAGGAACTTCATGATTTAATTGGCATTGTAAGCGCGTTGTTTTAACGACTTCCCAGTTGGAGTTGTCTTGGGTTGCTGTGTATTGGCGCATAGCAGCTTGCGAGTGAGTACTGCAAAGCACTGCACTTATACTAAGGCTAATAAATAACAACTTATACTTCATGGTGCTCTCCAGTTATCCGGGAATGCCAATAATTTGGCAAATTAACGACTGCAATGATTAGTTTGTTCTCTACGTAACTAACTTACAAGTTAAAGCAAGTTATGTGCCTACAATTTTAAAGCAATAAATACTTAAATCCCCTAGCCTAGGGGGCATCAATTTTGACATAATAGTCAGCTTACACGTATAAACAAAGAAGACTATGGCAAATACTGAGCAAACACCTTTCGCAAAACGCTTTCGTGGATTTTTTCCTGTTGTTATTGATGTTGAAACTGCTGGTTTTAACAAAGAGACAGATGCCTTGTTAGAAATAGCAGCTTCTGTTTTAAAAATGGATGACGAAGGACTGCTCAGCATAGATCATACTGTTCATTTTCATGTTCAGCCATTCGAAGGCGCTAATATAGAACAAGCAGCCATCGACTTTAACGGTATAGACCCGTTTTCACCATTACGTGGTGCAGTACCTGAAGACGAAGTAATTAAAGAAATATGTAAAGTAGTACGCAAAGCACAAAAGGCCGCTGGGTGCCAACGTTCAGTTATTGTGGCACATAATGCCGCATTCGATCATGGCTTTTTAAATGCAGCAATAGAGCGTAATAACATTAAGCGTACGCCATTTCATCCGTTTGTAAGCTTTGATACAACATCTTTAGCGGGTTTAGCGTTAGGGCAAACTGTATTAGCAAAAGCATGTAGAGCGGCAGGTATCGAGTTTGATAACAGCCAAGCACACTCAGCGCTTTACGACACAGAACGTACAGCTGAGCTTTATTGTTTAATAGTAAATCGCTGGCAGCAATTAGGTGGTTGGCCATTAGCGCCAACTGATGATTGCGACGCTAATGCCGAAGTTGAAACTGAGACACAAAATAACGAAGAAACTAAAACGTCTGAGTAATTTTACCCTCAGTTAGCTTAACTAGGTGGGGCGGGTAAATACGCGAAAATTGTTTAGAATCTTTCGCTATTTTAAGCTCCACACCAGGGTGCATTAATTCATTTACTTTTAAACGACTACTGGCAAGTAATTGCACTATTTTTTGCTTAATAAGTAGTTTTTGACGATGAATATGTGCAGAGCGTATTTTTATATGCTTTTCATTTTCAGTTATCTTATTCATGAATTGCTGGCGCTGAGCAGCCCCCGCAATTTTACTCGCTTTTTCACGAGCCTGTTGTAAAGCGGTTACTTTAGTCGCAAGTACTTTTTCAAAATCGGTTATTTGTGTTTGCTTTTGGCGAAGCTCAAACCAGAGTTGCGCTAAAAATACGCGCGTTTTAGTACCGGCTGGCGCGCCCAGCTCACCTGTTTCAATGCGCATAGCATCTAAAATATTACCGCCAATAATTTTACCTCGCGGATCGTTTGCTTTGCCTACACGTATTAACCGCCTAGCACTTAAATCACAATGTAGAGCTTGGCGTTCAATAAATAAATCTTGTTCGGATTTAATATTGCAGTACTGAGCATAACCAATAGAAATAGTTCGCTGAGCGGTTATAGAGCATGTAAATGCTTCCTCGCCTTCACGTTTTCTACCAATTGCGCCAAGCATAATGGTTACCGCACTTTTACTTTCAACAGCTCCTGATTCTACAAAACCCAGTACCGTAATATCACCATTGGCTTTTACACGCATGCCGTCTTTAATATCGCCAGTAATAATTACGCTACCATCAAAATCAACGTGGCCTGTACTTACATCTACGTTATCAAAGCATAAAACGTCATCTACACGCATACCTCGGGGTAGGGCAACGGGCACACCTTTGCAGTCGGCAATAAGCATATTAGGATTATTAGGATCTACTTTTGTACCTTCGAAAGGCTGGAGTTGGTGATCTGTACCTGGTTTTGCACTAATTGAATCGCCAAATACCGTATAGCCATCTTCTCCAGGAGTAGCGGCAATACGCTGCATTAAGGGAGTACCAGGTTTTACGGTGATAATAGCGCCAAGATTTTTCATATCAACCTTACCACCTTCCTTAGCTTGTGGGCTAAGCACACGGTCTTGGGCTGTTGAGCATAAGCGCACAAATTTAGCATCGCTGCCTTTTTTAGGATTACGCCCATGTGCAATTATGGCGCTATAAGAGCTTCCTGCTGGTTTTTCAAACTGCTGGCCTAAAAAGGTATCAAGCGCGCGTGGGCTTATTCCTTTTTTAACACCTGCATCAGCAAGCGCTTTTTGCGCACCTTCCATAGACAAAAGCGCACCACCTTTAGCGGTAGTTAATGTTGCTTCTGCGACCATGTTTTTTTCATCAATATTAATGACAAGCGACGCATCTACCGCTTTAGCAACGACAAGTGATACTTCCTGATAGTTTTTAGTTGGCGCAAAAAGCTTTCCAATATTGGCAATGACAGCTTCGTACTCACTAAACTCAGATTGTTCGAGCATTTGCGTAAGCTGAGTACTCGTAACAGGAAAGCCACTATCAATAGGGTGACTAACTAAAGAGACAAACCCTGTATTTTGATCAAATGAAAAAACCGACATTTATTAATTCCCTACTCTATGCCTGTTATTATTTTTGTTTTTTACAACTAAAGGTTTAGAAATGACAAAAACCTTAACTCCTTATTTGAACACAGGTTAAACACATTGTTAAGCAAATGTTTATATGGGCTTGCATAAACTAAATTTTGGTTACTTAATGCTCGGTTAGTGCACGCAATTAAAATAAAGCGTTACTAGGCCTTGAGTATCAGTACTTTACTCAGTTATACTGTTTGCACGCTCTGAATTGAGTTACTAATTCAGGGGCTGATTAGGATTCGACGGAATTCAAGAAGCCCAAGGTGCATGTCGAGGTGCGGTTTGCCTCGTTAAACAGCCGCAACCTAAAGTAATCGCAAACGACGATAACTACTCTCTAGCAGCTTAGGCTGGCTAGCGCTCCTTCCATGTATTCTTGTGGACTGGATTTTGGAGTGTCACCCTAACACCTGATCGCGACGGAAACCCTGGCCGGGGTTGAAGCGTTAAAACTAAGCGGCCTCGCCTTTATTTACCGTGTTTGTCCGGGACTTAAAGGTTAATTAAATGACAATACTAAACATGTAGTACCGACGGTCGAGGCTTTTCGGACGGGGGTTCAAATCCCCCCAGCTCCACCAATAAAGGTTTTTGAACTCGTTATTCGAAAACCATAAGAAACCCGCAAATTTGTTAATCCAAATTTGCGGGTTTTTTTATGGATCCGATTTGAGTTGATTTCTTAATATACAACTCATGTTTTTATATGCAGTTTAAAGTCATTATAAAATTTTAATACCAAGGTGGTCGTTACTTGGCTATCCGAAAAATAACTCAAAAAGCAAATAGTGTTCCTTTTATTGAATTTATTTTATAGATGATTTTTGATGCCAAAATGACGGTTTAAATGACGGTTTAAATGATAGTTTAAGATTATCACACCTTGATAAATCAATAATTAGCTTTATTATCAATGATCTCAATATCAAAAACGCACATTAGTAATTAATATAGGCAGGTCGCTCAGTACGGTTGAGGGGAGTATTAATTATTTAGAGGGCATAATATGATAGTAAAAATCGTTTAAAAAACAGCTGGTTATTGGCAGGTAAAGTAAATAATAATTTTTGTAATGGATTATAAAGCTATATGAAAAACACGAACTGTAAATACCCCGAGTGGTTAGAAAAATATACATTCGATAACTGTAAACTTAATCGTAAAGAGTATGGTGAGTTTTTAACTAACTATATTAAGGGTGAACACGACGGCTTTGTGCTTAACTTAAATGGTGCTTGGGGAACAGGCAAAACTGAATTTTTAAGACGCCTATACACACACCTGACGAATGAAGGGCATCCGACTATTTATATTGATGCATGGGAAAGTGACTTTTCGGAAGTTCCATTATCAGTAGTTGCTAGTGAGCTAATTAATCAACTTTCAAAGATTAATCAAAATATTGGTGCAGAATTTGATAAAGTTTCAGAGTATTTGGGGAAGGTACTAAAGGGATCTTTTATAGGTGGAGCCGGTTTGTTAGCTAAACACCTTACAGGAGACTCTGCTGCGGGTATTGAAGCGGCAAAGGCTCTCTTTGAAGCAAGCCCTGAGGACTTTATATCAAGTGTTAAAAGTAACCATGAAGAACAAGTAACAGCAATAAAAAACATACGTGAAGAGCTTGGGCTTTTAGCTGAAGTGCTTGAAAAGAATCATGGTAAAAACTTACCTGTAATAGTGCTAATAGATGAGCTTGATAGATGTAGACCTAATTACGCCATAGAAATGTTAGAAGTGATCAAACATTTTTTTACTACCAAGAACTTTGTTTTTGTTGTTGCTACAGATACTACACAACTGCAAGAGTCGATAAGGTCAGTTTACGGTTCTAATTTTGATTCTAATACTTATCTAAAGCGTTTTTTTAATCGAGAAGCTAGGTTAGCAGAGCCAGATCTCGAGCACTATTTAAAGTTACAAGAAATAGATTCAACGTTGTATTCTGAAAAGATAGTTCTTTATCCAAACCTTACAAACAATACGGAAAACAATATACGTCAATATATCATATGGGTAGCTAAAGCTTACGAGTTGAGTCTGAGGGATGTTGATCAGACAATCGATAAGTTAAAAGCTTGCTTACGAGGAGCCTTATACGCTGAACAAAGCTCCAATAAAGTTCAGGTGATAAATATATTTTCTTTATTGTTAGGGATAGTAGAATTCGATCTTAAGAATACAAGTTTTGATGAAAGAAAAAATGATAAGCCATGCATAGATGGTGGTTTATACAAATATAATATTTTGCTAGATAATCATGATGAAAATGTATTCTCTGAACTATATGAGCTAAATATGTATAATTCAGTAAAGCATAGTATTGAGTTTCAAAATGGCTGGGGGGAAAACCAAAAAGGTTTAGTTTATGGGACTCACATTAATGCTAAAGGTAAAGATTATGACCACTACAAAGGAATTATAAAAAAAGTAGTTAATGAAATAGATAGTAGCTTTTACAACTTCAACCGACAAAAAGATGAAGTGAAAATTTGGTTATGGCCTGATTATCAAAAAGTGATAAAGCTAGCTGGAAATTTAGATTAGTAAAAAATCGTATTAAATATACCTAGCTATATTTAATAATGATAACAATTTATTTTAGTACCATCTTGGTTGTTCTCTTGGTTTAAATTTGTTAATTCAAATTTGCGGGTTTTTTATGGAATTTATAAAATAAAGTTTAAGAATGTCTTATTGCGCGTAGCTTCATTTTTATTGCAATCACAAGCAGGCTAAATAACGACAGCATACTTATTAACAACGTTAGATTAAGTATAGGGTTACTTGGCTCGTAGGTAGTGACAGGAGAGTTGTTTGTAGTTTGCGAGTTTTGCTGTTGCCTAATATAGCTTTGGCTGATCCAATCTACCGCGTTTATCCATTGTACTTTGGCGGGATCAGTATTGTTTAGCTTCCCTATTGCATGTTTATCGTTATCTAAGCCTTTTGAAAGTTGTACCAGTTGCTGCCAAAATTCATTTTTAGGGCCTAGGTCATCTATTTCTTGCAGGTGCTGTTGTAATTTATCGCCCCCCATCGTTTTTATATCAGCTTGTCCTGTACTTTGCGCGTAGCTATTTATTAGCGATGAAAAGCGACTAAAGTACTCATTACTTTTTTGCTGTGTAGGGTTAGCTGCTTGCTCGTTTGTTACTTTTTGTGTTGGTTGATTTAGGCTGTTTTGATCAATCAAATATTGTTTATAGTTTTGGTAACTTAAGCTGTTTGTAGTTGTGTTATTTGTGGTTCCATTATTTAGAGTGCCCAAATTGTTTTTAAGTGCATTAACACTGATCCCTACGCCTATTATGGTAATAATACAAAGTGTGCAATAGCAAAAGTACAATCCGCTTTTTAAAGTGTTACGCAGTAATTTATATTTATTATAACTTTGCTTAATAGCTGCAGCTGTATTTGGGGCTTCGTTTGTATCTAGGCGTTCGTTTTGTATTGAAATACTTTTGCCGTCAGTACTTTCACTAATGTGTTTATCTGTATTTTTGTTGTGCTCAGTGAGTGCTATTTGATTATTTTTAGATTGAGAGGTTACAGTAGAGAGTTGCGGTTCTACTTTAGTAATTAATCCTAGCTTTTTTAGTGAGGATTCTGTTTTAACAGCATCAATACTCGATAAGTCTTTTTTTAAAGCGTAAGCTTTCCCATCAAATAACTGAACAACAATATTATGAGGAATATTTAGAAGTTGGCTAAGTTTTTCTTGGGCAGAGGTAAGGTCAGTATTTTGATATAACTGACCATTAAAAACAATTTTAAATGTAGCGCTCACGTTAGTACCTTGCTTGTGTAATTCCATTTTTGGAATTTTATTTTTATTATTTGATACACAAAGCTAATTTAACAGATAAAGGGTATGCTTTCTAATGATTTGTGATTAAAAAAAGCCTTAACAAACAGCGTTAAGACTTTGGCGTGTAGCTGTTACTTTACTTTATCGTTTTGCGAGTGATTTTACAGATTGCTTTTGATCACTGGCAGATTGGGTTGCTTTGTCTATTAATGTTTCAAGTGGTTTATTTCGAACGCACATAAGTACTTTGTTCATTGCTTGGCATGTGCCTGTCGCTTTTTTATCATGGCTTGTGTAGCTACAACCTTCATTAATGGCTTTTTCTTCACATGCTTCCCAAGGCGCGTTTGAGCCGTGGCCTGCATGACTTAGCGCTGAGCATGAGGTAGCAAGTAAAAAGCCAGTGGTTAGTGCTTTTATTACGTTAAATATTTTCATTAGTATCTCAGTTAATTATTTGGCCAGAATGCGAGTTATCTTGCGGTAGCACCTTTAAAACAACCAATAAACATGTTTTCAGATACATCGGCTGCATGGTAGTGGTATCCGCGTGTATCGTCGGTGTGGCCTCTACATTCGTCTAAATCAGTGGGTTCTAATCCATCTTCGTTAAGCATGCCAAATATACCAAATCCATCGAGTGCATAACCCATCATGGCGGCATGACCGTCTGATTGGATTTGTGTTTGGCTACAGCCTGCTTCACCGTGGTAGTGATAACCTGCTACTAAGTTAATATGCCCAGCGCAATCATCAAAGGCTGCAATAGTGTATGCGCCTAAAATAGCCTCAACAGGGGCGGGGGCAGCAAGTACAACACCATTTAGAGCAACACCTACATTAGTGTTACCAATACTGCTATTTTGAGTGGTTGCAACAGGCGTTATTGGTATTAAAAATGATTCTGATATACCGCCATCAACATAATCAATAGAGCATTCTACGCAGTGATTTTGGTATTGCTCCTCTACGTTTGGACGTGCAGCACCATCACACGATTCTTGTGTGTCTGTTACATTTACAAGGCCTGTACCTTCGTCGTATAGCTTCCAATGGCTATCGTTATACAATGTTGGTAGATTTAAAATAAAGTCGCCAGTTATATCGTAAACCTCACCGGTGCCATCAAACCAAATACCGGCTTCGTCTGCTGTTGATGTGATATTTCTAGGGCAGAATACACCAATCTCGTAATTTGAAGGCGCACCGGCTATATCAATTTTGTAGCATGAAGCTTCATCGCCATTACTTAGCGTACATGTTTGAGTTGTAATTGATGAAATGAGCGCATCGCTTTCAAAGTTAAAAGGGTCAACTTCAACAACGAAATCGGTTGAAGTATCTGTTGTAGTGCCCTCATCGGTGGTTGTTTCAGTTACGACGGTATTTTCAGCATCACTACCGTTACAGGCAGCTAAGCCCAGTGCAAGTATGCACACTGTAAGCGGTGCTAAAATTGGTGCGTTAAGTTTTCTCATCAGAAATATCCGGTAATGAAGTTGGATGTATAATATTTGTTAAATGTGCAAACAAAGTGCAAAAACAACGCAACATAATACATTGCCTGAAATAGAGACTTATAACACTTGCTATAGGTGTATGTTGTACCTTTTATTGTTTAAAATACTGCGACTTTAAAGTACCTAAATAGGCAGTGGAGTTTTATGGACTTTTTATTTCCCGACAGTATGTCTTTATTTTTGTTTCTATTAATGATGATCACCGCTGGCTTTACTTCTTTTATATCTGCTGCATTTGGTGCGGGTGGCGGGCTAATGTTGCTTGTTGTTATGGCGTCGTTTATGCCTATGGCAGTTGTTGTGCCTGTGCATGGTTTAGTACAGCTTGGCTCTAATGCAAATAGGTTATTACTCAGCTTTAAGCATATTGATAAAAGCATGTTTGTATATTTTGCGTTAGGCGGCTTAGTAGGGGCGGGGTTATCAAGTTTTGTAATTGATGATATATCGCTTGATGCTATGAAGTTAGTGGTCGCTATTTTTGTTATTTATTTACTGTGGGGTAAAACGCCGCCAGTAAAACTAACCTCTAAGCTATGGCGCATGGTCGCCGGTGGCATAACAACTTTTGTTTCTATGTTTGTGGGGGCGAGCGGGCCATTAGTTGGTAGCTGTTTATATATAAATAATTACGAAAAGTTAAAATTTACGGCAACGTTTTCGAGCATTATGAGTGTGCAGCATTTATTAAAAGCGGTAATTTATGGTGCTGTTGGCTTTAGCTTTTGGCAATGGATGCCGCTTGTAATTGCTATGGTAATAAGTGGTGCTGTAGGGACTTGGTTTGGAATTAAATTACTTAAAAGTATGTCTGGGGATAAATTTAAGCGTATTTTTAGAGTCGTTTTAACGTTATTAACGCTACAACTCGGTTGGCAAGGTATTAAAATATTACTCCACTAATTTACTTAGTGGAGTAAATTTAATTTTATTAAACATAAATCACTTAAGCGGATTAAATAATTCATTGCGCCAAAAAGTTACTGATATAGAGCGACTACACTGTAATTTTTTGGCTTATCCATGAACTATACTAACTTGCAATAATTGTTCATACGTTTAATTAAATTGGTATTAAAGCTTATTTAACAGCGGCTTTAATTGGTTTGTCGCCATCAAATAACTCAAAAATGCGGTTACTAATAAATGAGTTAGTCGCAATATGTAATAATGCATTGGCTACGTTTTCGCGGCTAATTTTAGCCTCAGAACGATCACTTGGTCGCTGCGTTGTTACTTGCATTGAAGCGCTATCATCAGTCAGTGTACCAGGGCGAACGATGGTGTAATTTAAACCACTATTGATTAAGTGCTCGTCAGCCATGTGCTTGGCAACTAAGTAAGGTTTTAAATCACCTTGAATCGAATCTGGGTCGTCTGCACCGATTGAGCTGACCATAATAAAGTGTTTAACGCCATGCTCTTTTGCAAAGGTAGCTGCTTTAGTTGCAGCCCATAAATCAATAAGTACAGTTTTATCATCGCCCGTACTCCCGCCAGAACCTGCAGCAAAAATCACTTGGTCACAGCCTTTTATTGCTTTGCCAAAATCGCCTTCAAGATTTTGCTCAACAATAGTTAAAAAAGAGCTGTTTAAATCGCTTAGCTTATTCTTGTCGCGCACTAATGCCACAACATTTTGCTCATTTTTTAAAAGTAGCTCAGTTGCCATTTTACCTATTTGTCCGCTTGCGCCAATAATTAGGGTCTTACTCATAATTAACTCCTTCCAATAAATAGTAAAAGTAATGTGCTTACAAACAGACCTTGGGGTAGGGGATAATTTTTAAAGGGTAAAAAAGAGTTTAAATGAGCTAATTTCAAAAAATACTTTAATTAAAATTCAATACTTAACTGAGCATTAAAATTAGCTGCTTTTGGCGTGTTTTTTAGAACTTTTTATTCAACCATTATACTCACTTCGGTCACATAACTACGGCGATATAGACTAATACGAACCTTATGTTCTTGGTAATTATAAAACAAAGTGCGATATGTATTATTGCCGTTTGTTTTTAACGGCTCACCTAATTTTTGCTGATAAAAGCGAGCGATATCAGAAATTGAATCTGTTAAATAACCAGTGCGAACCATTGGATATTCGCCGGCTACATCCATTGTTGTAACAAACTCTTCAGGAAGTGGGATTTCAGTGACGTTTTGGCTAAGTACATTAAACGATAGAGTGCATAGCAGTATTATTAAAAATGCTAAAATTTTCATTAAAGTCCTTTAAATAATAAATTCCATTTATTGGTACTCATTTTACCTCAATAAGCACCTTTGTCATTTAAATTTTATTACGAATTAAATCTCGTACTATAAACCGAGCAGGGTGAATAGCTTGGCTTACACGTTCGCTTAATGGGCGGGGCTCGTTATTTAAACAGCTTACGAGATGTTCTGCACTTAGCGGTGCGCTACATAAAGCGCGGGCGCCAAAGCCGGTAAAAATATGCAGGCCTTGTTGTGGCTTATTAAGTTTCTCATATTGATAGCGTTTTCCTAAGCGTAGGTTAGCAAAAGCCATAGTGTAATCACTTTGTTCGCACCATTGCCCTGCCATTGGTAGGTGATCTATAAATGTGCATCGTACAGCTGCTTTTGCCGAGGTAATATTGCCAAGGGTTGAGGCAAATTCACTTTGCTGATAAAAGCTAAGTAGTTGCTCTTGGTTTAATTGGTTGTCGAGCGCTGTAACTTGACGGCTTTTGGTGTTTTTTTCAAACGTGGCACCCATACAGTGATGATCTAAATAGGCTGGGGTAAAATACCCTTTATGGCACAGCACTGTTTTAAGTTTGCGTGATTGCTCACTTGCCTCAATATGTGAAACTTGCCCGCGTACGCCTACTATTGGTAGCGCTTTTGTTTGCTCAAATGCATCACTGTGCTCGCCTGCACAAATAATTACATCACTAAAAGGACCTAACTGCTCATCATTCGTTAATAAAAACCAACCGCTGTCAGTTTTTTTAAGCTGTTTTATATTGCAGTTAAATACGCTTTTAAATGGGTTTATGCTATTTGCAGCGCTTAACATGGCGTTTACTAATTGCGGAGGGTTAACCCAGCCGCCTTGCTCAAAAAACACGCCCGAATAACCTGTTTCTACGCCGGCTATTTCGTCGCCTTGCTCTGCGGTTACGTTGTGCATTAGCTGGGTTGGCCACAGTTGTTTTTGTGCTAAGTTTTCATGTTTATCGGCCAGAGGCTTTTTTACTGCGTGTTGTAATACGCCGCACCAATCGTAATCAAAATTAAAACCACTGCTAAGTAAGTTGTTATATAGGCGCTTTGCGTATAAAAAGCTATGTGCAAACAATTCACTGTGCGGTGAATTTTTAGCTTGTAGGTGAGGGTAAATAGCACCTTGCACATTGTGCGATGCCCCCATAGCTGGTTTTTCATCTTGGCAGAATAATTGGCTTGCTATGCCTCGTTTAGCCAAACTATATAAAATGCAGCTACTGGCTATACCGCCGCCAATGACCGCTACTTTTTTTAAAGCGCTGCTATCTTGATGAAAATATGCAGGAGCTGATTGAGCATCATTTACGCACTCTAGTTGGCCAACAAGCATATCTCTTTTTTGGCCAAAGCCTTTGGTTTTTTTAGTATTAAACCCTGCATCAATTAATCCACGGCGAACAAAGCCTGCTGAAGTAAATGTTGATAAGGTTGCACTCGCCCTTGATATATTGGCCATAGAATTAAATAAACTTTGCTGCCACATTTCGGGGTTTTTACTTGGCGCAAAACCATCTAAATACCAAGCGTCAACTATTCCTGTTTGCGGATAGCTCATTGCTTGTATTGATTCAAGTGCATCACCAAAGTATAAATCGAGAACAACCAGTCCATTGTCAAATTCGAGTCTGTGGCATCCTTCTAAATTAATTGGGTATTGTTTAGATAATTTGTTACTAAAGGTGCTTAATGAAGGCCATGCCTGTAGTGCTTTGTTTAAATCGTCTATGTGCAGTGGATATTTTTCAAATGAAATAAAGTGTAAGCGTTTAACACCATTATCTAATTGATTTTGAACTTGTTGACGTGCAAGGTGGTCAGTAAAGCGTTGCCATGTATTTAAAAAGTTTAAACCTGTACCAAAGCCGGTTTCGGCAATAACAAAATGTGGCTGGTCATGATTTTGTAATCGTGCATCTATATTATTTTGCTCATAATACACATAATGCGATTCAGCTAAGCCATCGTCATTAGAAAAATAAATATCACCGAAGTCATTAGCGAAAGGTGTACCTAAATTATTAAAGTGTATATGTGCATTTTTGATCATGATTTTTTAATTTTATAGATATATTTTTTAATTATTTTACGGGTTTTCTTTGAAATAGTCTGGCGTTATTTATAAGCTAGCAGTTCAGAGTACAAGTGTACGCTAGAAAGCTGACCACTTAGGTGATTAAATTCGCGTAAAATAGAATGCAATTAAGTATTAAGCTAAGGGAATTACCCATGAGAAGAGCTGTAATTACAGGTATCGGTGTTGTATCAAGTATAGGTAACAACAAAGAAGAAGTATTAGAATCGTTAAAAACGGGCAAAAGCGGCATCGCTTTTAATCAAGAATTTGCCGATTATAAGTTACGTAGTAACGTATCGGGTAAAATTGATATTGACGTTAAAGCACACGTTGACCGCAAAGCAATGCGCTTTATGGGAGATGCTGCTGCTTACTCTTATATTTCAATGACGCAAGCAATTGAAGACTCAGGTTTGTCTGACGACCAAGTATCAAATGAGCGCACGGGTATTATTGTTGGCTCTGGCGGTGGTTCGTCTAAATGGCAAGTAGAAGCTGCTGATATTTTAC
Source organism: Pseudoalteromonas sp. SG43-4 (assembly GCF_014164325.1). Lineage (NCBI taxonomy): Bacteria > Pseudomonadati > Pseudomonadota > Gammaproteobacteria > Alteromonadales > Pseudoalteromonadaceae > Pseudoalteromonas > Pseudoalteromonas sp. SG43-4. The sequence goes on along the minus strand of NZ_JACJFB010000008.1, from coordinate 47,234 downwards.
GTGAAAAAGGCGTAAAACGTGTAGGGCCTTATATGGTGCCACGCACTATGGCGAGCACTACATCTGCTTGCTTAGCAACACCATTTAAAATTAAAGGTGTTAACTATTCAATTAGCTCTGCATGTGCAACATCTGCGCATTGTATTGGTAATGCAGTAGAGCAAATCCAGCTTGGCAAGCAAGACGTTGTGTTTGCTGGTGGTGGTGAAGAGCTACACTGGACATTGGCAATGGAATTTGACGCTATGGGCGCACTTTCTACTAAATACAACGAAACACCTGAAAAAGCATCTCGTACATACGATGCTAATCGCGATGGTTTTGTTATTTCTGGCGGCGGCGGTATTGTTGTAGTTGAAGAACTTGAACATGCACTTGCACGTGGCGCGCACATTTACGCTGAAATTGTTGGCTACGGTGCAACATCAGATGGCTACGACATGGTTGCTCCATCTGGCGAAGGTGCAGCACGTTGTATGCGCCAAGCTATGCAAGATGTAGATAGTATTGATTACCTAAACACGCATGGTACATCTACACCAGTAGGTGACGTTAAAGAGCTAGGTGCTATACAAGAAGTGTTTGGTGGTAAATCACCAATGATCAGCGCAACTAAAGCAATGACGGGTCATGCCCTAGGTGCTGCAGGTGTTCACGAAGCTATCTTCTCATTATTAATGCTAGAGCACAGCTTTGTAGCACCTTCAATTAATATTGATGAGCTAGATGAGCAAGCGACAGGTTTAGATATTATTACTGAGCGTCGTGATGTTGAGTTAAATACTGTAATGTCTAATAGCTTTGGCTTTGGTGGCACAAACGCGACTTTAGTGATGAGTAAGTACAAAGGTTAATTTGAGCTTATAAGCCCTATATGCAAACGCATAACTGGGCTAAATAGTCCAAAACAAAAAAGGAAAGCCGAGGCTTTCCTTTTTTATTATCGAAAGTTTAATTAACCTTCGTTATGTTCTTGACGCGCTTGCTCAATTTCGTCTGCAATTTCTTGCGCTTTTTGCTTAGTTTTTTCAGTTAACTCGCCAGCAGCTTCTTTGCTTTTAATCCATGCGTCAACCGCAATCTCTTTGCCGTCGTCGTACATGTCTAAGCCCATTGCTTTACTTTGCTCTAATAGCTCGTTTAAAGACTCGTCATTTTTAAGATCGTTAGTTGTCTCTTTAACGTCGTTCCATGCATCACCAAGCTTTTCTTGCATTTGTGCGCTTTTATCTTTTGCATCTTCTTTAACTTCGTTGGCATCTTCACAACCAGTTAATGTAATTAAAGTGCCTAATAAAGCTAAACCTGCTAATTTATTCATGTGCTATCTCCTTTAGAGACTGATAATTAATTCGAGGCAGACTATACAACAATGAAAATGAACGCCCCCGTAACAAAACGATTAAATTTTAAATTAATGAATGAGCATGATTGGCCTCAATTATTTGAACTCGACCAAGACCCGGCTGTAATGCAGTATTTAACACGAGGTGAACCTACCTCTTTAGAGCAAATAAAAAATGAGGGAGTGCCTCGTATGCTCGCATATCGAAATGAGCTTAAAGGCTGGGGGCTGTGGAGTATCACTATAAAGCAAACCAATACATTTATAGGTTGGGTATTAATAAGGCCTATGTGCTTTTTTACTGATGCACCAAACTACAGTGATATTGAAATAGGCTGGCGCTTTAAGCAAGCAAGTTGGGGGCATGGTTATGCAACCGAGGCGGCTTTAGCATTATGTGATGAACTTATAAAGCAAGATGACGTTAAGGCGATAAGTGCAACGGCACTAAAAGATAATACGGCCTCTATAAATATAATGAAAAAGCTAGGTCTGCAATTTATAAAAAATTATACACATACAGACGAGCAAGGCGACTTACCTGCGGTGCTTTATTCAAAAAGTGTTTAAAGATGATTAAATATCAACAGTATAAAGATTGACCTGTCCTTAAGTGACGTGCATTAATAAGAATGCGTAACTAAAAAATAATAAATTAAGGATGTTGTATGGGATTGCTTTTTTCACCACGTAAATTAATTGTCAAAAGTGTGCTGGTTTTACAGTTCGCTGCTTTTAGTGTTTTAGCGCAGCCTTTATCGCAAAGTGCGGTAGCAATGCCTGACTCGTTCAGTGCCGATGCTGCTAAAAGTATATTAGAGCAAGGCGGTAATGCTGTTGATGCGGCTATTACGGCACAATTTGTACTAGCAGTAACGCTTCCTGAAGCCGGCAATATTGGCGGCGGGGGATTTATGCTTATTCAAAAAGATGGCAAGGGCGATTTTATAGATTATCGCGAAACAGCGCCAACAGCGGCTCATCGTGATATGTATTTAGATGAGCAAGGTAATGTTATTGCAAACAAATCAATATATGGTATTCACGCAAGCGGTGTACCTGGCAGTGTAGCGGGCATGTGGCTTGCCCATAAAAAACATGGCACTTTAAAGTGGGAAGAATTAGTACAACCAGCGGTAACGTTGGCTGAGCAAGGGTTTGTAGTTCCGCCTAAGTTAGCAAAAGGTGTGAGCAATTATATAGCCCACCTAAAAGAGCAAAAAATAAATGTAAACTTCGAAAAATACTTTGCTGATGTAAAAGCTAATAAAGTATTTAAGCAACCCGAGTTAGCGGCAACGCTAAAGCGTATCCGTGATAACGGCCAAGATGGGTTTTATAAAGGCGAAACTGCAAATATTATTGCTAAATTTATGCACCAACATGGCGGTATAATTAATCAAGATGATTTAAAAGGTTACACCGCTAAATCACGTACACCTATTAAAGCGAGTTGGAATGGTTATGAAGTACTTACTTCTCCACCGCCGAGTTCAGGTGGTATTGCTATTTTACAGTGGCTTAAAATGTATGAGCTACAAAAACCAGATGCGGGCTTAGCGCATAACTCTACTCAGTATGTACACTTACTTTCTGAAATAGGTAAACGTGTATTTGCAGATAGGGCGGAGTATTTAGGCGATCCTGATTTTTTTGATGTACCAGTCAACGCATTAACTAATATTAACTACCTCAAAGAGCGCAGTAATGGCATTTCGTTAACCGCTATCTCGACTACCAAAAATATTAAACCGGGCCTTAAAGAAAGTGAGCAAACTACACACTTTTCAATCGTTGATAAAATGGGTAACGCTGTCGCAAATACCACCACAATAAACTTAGGGTTTGGTAGCGGTGTAGTTGTTGAAGGTGCAGGGTTTATTTTAAATGATGAAATGGACGACTTTAGTGCCAAACCAGGCGTTATGAATGTGTTTGGTGCAATAGGCGGCAAAGCTAACGAAATACAGCCGCACAAGCGTATGCTTAGCTCTATGACGCCTACAATACTCCTTAAAGACAACACCGTTAAAATGGTGACAGGCTCGCCTGGTGGCACAACAATTATTAGCTCTGTGTACGAATCTATTTTAAATGCGGTAGAGTTTGATATGACTGCAGAGCAGGTTGTAAATAGCCCTCGTTTTCATCATCAACTGTGGCCTAAAAATATAATTAGAACACACATAGGTTTAACCGATAGCGTAAAAGCAGAGCTTACAAAAATGGGCTACACCATAGATGAGAATCACTTTGGTGACTTACACGTTATTATTAATAAAGAGGGCCAATTAGATGCCGCTTCTGAAGCATCAGGACGTGGTAAATCAATTGTTTTTTAAATAAAAAAACACCGCGCTAAAAGCGCGGTGCTTTAAACAATACAAAATTATTGAGTATCAATTAAATCTTCAACACCCACTATTAGCCATGGAGCATCGTCTGAAATTAGACGCTCTAAGTGCCAAATTTCTAAAATAGGCTCTTCTTTTTTATCGCCTAAATCACGGTACTTACCTTTAAAGCGAACACTAATCTGCCACGATTGCGCGTTTGTATCTGCGCGCACAAGTTCGGCATCAATAAACATCACTTCTGTTTCTACGCTTTGTATAGCTTCACGTTCAGCTTTAAACTCGGCAACAAGTGCAGGGCTTAAGTATTCAGCCATTGTGGTGTAATCGGCATTGTTCCATGCAGTTTGTAGCGTATGGTAATGACTACGGGCACCTTGCAAAAAGCCATTAACGTCAAAGTTAGGTGGTAAATTAAAAGGCACACTTTCACCTTGTGGGGCGCTGCTTGCAAAGGCTGTACTTGTTGGTTGCTCGATAGGTGCTTGTTTAAAAGCATTTTGCTGAGCACTTGTACTTGCACTGGCAAGTTGTGGGGCACGATTAGCACGTAAAAAGCCCGTTACTAGCTTAAATAAAATAAAGAGTCCGCCAGCTAATAAAATCATTTCTAATAGCTGAAAACCTTCAAAATCGTCGCCTAGCATTGCTGCAATTAAGCCACCCGCTAAAAGTCCCCCAAAAACGCCTGCCATAATGCCTTTTTTATTCGATGTGGCTTTAGGTGCAGCTGTAGGTGTTGTTGTATCTGTTTGTTGTTTTTGCGCTGTTTGTTGTGTTGCAGGTGTCTGTCCGCGTTTACTGCTGCCAAACTTTTTACGTGCATGTGCATCAAAACTGGCTGTACATAACAATGCCAATAATGAAAAAATAACGATGATGTTCTTCATGAAATTCCCTAATTAAAATCGAGCCGCGATTATAATTTACTTTCTTTAGGAATTTAATTAATTACTTTAAAAATCAGAGGTTTTGGGGAGTGAAGAAACGCTTTGTTGGTGAGTATATAATCAAAAAACCGCTCAGTAGAAACTAAGCGGTAAATTTGTCTATTTTAAAGCCAACGAATTGCGCCAGTAACGCGTTCATTGTATGTATCTAGAGGTGCTCCAAGACTTGCCACTAAAATAGTATCAGCTTGTGAGCCACGATTAATGTGACCTTCAAAGCGCTCATCGCGGAAGTTGTCATCCCCAAAACCAAATGATTTATTTTCAGAAGGCACTATAAATACCGTCATAGGACCAAAGTCAGACTCAAATATTAAATGCAGTCCTTTTTCGCCTTTAAAATCACAAAACATCGCATAAGTTACAGCGCCAGGAAGTTCATCAAGATGACCACCTAATACTGCAAGCTTGTCGTTAACGCTTTGTAGGCTAATGGGCTCTTTTTTATCAAGCGCATTAATTTCGTAATACACATGGGCAAGCGCATGCTCACCTGCTTCGTGTGCAATATTTCGCTCTGTACTAAAAAAGAAGGCACTAATCGCCACTACAAAAGACGCTGCTAACGCAAGATGTACACGATCAAACTTAAAACGCGATCGAGCATCAACCATGTTTTTACCAGTTGCTTGTTCTTCTTGGAGTGCTTTTTCTTTTAACGATGTGTTTAAAAGAATGCGGTCTGCAAGATTTTCAGGCACAGGTATATCTAAAGAATCTTGAATGAATTTATCAAAATCTTTCATATCGTTAATAAAACTTTGTCGCTCTGGGTTATTGTCAGCAAACTCCATAAGCTCCTTGTCAATGTCGTTTGGCTGCGCAATAGTGCGGCGACGAAACTCAAGTTCATCCATTATTTTGATGCCCCTTTAAGTTGTTCATCATCACGGCTTAAAGCCTCTTTAAGTTGATTTCTGGCACGGTATAAACGAGTCATTACCGTGTTTTTATTTAAATTGAGTATGCCTGCAATTTCTTCACCAGAGCAGCCCATTACAACTTGCAGTAATAATGGCTCTCGGTATTCATCAGATAGCAGTGCAATCTGGCGTTGAATTACCGTTTGTTCCATTTCATCGTCTAATGAATGGCTGGTTTCATCAACAAGCGTATCGTTTTCTACGTCGCTGTAATCAAACTGTTTACGTTCAAATCGGCGTGCGTTTTCTCTTCGTAATATAGTAAGCAGCCAAGGTTTAGCTGCCTTTTGATCAAGTAAAGAGTCGAGTGAACGCCATGCGCGTAAAAACGTTTCCTGTACTAAATCATCTGCTATGTGCGGATCACGGCATAACCAATAAGCAAAGCGATAAAGCTCTTTATTGTAAACGTGGACCAAGGCTTCATAACGCTTTTGTTTCTCTGCCATATCGATTAAGACCTGATTGTTTGATTTTTTCTTTCCAAGCATAAGCACTTTTTTAATTAAAAATTATTAGTTATTGCAAAAAAAGACCTGAGGTTCGTAGTTATTAATCATAAAGGTCTTTTAATACAGTTTGTTGCGACTTTGATGCCTGAGTTTGATAGTTCTCAAGAATTTTAATAATAGCATTAAGATCCGTGTTTGCGCCTTTATTACTATAAAGTTGTGCCTGCAATTGGCTAATAAGACCATTAAGCTCGCTGCTGTTTACACGAATGCAGAGCTCATCAATTGCGCCAACATTTTTATGGGTCACCTTTACAGAAAAGTTATTTAATGCGGTGTAAAAGGCTTTCACATCGTGTGTTTTAGCTAATGCTTTAAGCTCATTTAAGCTTGGCTGAGAAGTACCACGGGTGTTTAGCTGTAATTTTTCAGTCGGATTTTTAGTAGAACGGCTTATTAAGTAAAAAATTACAGTACCAATCCATAAAATATACCCTAAAGCGGCAACGACTATTAACCAAAGAGGAGTATCACTTTTAGTTTCAATAGGTTGTGTGCCAGTTGCTTGATTCGAAATATTTTCAAGAGTAGGTGAATTATTTGTGCTGGGTTGTGGGTTTGCTATGGCTGTATTAGGCGCGGTAGTACTTTGCGTTACTGTAATAGTACGCTTTGGTAATGTAGCTACGCTAATACGGTTCATTTTGGTATTAAACCAAGGCAGCTTTATTTCAGGCAAAGTATAAGTACCTGGTTTTTGCGGCAGTAAGGCATACGATGCAGTTTGCTGCGATACAACGCGTCCGTCTCGCACTGCATTGTTATTTTCTTTTTGATCAGGGTAGCTGCGTATGCCATCAATAGTAGGCATAGAGATTTCAGGTAATTGCTCTTTTGTAACTCCAAGCGCGGTAAGCGTAATAGTACGTGTTATAGGCGTACCTACTTCTACTGTGTTGTCGTTAGGTTGCCATTCTTCATCAAGGTTAACCAATTCGCTTGGTAACCATGCGCCTTTATAATCACTCGGGATTGGTTTTATTTCTACTTGCTGATCATCGCCAAGAGCAGATACCTCCAGTTGGCGGTAATTTTGCTGTACTCGCCCTTGAAACGCAGGGCCTGCAATCGTGTAGGCACCACTTTTTTGTGGTTGAATTAAGTACTCACGAGTAATAACAAGGTAGCGTTTGCCATCAACTAGCTCATAACTCTCAGTTTGTTTACCTAATTGGGTTAGCTGAGCATCTTCCATACTTGGTGTGCTTAAGCTGCCATCAAGCAGTTCTTTGGCAAGGTAGAGCTTAACAGTGTAAACACCGGCTTCTTGCACAAATAATGAATTACTCGAGAGTGACGTTTTTAAAAATATTTCGTTATTTTTATCTGCATCAACTGAGCGTTTTGCCACTTTTAACTTAATAGGTTGTGAGGTTAACCCTGCAACGCTAAATGCTGGTATCGTGTAATCACCCTCTGTACGGGTCATTAGTTTAACTGACCACGTAGTTTGTTTATTAATGCTGCCATTAATAATGTTGGTACGAGAGCTTAAGCTTGTTGGGCCTACAACAAAGTCTTTTAACAGCGATGAGGTGTCTGGTTGCTCGCCTTTAACTGTATCGTCTACCGATATATTAAGCATAAAAAATTCACCCGCTAATACAGGGTTTTTATCTACGCTGGCTTCTAATTTGGTGGCAGCCCACGAAGGCATCGCACTTAATAGCAATAAACAGCAAAATAATCGCATTACCATGATTTTTCGACTCCTGTAGGGCGACGTTTGTATTGTCTTTTTTGGGCTTCTAATTGCATTTTATTCCGTAATAAAATAGCCGGATCGTCCGGGACTTTTCTAAGTAGTTGATTAAGCTGTTGTGCTTTTTCTTTTTCTTCATTAGTGAGCTCACTTGCTTGGGCTTGCATCGCTTGTTGCTGAGCACTTTGTTTTTGCTCATCAGTGGCAGGTTGCTCACTCATTGCTTGTGGCTTACTTTGTTGCTGCTCATCCTCTTTAGGCTGGTCAGATTCTTTATTTTGCTCTTGTTCGCTTTGTGGCTGGGCTTGCATATCAGGCTCATTTTGCTTATCTGATTGCTCGCCAGGCTCACCTTGTTGATCTTTTGATTGTTCAGATTCTTTATCTGATTTTTCATCGCTTGAGCTTTGACTTTCGTTTTCGCCTTTTTCAGAATCGCTTTTATCACCATTTTGTTGCTGATCCTGTTTTGACTCATCAGAATTCTGCCCTTGGTTTTGCTCATCTTTTTTCTGACTATCATCTTGGTCTTGAGAGTCGTCGCCGTCGCTTTGCTGATCTTGCTGATCTTGCTGGTTTTGTTGCTCTTGTTGATTTAGTAATTGCTCAACTAAGGCTTGGTTATTGGCTGCTTGCGTAAAGTCATCTTGTAAGGTTTGGGCTTGTTTGTACGCTTCAATTGCGTCCTCAAGTTTGCCAGCTTTGGCAAGGGCATTACCGTAGTTGTATAAACCGGTAGCCGACTTATCATTACTAAACTCATTAAGTGCAGCATCAAAATTACCTTGCTGGTATAGCGCCGCGCCTTTTAACTCACTCGATTGCGCCTGTGTTGCTGCATCGTATTCTTTATTATTGTAAGCCTCTAATGCACGTTGATCTGCATTTTGCAAAAGAGTAGGGAGCTCTACGGCATACGCATTTTGTTGCGGTAAAAAACCAAAAGCTAAAAATGCGCCTAACAAGGCAGCGCGTCTAAATAAATACAAACCAAATGGCAGTAATAACAATAGTCCGTAAATACCTGCATCTATTCGCCAAAGTGCGTGGCTTTGTTTTTCGTCTTTCAATAATTCACTCTGCGCATTTGGAGCAAACGTATTTATGTCGTTATTGCTAGGTTGGTAACTAGCAAATTTACCGCCGCTGCTTGATGCTAAATTTTTAAGCTGAGAGGCATTAATTGTAGGTACAACAATTTGGCCGTATCTGTCTTTCAAAAAGCCGCCTTCAGGTAACTTAATTGGTGCGCCTTGAGCGGTACCTACACCATAAATATTTAATCTATATTGGGTGTTACTGGTAAAGCTACTCACGTCGTTTTGTTCTTGTTGGTCAATACCGTCGGTTACTAAAATAATGTCGCCATCAATATAACCCGCTTGCGTTAATAGCTCTTTGGCCATATCAAGACCGGCTAAAACGTTTGAGCCTTTGTCTGGCATTATTTCAGGGCTTAAGCTTGGAATTAAATTACTGAGTGTTGTGGCATCGTTTGTTAGTGGCGAAATTACATAGGCCGTGCCTGCGTAAGCTACAAGCGCGGTATCACCTTCTTTAAATAGCTCAATCATATCAAGCGCTTTAAAGCGTGATTGCATTAAACGATTTGGCAAAATATCGGTGCTGTACATTGAGTACGACATATCCATAACAATTACACGGGCACTTTTACTTTGAAATACAGGAACTTGTTTTTTCTCAAAACTAGGCCCAGCACTAAATAAAATGCCAAGGCTGCAAAACAAAGCAACTAACCAAAGTGGCTGGCTGGCTTTAGTATTTGCTTCGCTCATTATAAATTGTGCTAAATGAGGTGCAATTAGCTGCTCACTGGTGGTTTTTTTATGCTTAATTAAGGCAACAAAAAATAATGCCACAGCAGGTATGAGTAACCATAAAAGAGCGGGGCGAATAAATTCAAAATCCATTAGTTTGGCTCCTTTAATGCACGCAGTGTGCTAAGCATTACTTTTAAGCTAATAAGTAAAATAGCGATAAGTAACGGGTAGTAAAATAATGAGCTTTGTGGGCGAAATGTTTGTTCATCAGCGCTAATAGGTTCAAGCTTATCAAGCTCTGCGTAAATTTGTTGAAGGCCAGCTACATCTTTAGCTCTAAAGTATAATCCGCCAGTTTGCTCGGCAATCTTTTTAAGTAAGCTTTCATCTAAATTACTGCCACTAGAGCCACCCACATTAAAGAGACTAAAGCCGCGCGGATTATCTGAGCCAACACCAATGGTGTACACTTTAATCCCTTCTTCGCGAGCTAGCAGTAGGGCATCTTCTGGGTTTAGATTGCCCGCGGTGTTTTGTCCGTCGGTTAATAGCACCACAATTCGGTTACTTTCATCTTTATTGGCAAAGCGTTTTACCGAAAGACCCAATGCATCACCAATTGCTGTTGCGCGCCCCACTAAACCAATTTGCGCTTCGCTGAGCATTTTACTTACTGTTTTAACGTCGCGCGTGAGCGGGGTTTGTAAAAACGCGGTGTCGCCAAATAATATCAGCCCAAGCCTGTCGCCTTGACGCTGTTCTATAAAATCACTGAGTACGGCTTTTACCATGGTGAGGCGGTCAACATATTGGCCATTATAAGCCATGTCTTGTTCGGTCATCGAGCCTGATAAGTCAACTGCTAACATTATATCGCGTCCTTCATTTGGTAATGAAATTGGCTCATCTAACCATGTTGGATTGGCAGCGGCAGTAACAAGTAATAACCAAATTACCCACTCGAGGGGATTTAAACGTCGTGCGTGTGGCTCGATGCTTTGGCTGGTTAAATTGTGCTTTGCAAAACTGGGTATACGTAAACGCGTACTGGCATTACTTGCTGCGGGTTTTAATAGTAAAAGTAATAAAGGCAAGGGTAGTAATAAAAATAACCATGGCCAGCTAAATTCAAACATTTACTGACTCCTTTATTTTAAATTGCTTAATACCTTGGCGAAATTTTTCGCACAGTGTTGTATCTTTTTGGCTAGGGTTATACAAGCTTAGTATTTCTTGTTCTGTAAAGCTTAAACCGGTGAGTGTATTAAGTGTTGTGCACCATTTAGAGGTAGATTGCGCAGCAAGTCGCTTGTCGTAATATTCAATCACTAAACGTTTTAAAATAATATGCAGTTGCTGAGGGTTTTGCTCACTTTGGCTCAATTGTATTGCGTAGCGTTTAGGCTTTTTAAATTTATGTTTTTTATAAAATATATAAATAGCTGCGCATAGTGCTAAAAACAGCAGTGCAATAATAACCCACCAAGCAGGGGCGAGTGGCCACCAATTAACTTGGCTTGGCGCTATTATATCGTGCAGGCCATCGAGTGGATTGGTTTGCATGGTTATTTTCTCACTAATTGCAGCTCAAGCGGTGTTGCTGCATTGAATGATATTAAATTAAGACCCGATTTAGTTAGGCGATTAAAGCGCGCGCTAAATGCTTGCTCAGCATTTTTAGCAAAGCGTTCTCTAAAGCTGTTATCCATTAATGGTAGGGCAAAGTCTTGACCATTTGCATTAACAGTAACGGCTTGCTTAAACGCAGGTAACTGATGCTCAAATGGATCGCTTATGTGGCAACCAATCAGCTCGCAGTGGCGGCTTAATATTTCAAGTTGCTTAAAGCTCGCATCATCCAGAGCATTAAAATCAGACACTAAATACACTAAGCTGCCTGGTTTTGCTAAATGGTTAAGGCGCTTTAGGTTATCGCTAAAGTTGTTAGTGGCTGTTTTATCAATATTGTTAAGCGCTTGCTGGTGGTTGTCGCATAAATTATGACAAAGCTTAAGCACGGCTTTTTCACGGGCGCTGGGTTTTAGCTCTAAATGCGAGTGCTGATTAAACACAATACCGCCAATTCTATCGCCGCGCTGACACGCCGACCATGCAACAAGAGCGCTTATATGCGCAGCTTGCACCGACTTTAACAGTAACTTTGAGCCAAACAGCATTGAGTTAGAAAAATCAGTAAATACAAATACAGGACGCTCTTTTTCTTCTTGAAAGAGCTTTGTGTGAGTCTCGCCGGTACGCGCAGTAACTCGCCAATCAATAGAGCGAATATCGTCACCTTGCTGATAATGTCGCACTTCGGCAAATTCCATTCCTCGGCCTTTGTGCGGTGCAAGGTATTGTCCTGTTAAGGTATTTTTTATTTTTACCTTAGGGGCAAGTTCAAGCAATTGCGCTTTGGCTTTGTAATACATCAGCTCTTTGAGTGCTAAATTAACACCGTGGCTATGGCTCTGTTTGAGCCATGCTTGGGTTTCTAATTGTTTTTGCATAACTTATGGTACGGCTACAAGTTCAACTATACGGCTTATTACTTGATCTTTAGTAATGCCATCGGCTTGGGCTTCGTAACTTAAAATAATGCGATGACGCAGTACATTATGCACAACAGCTTGAATGTCATCAGGTGCTACAAAGTCACGGCCTTGAAGCCATGCATGAGCACGAGCACATTTATCAAGTGCTATTGTTGCACGCGGACTTGCACCAAACTCAATCCAGCTACCTAGTTGCGCGTCTAATTTAGCGCCTTCACGAGTGGCAATAATAAGTTGTACTAAATATTGCTCAAGTGGCTCTGCTAAATAAAGGCCTAATATTTCTTTACGAGCTGCAAATAAATCGCTTTGACTAATTTTTTGCATTACTGGTTGTTGCTCGTTAAGCGCTTCGCCGCGTGTTAAACGCAGTATATCAAGCTCATGCTCTGCGCCAGGGTAGTCAATACTTAGGTGCAGTAAAAAGCGATCCAGCTGGGCTTCTGGTAACGGGTAAGTCCCTTCTTGCTCTAGCGGGTTTTGCGTTGCCATAACTAAAAACAGTTCGCTAAGCGGATAGGTATTTTTACCCACGGTAACTTGTCGCTCTGCCATGGCTTCTAATAGTGCTGATTGTACTTTGGCAGGTGCACGATTAATTTCGTCAGCTAAAATTAGGTTGTGAAAAAGAGGGCCTTTTTCAAATACAAACTCGCTAGTTTGTTGGCGGTAAATATCGGTACCTGTTACATCAGCTGGTAATAAATCTGGCGTAAACTGTACGCGCTGAAATGAGCCTTCAATGCCTTTAGCAAGTGCATTAACTGCACGTGTTTTTGCAAGCCCAGGAGGGCCTTCTACTAATAAGTGACCATCAGCTAAAATAGCAATAAGTAGCGCTTGAGTAAGCTCTGGCTGGCCAATGATTTGTGTATCTAAGTACGTTTTTAATTGTGAAAATGCGTTAGCTGCCATAATAAGTGGACTGTCCTCGTCAGCTGGGTTTGTACCTAATAGTGTTAGGTGATAAATACTGACCTATTTATAAGGTTTATAATTGGGTAACTCAAGAGTTAGACTGTATTTTTTAAAATAGTTCGTTATTTTTTAACGAATTTTAGCGTACCACAAAACTTTGTAAATGCGTCTAAAAAAGCCTATTGTGATAGTCGTAATTAAACACTGTTTATATAAATTTGTGTTTATCTATTGGCTTTAGGGCACGGGTTGTTTAGAATCGAGGAAAACAAACAGGTCAGACCTGTCAGCGGGAGAGCATAAATGTCTGAGCAAAACATACTAAAAACACCAAAGGGCGACCGTATTGCCATCGTTAGCGGCTTACGTACACCTTTTGCAAAACAAGCAACAGCGTTTCACCATGTACCTGCACTTGATATGGGGAAATTGGTGGTTAACGAAATGCTTGAACGATTAAATTTCAATAAGTCAGAAATTGATCAACTTGTATTTGGTCAAGTAGTACAAATGCCAGAAGCGCCAAATATTGCACGTGAAATTGTATTGGGCACAGGTATGCCTGTATCGGTTGATGCATATTCTGTATCGCGCGCATGTGCTACCAGCTTTCAGGCTATTGCTAATGTAGCTGAGTCTATTATGGCGGGATCTGTAAGTGTAGGTATTGCAGGTGGCGCAGATTCGTCATCAGTATTGCCAATTGGTGTAAGTAAAAAGCTAGCAGGCAGCTTAGTTGATTTAAATAAAGCGCGTACGCTTGGTCAACGTTTAAAAATATTTTCAAAACTGCGTTTAAAAGACTTATTACCAGTGCCTCCTGCAGTTGCAGAGTACTCAACAGGCCTTTCAATGGGGCAAACTGCTGAGCAAATGGCTAAAACACACAACATTAGCCGTGAAGATCAAGATGCGTTAGCGCATCGTTCTCACTCACTTGCAACGCAAGCATGGGCTGATGGTAAGTTAAAAGATGAAGTAATGACGGCGCATTTACCGCCATATAAAAGCTTTATTTCAGAAGACAACAACATTCGTAAAAACTCAACGGTTGAAGGCTACGCCAAGCTTAAACCTGTTTTTGACCGTCAGCACGGTACTGTTACCGCTGCAAATGCAACACCATTAACTGATGGTGCAGCGGCCGTACTTATGATGAGCGAAAGCAAAGCAAAAGCACTTGGCTATGAAATACTAGGTTACGTACGTAGCTTTGCATTTTCGGCAATTGGCGTAGAAAAAGACATGTTAATGGGCCCAGCTCATTCAACGCCTATTGCACTAGATAGAGCGGGTATTACGCTTGCTGATTTAGATTTAATTGAAATGCACGAAGCGTTTGCATCGCAAACACTTGCCAATATGAAAATGTTTGCCTCAGACAAATTTGCACAAGAGCATTTAGGTCGCAGCAAAGCAATTGGCGAAATTAACATGGATAAGTTTAACGTTAACGGCGGCTCTTTAGCATATGGTCACCCATTTGCAGCAACAGGTGCACGCTTAATTACGCAAAGCTTACACGAGCTTAAACGTCGTGGTGGCGGTTTGGCATTAACAACAGCGTGTGCTGCTGGTGGTTTAGGTGCAGCCTTTGTATTGGAGAGCGCGTAATGACTGATTCAGTATTTAATTTAGCGGTAGATGAAAACAAAATTGCCGTAGTAACGATTGATGTGCCAGGGGAGAAAATGAATACCCTGCGCAGTAGTTTTGCCGATGACTTAAAAGCATTATTAGAAGACGCTAAGTCGCAAAATGTAAAAGGCATGGTATTTATAAGCGGAAAAACCGATAACTTTATCGCGGGCGCCGATGTAAAAATGCTTGATAGCGTTCAAAAGCGTGATGATGCTTTAGCTATTAGCGAACTATGCCATCAAGCATTTTTTGATATGACAAAACTGCCATACACAACAGTAAGTGCGATTCATGGCGCTGCATTAGGTGGTGGTTTAGAGTTTGCTTTAGCGTGTGACTACCGTGTTGGTACCGACAGCGATTTAACAAAAATTGGCTTACCAGAAGTGCAACTTGGTTTACTACCAGGTGGCGGCGGTACGCAGCGCTTAACTAAAATTGTTGGTATTCAAAAAGCACTTGAGTGGATGCTAACAGGTAAACAAATTCGCCCTAAGCAAGCTAAAAAAGCAGGCGTGCTTGATGACTGTGTACCACACAGTGTGCTGCTAAAAGTTGCAAAAGAATTTGCGACTAAGAAAAAGCCACAAGCAAAAGAGCCAAAGCTCGACAATATTAGTAAATTACTAGAATCAAACCCGTTTGGCCGTAACTTTATCTTTAAAAAAGCTAAAGAAAACGTACTTAAAAAAACGGGCGGGCACTACCCAGCACCACTCGCTATTATTAAAGCTGTGCGTGCTAGTGTAGAGCTTGATGAGCTAAAAGCGTATAAAACAGAAGCTGAAAGCTTTGCAACACTTGTAATGAGTGACGAATCGAAAGCGCTTCGCGGTATTTTCTTTGCAACCACTGAAATGAAAAAAGAGTGGCGCAATGATGACGCACCCGCAATTAGCAAAACTGCTGTTTTAGGTGGTGGACTAATGGGCGCAGGTATTGCGCACGTAAGTGCTGTTAAAGCTAAAGTACCGGTACGTATTAAAGATGTAGCAGAGCAGGGCATTAGTAATGCAATGAGCTACACCTACAAAATTTTAGACAAGCGCCTTAAGCGCCGTATTATGTCTAAAGCTGATATGCAGTTAACAATGAACCGTATTACAGGTACAACAGACTACAGCGGCTTTAAACACATTGATTTAGTAATAGAAGCTGTGTTTGAAGATCTTGCGCTTAAGCAAGGTATGGTTGCCGACGTAGAGCAGCAATGCCAAGAAAATACAATTTTTGCTAGTAACACGTCATCATTACCAATTTCGCAAATTGCAGCGCAGGCAGCACGTCCTGAAAATGTAATTGGCTTACATTACTTTTCACCAGTAGAAAAAATGCCATTAGTGGAAATTATTCCACACGAAGGTACATCTAAAGAGACTATTGCTCGCGTTGTTAACTTTGCGCGTAAGCAAGGTAAAACGCCAATTGTTGTAAAAGACATGGCCGGTTTTTACGTAAATCGTATTTTAGCGCCTTACTTAAACGAAGCTGCTAATTTAATGCTTGCGGGTGAGCCAATTGAAAAGATTGATGCAGCCCTAGTTGAGTTTGGCTTTCCGGTAGGACCGCTGGCTCTACTTGATGAAGTAGGGATTGATATTGGCTCTAAAATTGCTCCAATTCTTGAAAAAGAATTAGGTGAGCGTTTTAAAGGCCCTGATGCATTTATGCGTATGATTGATTCAAAACGCCTTGGCCGTAAGTCCGGTCGTGGTTTTTATGAATACGACAAAAAAGGCAAAAAGGTTGATGAGTCAGTTTACGAACTATTGGGTGTTACCCCAGCTCCACGTTTAAACAAAAGCGAAATTGCTAAGCGATGTGTATCGAAAATGCTTAACGAAGCAGTACGCTGTTTAGATGATGGCATTATTGCAAGCCCTCGTGATGGCGACATTGGTGCAATATTTGGTATTGGTTTCCCACCATTTTTAGGTGGCCCGTTTAGCTATATGGATAAATTAGGCGCAAGTAAAATAAGCTCTGATATGTCTACATTGGCTAACAGCGATGCTAACTTTGCTCCATGTGAGTCACTGGTAACAATGGCAAGCTCTGGTACTACTTTTTATAATGCAGCAACTGTTGAGGTTGTAGCTCCTGAAGTACAAAGCACTGAGCCACAAGAGCAAAGTGTCACTGAGCCTGAAGTTACTAAAGAGATTGAAACAAAAGAATAAAGTTTCTACTGTTTATAAAAACCGCATTTAGATGCGGTTTTTTTATGATTTTTAATATTTAAATGAGGAGCTTAATGACATTATTTACACAAAGATTGAGCATGTACCAAATGGAAGAATCTGATTGGCCTCTTTTTCTAGCGCTTCATCGCGATCCTCAAGTCCTTAAGTATTGTTTTGATATGCCAATGGAGTCACTGATAAGAAACCGCTTTGAGATACGCTTACCTAAGTGGAATACTAAATCACGCCACCCACTGTGCTTACTCATTATTAATAATAAAACAAAACAACCAGTGGGTGTTACAGGCTTTGCCTATGACGGAGAAACCGCAGAGCTTGGTTATTTATTATTGCCAGAGTATTTTAATAAAGGCTACGCGACAGAGTCTTTAAGAGCTGTGATTGATTGGGCTTGGAAAGAATGTGGTATTAGGCAGTTTAAAGCTGTCGTAACGCGTGGCAATATTGGTTCTGAAAAGGTGCTTAGTAAGTGTGGCTTAACCCATACCGATACACTTTTTAAAGTGCATACAATAGGCGAAAAGTTATATGACGATTTAATTTATACGCTTAAGGTTTAAGGTTTTAATGGGCTAGTAGCCTAGCCCAAAAAGTGCTACAAGTGAAGTGCGATAGCTTTGCGGTCTTCTTCTGGCATATTTTCTACGACTAAATTAAATGAGTTATCAATCATTCTCTCAATTTCACTTTGTGCAATTGTGCCGTCTAAAATTACTGTGTTCCATAAGCGTTTATTCATATGGTAACCAGGGATCACTGCCGGGAAAGTATCACGCAATGATATTGCTTCATCAGGATCGCATTTTAAGTTAAGCCACCAAATAACCTCACCATCATCATTAGTTTGACCGTCATTGCCAATAGCAAGAGTCGCAAACATTTTATGATTCACTTTATATACATCAACCTCTTGCGCAAATGGTTTTGTAACCTGAACAAGTGGTTTTTTAACTAAATACTCATGTACTTTTTTCTGGTCCATGATCCATTCCTTGAAGTCATACTCGGTAAAGCTACCATAGCAGTTTTTTTCACATTTGATTATATGTATTTTAGTATAAATTAAAATTTTACAAGCTAATACAACATGTAGCGTAAAACCAACGTAATTTTAGTTGAACAAAATCCAGTTCGTGGTATGTTTCTGCCAATCAAAAAAATAATAGGAATTCACACATGCCAAAGGCGAGTGATGTTAAAAAAGGTACTGCTATTGACTTCAATGGCCGCGTTTTAGTTGTAAAAGATATTGTGCGCTCTGTGCCGCAAGGTCGTGCTGGTGGTAGTTTATACCGTATGCGTTTATACGATGTGGTAACCGGTGGTAAAGTTGACGAAACATTTAAAGACAGTGACATGCTAACGCTGGCTGATTTAACACGCCGTGAAGTAATGCTATCGTACATTGATGGCGACGAGTATGTGTTCATGGATAATGAAGATTACACGCCTTACAACTTAAACAAAGATGCTATTAGCGAAGAAATTTTATTTGTTAATGAAGAAACGCAAGGCGTACACGTCATTGTTATTGATGGCGCGCCAGTAGGACTTGATTTACCATCAAGTGTTGAACTTGTTGTTGAAGAAACAGACCCATCTATTAAAGGTGCATCTGCAAGTGCTCGTTCAAAACCTGCACGTATGTCTACTGGCTTAAATATTTCTGTGCCAGAGCATATTTCAACAGGTGACCGTATCCGTATTAATACTGTTGAACACAAATTTATGGGTCGTGCTGAAAAGTAACGCGTAAATTATAATTTTAAAAGCCGAATCTGTGTTTAACAGGTTCGGCTTTTTTGTGCGCGGGGATTTGTTGCTTTAAATTTAATCACGTTAGCGTTAGAATAAGCGCCGTATTTTTGAGCAACTTTAAGGGGTAGCTTTGTTTATAGTTTTACTAAGCAGTGCATTTATAGCTTTAATGTATTTAGAAACCATTAAAAAAGGCATGCCAATTAAACGATGGCTGATTTTAGGCGGTTTATTTGGACCAGTAGCCTGGTGCTTGTTTAATCTACATTATCGTCGTGCTTTAGTTAGAAATGTAGGAATAAATGCGTGTATATGGCGCCCTTAATTTATCGACGCCACATTTTTATTTTTTCTAATTAAGCTTGGGGCTGCTTTAGTTTGTTGTTGCTTTAAAAATTCAGTAAATTCACTTTTTGATAGAGGCTTAGAATAGTAATAACCTTGTACTGTTTCGCAATTAAGCTTTTTGAGTATATCAATTTGATGGGCTTGTTCTACACCTTCAGCCACTACATGTAAATCAAGGTTATGTGCAATAGTGACTATTGAGTCGACCATATTACGGCCACGTTCGTTGGTCATGTCATCTATAAATGCTTTATCTACTTTAAGTGTATTAAGCGGAAATTGCTTTAAATACGCTAATGATGAATAACCAGTACCAAAATCATCCATTGCTAAATGAATACCTCGGGCACTTAACGAACGCATAATTGCAATGGCTTCTTTAGGGTCATCCATTACAGTACCTTCTGTTATTTCAAGCTCTAAAAAGTATGAAGGTAATTCGTTTTTTTGCAAAATAACGTCAATACGAGAGGTTAAATCGGGGAGGCTAAATTGCTTTGCTGATAAGTTAACGGCTACTCGACCGCTAAATAAACCGCTATCTAGCCATTCTTTTACGTCTCTGCAGGCTTTGTTTAATACCACTTCACCAATTTCAATTATTTGGCCCGTTTCCTCGGCTATAGGTATAAATACACCAGGGCTAATAATGCCTTTTTTGGGTGTAATAAAGCGCACTAACGCTTCCATTCCGGTTAGCTTGCCTGTGCGAATATTCATTTTTGGTTGGTAGTACACTTCAAAATGGTCTTCTTTTAAACCAAAGCGCATGAGGTTTTCAATTTGCAGTCGTTTAACGGCTTGACGGTTCATCGTGTCGTTAAAAAATAAGTAGCTGTTACCTTTCTTTTTAGCATGATACATGGCGGTATCTGCATTTTTTAAAAGCAGTTCAGGCGTATTACCGTCTTCTGGGAATAATACAATACCTACACTTGAGGTGATTGCCAGTTCGTGGCCTGCCATTTTAAATGGTGTAGCAATGGCTGCTAAAAACTGTTTAGCCATGCGTGTAATTACATGTATGTCGTTAGTGTCAGACATTACCAGAGCAAACTCATCGCCGCCTAAACGATAAAACACATCATTTTCGCGGGTTAGTTTATTTAAGCGCATTGCTAGTTTAGCTAATAAGCTGTCACCTAGCTGATGTCCTAACGAGTCATTTATTTTTTTAAAGTTATCTAAATCGAATACAAGCAAGGCGTGATGCGAATTGAGTTTTACTAGTTTATGCAAATCAGTAAAAAATAAATTTCGGTTAGGCAGACTGGTTGTGCGATCTCGATTCGATAAGTTATGTAATTGCGATTCTGCTTTTTTACGCTCTGTTAAATCTGAATATACAACGACATAATTAGTTATTTGATTTTGATCGTTTTTAATTTCATCTATGGATATTTCTATCGGTAATAAAATACGCTCACTATTACGAAGCTTCACTTCTTGTTGAATATGTTCGCGCTCTTTTACTATTTCAATAATTCTGTTTGTGTAGCTTGGCTCATACCCAGATAGGCTAAAATCTTTTCCTAAGTATTGTTCGCGTACGCCACCAAACAAGGTTAAAAAGCTAGGGTTTATATCAACCAGTTTAAAGTTTTTATCGTAAATTGCTAAGGCGTCAGTAAGCGACTCAACACATTTTGCAAAAAGGTTTAAGCGCTCTTCAGTTGATTTTAACTGTGATATATCGCGAACGGTACCCGTCATTCTAAGGGGGGATAAGTTGGCGTCTTTTTCAATTATTTTTCCGCGATCGAGCACCCAGTGCCAACGACCAAAAGTATCTTTGATTCGGTAGGTGGCTTCAAAAAAAGCAGACTGCTCTGCAAAGTGCACTTTTAGCAAGTGCTCAACGTTATTAATATCGTGAGGATGGATAAGGCCTTTATTTGGTGGAAACCCCATTAACGTAGTTGAGTCCATTAAATATTTATCGTTAATACGAATAACTTCGCCTGTTTTTATGTTCCAGTCCCAAAGTGTATCGCCGCTACCTTCTACGGTACTTTTAAGGCGTTTTTCCGAAAGTCGAAGTTGGCGGCGTGAACGTCTAAGTTTATGGATTACAAATAACAGGTAGGGCAAAGCAAGCGATATAATGGCGCTTGCTAGTATAAGTATATTGTCTGAGTTGTAATTAAGTGACGACTCAAAGGCAAAAAGCTCAAATGAGTAAGCAAGTACTACAAGCATGCTTAGTTTTATTGTTGTTTTTATCATTTTTTGATTACTTCTAATTTACAAATGATAATTTAAAACAAGCTAAACCTAGAGTCAAAGAGATTGAGAGTAAACGGGCATATTTTGAGATTTACTGACTTTCGCCGAGCTTAAAAGCTCATATCTTGGTCTATTATCATCAAATAGGCTTAGTGCATAAACTTTTACTTCTCTTAGTGTTAGTGCGTTTAGGGCATCTAAAAGTCGCTGCTGCATATGAAATTCGTGATCTCTGTTACCAATAGCAAGCCATAACCGTTGTGAGCGCAGGCGCAAGTTTTTATCTTTTTCTGCAATATGAGTACTAAGGCCATGTTTTTGCTGTTGCCAATCGTTTTCATCAAGTGCATCAATGTTATCAAGGTATTTTTTAATAAAGCTGTTATGACGATGCAATAATGTTTTTGCATCAAACTTAGGTGACTGCACATAAAATGCTATTCCAGCACGAGTATTAAAAGGTGCATAACCTGCGCCCACTAAATAACCTAGCTGTTGTGTTGTTCGTAACTCGTTAAAGTAATCTTGATTAATTAAATGATTTAACGCCATCATTTTTACTTTTTCGGCCACGCAATCCGTTTGCGCCTGATAGTAAACTACCATGGCATGGTCGCTACAAGGAAGTTCTAACTCGTAGCGAGTTACTTTTTTA
Organism: Pseudoalteromonas sp. SG43-4; assembly: GCF_014164325.1. NCBI lineage: Bacteria > Pseudomonadati > Pseudomonadota > Gammaproteobacteria > Alteromonadales > Pseudoalteromonadaceae > Pseudoalteromonas > Pseudoalteromonas sp. SG43-4. The sequence continues at coordinate 25,362 of NZ_JACJFB010000008.1, read as the reverse complement.
ATTTCAAAAAGAGGGCGTCTTAAATCTTCAATTATGGCTGCGTTTTTTAGGTGTTCGGCGACCTTTTTTTGAAAGGCTAATGCATCACTTTGCTGCCAGTTACCATGTAAAAATGATTCAACATGTAGTGCTTTAAAAAAGTCTGTTCTGAACTCATTAAATTGCTGAAAACAGGTGTTTTTTAATGCCGATGCAAGCTCCCCAGGTTGAGGGTTCCAAGGCATTATTTTTGCGCCTAAAATACTAAATAACTCACTGACTGGTTTGTTTTGGTTGCTATTGCGCCAATGCCTTACAAGTTGTTTTTTATATTCAGCAAAGCGTTTTGCACAAATTTCTACATTAAATAAAGCATCTATTAATTGATCAACAAGCTCTAACTGACTGGATGAAAGCCCAGCGGTATGTAGAGTTAATCCACCTTGATGCGAGGTTAAGTGGTAGCTAAGTCCTGCAAGTTCTGCAGGATAAAATTGCTCGCCTACGCTATCCATAAATAAATCTGTAAATAAGCGGGTGAGTGCCATATGCTTTACATCTTTTACGGCAAAATCAGAATCCATGGCCAAATAAAAATGACCTTTAGCAACACGAAATGTGTTGTCTTGTTTAAACCAAAAGTCAAAACCGGGTTCTTTTACTAATAACTCGGGTTTCGTTTGTGGTTTTATGACATCAAATAACACCACTTCTTTTGTCAAATAAGGATTAGCGGTAGGCAGCAGCATTTCGCTCAGCGGTTTATTTATCTCGCTAAGTGCATCAAGCCAATTAGGTGAAATATGTTCTACTTTATATGGTGTGTTGTACCATGCGGTTTTATGTTCAGGCTCTACATCTGGATGTATAAGTACGATGCGCATATTATGTGGCGTTAACCACTGCATGGCCATTTCGTGGGTCGCTTTTTTAAAGCCTTCCATTAAATAGTCGCCTTGCACGTAATTTGCTTCGTCGTAATGCTGCATATTAATGCTTAAATTACTGACCCAATCAATCAAGCGTGACTTTTCTTGGTTATCGAATGCTATTTGTAATAGATTTTTTTTATCTTGGTATAAGCGCGGCAATTTTTCGGTGTTATCGTTAATTAAGCAAATGTATTCAAACACCATTTCAATAATGTCTTCGAAGTATTCAATACCTTCATCGGTAAGCGCTAAACTAATATTAAAGTCTTTAAAGTTGCTGCCATTAATACCACCGCCAGCAGAAAGCGCGTTTATCCAGCCTTGCTCTTTTAAAATAGAATAAAGAGAACCCGCGCCTTCATAGCCAAGTAAATGGGCAATAAAACTCACTGTTTTGTGGCGATAAAAGTCGTCAATATTAGGCATAGCAAAACTTATGATAAGTTTTTGCATATGCTTATGCGGCTCAATATGAAGTATTTTTCCTATGTCTTGTTTGCGATAAAGTGGCTCACTGATCTCTGGCTTTTTGAGGTTTTTATTACCCTTAATTGCGCCAAAGTAAGTTTGTGCCCAGCTTTGTAGTGTGTTTAATGTTTCGTTTGCGCAAATAACTAAAGTCATCCACTGAGCTTGGTACTGACTATTAAAAAAGTCGCGAAGCTCATCACTAATACAGCGCTCTCTGTCAGCTAAGGTTTGTAGGTTTCCTACAGAAAATTTAGCAAATGGATGAGCTGGATTTACCGTTTCTTTGTGGGCTTGATAAATACGGCGACCATCGTCTTTTATTTTTAGTTTAAACTCGGCTTCAATTGCGTTGCGTTCTTTTTCTGTTTCGGCTGAATTTAAAAGTGGCGCAATAAAAAAACGGCTAAATTGGGTAAGCGCCTGTTCAAATTCTTGGTTATTAATATCAAAAAAGTAACAGGTATGCTCAGTGCCAGTCCACGCATTAGTGTTCCCGCCAGCTTGCGAAACAAAATTATTAAAACTGCCTGAATCTGGGTATTGGTCTGTGCCTAAAAAAAGCATGTGCTCTAAAAAGTGTGCTAGGCCTTGCCTATCAAGAGGATCGTCAAAATGCCCGGCGTTAACTGCCATTGATGCTGCCGCTTTTGTAGAATCTTTATCTTGCACTAATAGTACTTTTAGACCATTGTCCAGTGTAAAGGCGCGGTATGCTCTGTTATCATTGCGGCTGATATTCAAATGATGCTCCTGAAACTAAACGTTTACTTGTTAACAACAGATGATGGCTTCAGGAAAGCGAAATACAGCTTAAAGATTTACCTGAATCTCATGAAAGAATTATTTAGAAATAAATAGATTTATGTTGTTAATATAGCTGACAAATGGGCAAACTGGCTACTGTTTTATATTCTTTAATCGGTTGATTTTTTATGAAAACAATCCTAATAATGCGCCACGGCGAAGCAACACCCATGCAGGCTGATGATGCAGGTAGAAATTTAACCCAAGCAGGGCACGATGAAGCTGAAAAAATGGGCCTTTGGCTCAGTAAAGCACATTGCCCTGATGCACTGTTAGTTAGTCCTTACATTCGTGCACAGCAAACAGCTGCAGGTGTAGCTAAAAATAACGTATTTAAATTTAGCGAAACCACATCCGATATTATCCCCGAAGGCAAACCTCAAATTGCTGCTGACTATCTTGAAACGCTTATTGCTACTCATCCCCAATGCAATACATGGCTTATAGTGGCACACATGCCTATTGTAAGTTATTTAGTGGACCAATTAAGCCCTGGTAATATGCCAATTTTTAATACAGGTGCTGTTGCTGTTATTAGTTATGATGAGCAAACCCAGCGTAGTAGTTATATAAGTATAAATGCCCCAGAAAACCTTTAAATAATTGAGAAAAGTATTATGACGATAGAACGCTTACAAACAGGTGCGCGCATGAGCCGCATAGTAAAACATAATGGCACTGTGTATTTATGTGGGCAGGTATGCGCCGACGCGCAAAAAGGTATTAAAGAGCAAACTCAAACTATGCTTGTTAAAGTAGAGGCGCTGCTTGATGAAGCAGGGAGTTCAAAAGAACATATGCTTAGCGCGACTATTTATGTAAAGAGCATGGAATACTTTGCTGATATGAATGCAGTATGGGATGCATGGGTACCCGAGGGTTATGCACCAGCACGTGCCTGTGTGGAAGCTAAAATGGCACGTGATGCACTACTCGTAGAAATATCTGTTGTAGCGGCCTTAAAGTAATTTGATTAAACAATTATATAGCTCATGGCAGTTTTGTTAGTTATATAGTTGTTTAAAGCAAAATAGCCAACCAAAAGCTAAAACTCAACATACACAATATAGTAGAAAGTACCACCGTCCCTGCAAGCGTTGCTTGATGCTGTTTTAACTGACACGCAATTAAGTAAGCATTTACCCCTACAGGTGATGCACTCAATAGAACTAGCACATTTCTTATTTGCTCATCTAACTCAAACACATAAGTTGCTGCAACAAATACCCCAGCCGGTAATATAATAATTTTTAATAATGAAGATATAAGCGCGGGCTGCCAGTTTGAGGCTATTTTATAAAATACTAAGTTTGCGCCTAGTACAAATAAAGCACACGGAATAGCGGGTTTGGCGAGTAAATCTATACTGCTTACTAAATTGTCATATAAGCTAAGCCCAGATACATTAATGATCAACCCGCAACCAATACTCAGTACGATAGGGTTTAGCACCATACTCTTGCTAAAGTTATACCATGAGAAGTTTTCAGCACTTCCTTTTGCCCCAATTAAAAAGGTCAGGGCAAATAGCAATGTGCTATGAAAGGTGATGATCATAAATGCAATAGCAATCATCTCTTTACCCAGTGACGCTATAACAATTGGGATACCTACCAACACCATATTTGAATAACTTCCTGCCAAACCAAATACGCTGTGTTGTTGATAATTTATTGCTTTATTATTGAGACATGGCTTATTTAAGTAAAAGCGGTCAATTAAAATGCCTAATCCAAACACACTCAAAACAGGTATGTAAAAGCTCAAAAATGCAAAAAGGCTAATACTTTGCTGTAAGTTTATTTGCGACATATTTAGTACTAAAAAGGCCGGTAAACTCACATAAAAAGTAAATTTACTTAGACCCGCAATGTGTTGTTCGTTAAAAAACTTTAACTTACAACATCCATAACCCAGTGCCACAATAAAAATGAGCGGAAAAATAATTGAAAAAATATGCACGTAGTTACATCCTAGTAATGGCTAAAGTTAGCGTCTAAATTCATCACTTTGCGGTAAATTAATTAAAATAAGTACAGCGCCTCTTCCACCATATTCGAGAGGGGCTTGGTGCATCGCTATTACGTCAGGGTGCTGTACTAAGTACTGAGGCACTTTGTGCTTTAGTACGCCGCCACCAATACCGTGCACTACACATGCACAATAATAATGCTGCTTTTTACATTCGTGAATGAGTCCAGCGAGTTCGTCTTTAGCAAGTTCTTTATTTAAGCCATGTAAATCTAGCGTCAAATCGGGTGCAAAGTCACCACGGCGAAGCTGTTTAGCTAGGAAAGTATCTTGGCCAGGTTTTACATATTTAACCGTGCCGTGGGTGTCTATATCGGGAATATAAACGTCTGAGAAGAAAAATTCAGATTGAGCCTGCTTTTTTTGCTGGGCAAATTGCTTAGCTTGTGACACCTTAGGCTTTGTATCAAAACGATGAGTATCTTGTTTAAATACTTTGGCGCCTGTGATCGTTTGACGAAATAAGCTTATGTCGTCATTGCTTAGGGACGAATGTGATGGAGTGTCTTTTTTCATAACTATTACCTAAACAAAAAAACGTAAAAACGCAGCGCAAAAGGCGGTACAATACTTAAATGAGGGGCAATTGTAATTTGCCCAGCGCAGATAGGCAATGCAATCGTCTTAAAGACTCAAAACAGTCAGTAAGCTAATACAGGTAAAAATATATGAGCGATTTACAAATAGAAGAAGCAACACTCGAAGAAGCCGTTGCAGAACTGTCAACTTTACATGACTGGTTACGTTGGACTACAAGCCAATTTGCAAGTAGTAGTATATTTTTTGGACACGGTACAGATAACGCATGGGATGAAGCTGTAAGCTTATTACTGCCTGCGCTTAGCTTGCCTGTTGATGCGCCAAAAGAATTAATGCACGCGCGTTTAACAAGCACAGAAAAAAACCGACTTGCGGGTCTTATTGCAGAACGTATTAACGACTGCACACCAGTACCTTACTTAACAAACATTGCATGGTTTGCGGGTATGCCGTTTTATGTTGATGAACGTGTACTTATACCTCGCTCACCATTTGCCGAGCTTATTAGTAACCGCTTTACGCCGTGGCTTGAAGAGCCACAATCGGTAAACCGTATATTAGATTTATGTACGGGTTCGGGTTGTATCGCAATTGCACTTGCGCAAGCTTTTGAGCAGGCACAAGTTGATGCGGTAGATATATCGTATGAAGCGCTTGAAGTCACAGACATTAACATTAACGATTACATGTTGAGTGATCGCGTGTTACCGATTCAGTCTGATGTATTTAGCGGTGTACCAGGTCAAAAATACGACCTTATAGTAGCAAACCCACCGTATGTTGATGCAGAAGATATGGCTGACTTACCACGCGAATTTCATCATGAGCCAGAGCTTGGGCTTGCATCAGGCCACGATGGTTTAGATGTAACCCGTACTATATTGAGCGAAGCGAGTGAACATCTAACTGATAACGGTTTGTTATTTGTAGAAGTTGGTAACTCTATGGTACATATGGATGCACTGTATCCGGGCGCGCCGTTTGAATGGATTGAATTTGAACAAGGCGGCTTAGGTGTATTTGTAATTAGTAAAAAGCAGCTAGATGAGTATTTTGCAAAATAAGTAAAAAATGAATAGCCAAGCCCTGTGCTTGGCTATTGGTAGTCATTAGGAATGAGGAAAGTTAATGGCAGGTAATAGCATTGGGCAGTTATTTAAAGTGTCCACCTTTGGTGAGAGCCACGGCGTTGCATTAGGCGGCGTTGTTGATGGTACTCCCGCAGGTCTTGAAATCACAGAGGCCGACTTACAAATTGATTTAGATCGCCGAAAACCAGGCCAAAGCCGTTATACAACGCAGCGCCGTGAAAGCGATCAAATAAAAATATTAGCAGGCGTTTTTGAAGGTAAAACCACAGGTACCAGCATTGGTTTATTGATTGAAAATACCGATCAACGCTCGCAAGATTACGGCAAAATTAAAGATGTATTTCGCCCAGGTCATGGCGATTACACGTATTGGCATAAGTACGGCTTGCGCGATTATCGCGGTGGCGGTCGTTCATCTGCACGCGAAACCGCGATTCGCGTAGCGGCAGGTGCTATTGCTAAAAAATACTTAAAGCAATTTCATGGTATTGAAGTTAAAGCATGTTTAAGTCAGCTTGGCCCTATTAAGGCGGAAACGTTTGACTGGGATGAAGTGGAAAATAACTTATTTTTCTTCCCTGATGCAAGTAAGCTTGAAGCGCTTGACGAATATATGCGTGACCTTAAAAAGCAAGGTGACTCAGTTGGCGCTAAAGTAAAAGTAGTTGCAAGCAATGTACCTGTTGGTCTTGGTGAGCCAGTATTTGACCGTCTTGACGCCGAACTTGCACACTCATTAATGAGTATTAACGCGGTTAAAGGCGTTGAAATTGGTGATGGCTTTGATGTGGTTGAGCAAAAAGGCTCTGAGCATCGCGACGAGCTAACCCCTGAAGGTTTTACATCAAATCATGCAGGTGGTGTACTTGCGGGTATTTCGACAGGGCAAGATATTATTGCTTCTATTGCGCTAAAACCAACGTCGAGCATTACTATTCCAGGTAACAGCATTAATACAAGTAACGAAGCGGTTGAGATGATCACTAAAGGTCGTCACGATCCGTGTGTGGGTATTCGTGCAATCCCGATTGCTGAGGCAATGATGGCCATTACCTTAATGGACCACTTACTGCGTCAACGCGGACAAAATCCGCATGTAAATCATCAACACGGGCCAATTAACGGCTCAGTGTAAGTGTTTATAATTATAAAAACGCGGATTACCGCGTTTTTTTATGTCTGTAATTTAGTTAAGAGCCTTTCAGGAGTTGTTCAAGTAGGTCCTATATACTGCAAGAAGGAGGGTAGTAATCATGAACGATAATATTAATGAACACTCACAAATAAAAGCCCAGGCTGCAATAGCCCGCTTAGAACGTTTCAGTAAGTTAACGGATAGCAGCATTGGTATTCCTTTTACTAAATTTAATATAGGCCTAGAGGCTGTGATTGGTTTAATTCCCGTTATAGGTGATGCCGCAGGGCTAATTTTATCAAGCTATGTGCTTATAGAAGCGCAGCGTTTAGGTGTGAGTAAACGTATAAAGACTAAGATGATTATCAATATGCTCATTGACTTTGTGGGCGGCTTAGTGCCGTTTTTTGGCGATATATTTGATGCGTTTTTTAAAGCTAATACGCGTAATACACAACTATTAAAAAAACATTTAAACAAGCAGTTAAGTGAGTAATTAATAGCTTTAAGTAACCGTTAGCAAAGAGACTTTAAACAAAATGTTGTTGGTTGTTTAATCACCTAGTAAGGTAGGAGCGTCTATTCACTTTGGTATTTACAATATGCAATTATTTATCGGTAATAAAAACTACTCCAGCTGGTCATTACGCGCATGGTATTTAATGAGTAAATTTGATGTTGAGTTTAGTGAAACCCAGCTGGTACTCGACACCCCTGATTTTTACAGTGAACTAAAAAAGACCTTTGCTGTGCAAAAAGTTCCAGCGTTAATTGATGGCGATTTACAGGTTTGGGATTCACTAGCAATTTGTGAATATATTAACGATGCTTACTTATCAGGCGCTGCATGGCCAAAATATATTACCCAAAGAGCTAAAGCGCGTGCGCTAAGCGCTGAAATGCATTCAGGCTTTATGGCGCTGCGCAGCGAAGTGCCAATGAATATAAGAGCTACCCGTAAAGTAGACCTATCGAGCGAAGCATTAAAAGACATAGCCCGTATAGACGAGATATTTGCACAGCAACAAGATGTGTTTCCAAACGAGTGGTTTTTTGGTGACTTTAGTATTGCTGATGCTATGTACGTACCTATTGTATTGCGTTTAAAAACGTATCAAATTACGTTATCGCCAGAGGCGCAACAATATTGTGACTTTGTTATGCGTTGCCCAGTATTACAAGTATGGATCACTCAGGCATTAACCGAAACCGATATTGTAGAGTGTGATGAAGCAGGAACGCCTTTATAATTATTGTTTTTCATATGGCATGTTCTATGCCTTAAAATCATAAGTTTAAACTAGGCTGCTCATGTATCTAAATCACCCAAGGTATGGCAATAAACCGATAACTACCAATACCTCAGTGACAATAGAGGCGATAGAGAATGCGCACTGGCGTTACTCGAGGCTTAAATACTTCCCTAATACGGTAATATTGGCAGATATAAAAAAGCAAAACTATGCCATTGACCCTCGGGCACTTTATGTTGATATTGAAGAGAAGTGCGAAAGTTGCTCTAAGGCATTTATTTTTTTTGCTCAAGAGCAGCAATATTGGTTTGAGGTACTTGATTTTTGGGTCGATTCACACTGTACACGTTGTTTTGAATGCCGTAAGCATGCCAGATATATACTAACTCTACGTAAACGGTACGATATGTTAACTAGCTTAGCCAATAAAACCTCAAGTGAAAAAACACAGCGTAAAGAACTTGCCAATACGCTTTACTGTTTAGGTATTATTAAAAATATCAATAAAGTGAAAGATTAATCCGCTTATATTTTACTATCACGCCTTATTTTTACTTTAGTTGTAAAAGCCCGTACAATTCGTCTCGTTTTTAGTGCGCTAATATGGCGCTGTAACCGAGACGAATTAATCAATTTTTATGCATCAAATAGCTGATCTAATTTCAATTTTTGAGCGCACTTTTTATCAAAGTCACAATACACGACTGATAAAAGGCGATTGTGAGCCTGTGTATTTACCAGCAACAGAGCAGGTGCCATATCACCAGGTTGTATTTGCGCATGGTTTTTATGCCAGTGCATTACATGAAATAGCACACTGGCTGGTGGCCGGTGATGCACGTCGGTTATTAGAAGACTACGGCTATTGGTACTGCCCTGATGGGCGCGACAAACAAAAACAAGCTGAGTTTGAAAAGGTAGAAATAAAGCCCCAAGCTATAGAGTGGTTATTAAGCACCGCAACAGGGTTTAATTTTAATGTGTCGGTGGATAATTTAAACGGCGAGCAAACGTGTCGGTTTGATTTTCAGCAGCGAGTATATGCACGGGTATTATCGCTAATCGAAAATGGCTTTAACTCTCGTACAGAGTCACTTTTAAAAGCAGTGTGTGATTTTTACAATACACCGTGGCCCTTAACAGCGCAGCAATTTAAGTGGCAACATCCAAAGGAGCTTTGTAATGGCGTTTAAATTAGGCTTAATTGTAAACCCTGTAGCAGGTTTAGGTGGCACAGTCGCTTTAAAAGGCAGTGATGGCGCGCACACAGCGGCAAAAGCAATAGAGTTAGGCGCAGAGCCAAAAGCAAATAGCCGAACAAAAGCAGCGCTTGAGGTGCTATTACCTTATAAAGAACGCTTAACCATTTACACTGTTAACGGTGACATGGGTGAGCAAACAGCAAAAGCTTTGGGCTTTAATGTAGAGGTTGTATATAACACTTCTGCAATAACAACCCCAGATGACACAGAACAAGCCGCAAAAATACTTAAAAACTCTGGTGTTGATTTAGTCTTATTTGCCGGAGGCGACGGTACAGCACGTAACATTTGCCATGCAATAGAGGATACCATTCCCGTACTTGGTATTCCCGCAGGTTGTAAAATTCATTCTGGTGTTTACGCTATCACGCCAAAGGCTGCAGGGCGCGTAGTCGAAATGCTGGTTAAGGGGGAGTTAGTTACCTTAGCCGATGCAGATGTAATGGATATAGATGAAGATGCTTTCAGGCAAGGCACAGTAAAAGCCAAACGCTACGGCGAAATGCAAACACCTAGCGAAGTACGCTATATGCAAGCGGTTAAAAATGGCGGTAAAGAAACCGACGAACTCGTACTTGCCGACATTGCAGCGCATGTTGTATCGCAAATGGATGAAGACACATTTTATATTATGGGTAGCGGCTCAACGGTTGAAGCCATAATGGAAGAAATGGGGCTTGAAAATACGTTACTTGGTGTTGATTTAATAAAAGATCAAACCTTAGTTGCCCAAGATTTAACGGCTAAGCAATTGCTTGAGCTTACACATGATCAAAGTACTAAGTTAGTCATTACGCTCATTGGCGGGCAAGGGCATATATTTGGCCGTGGTAACCAGCAATTGAGTCCTTTGCTTATACGCGCAATTGGCAAAGAAAATATTATTGTAGTAGCAACAAAAACAAAACTACTAGCGCTTAATGGTCGCCCCCTTATTTGTGATACAGGCGATGGCGAATTAGATGATGAATTAACCGGTTATATTAAAGTAACCACCGGATTTAACGACCATATTATGTATGCAGTAGGGCACCAAAACCTTGAAAATACAGGTGCTTTGCAAAACCAGGAGATTAATAAATGAGTTTAGTGAACTATATCGATGCAGCCCAGCAGTACTTCGATGATTTAGTAATAAAAGCAACTGACGATGAGTTATTTGCTGGCGGCTATTTACGAGGTCATTTTGATCTTGCAGTTGGTTATGCCGAAGTAGAAAAGCTGACAATCAGTATAGATGAGCTAAATGAAACTGTAGAGCAAAGCTTAGTTAAAGCATATCGCAACGGCGAGCTTAACGAAGAAGACAAGGCATTAGTTGCACGCTTGTGGGATGAAGTTAAAGCCCTCGCTTAACCCTAAGTGGCAAAAAAACACGATTTGTTTATCACTATCGTGTTTTTTTGTGCCCAAAACTTTTAAAGCACATTCCCATGTTAATTTACTGTTTTGTTTTTATGCGATATTGTTACTAAAATAAATTTTAGGAACAATAAAAATGAATAATAATCAAGACGCTTTACCTTCAGGGGTTGTAGCGCGTTTTTTAAATTTTGTTGAGCGAGTAGGAAATAAGCTTCCAGATCCAGCCGTAATATTTCTATTTGCAATGTTATTGATTTGGTTTTTGTCGTGGTGGTTTTCAGGCGTGAGCTTTGATGCAATAGACCCACGTACCGGTGAAGCGATTATTATTAATAATATGCTGGCAAGTGATTCGCTCGCTACTTTTTTATCCTCTATGGTAAAAACCTTTACTGGCTTTGCTCCCTTAGGTGTCGTTTTAGTAGCTATGTTAGGTGTCGGTGTTGCAGAGCATTCGGGATTTATTAATACCGGCCTTAAGTTAATGCTTAAAGTTACTCCTAAAAAGCTATTAACGCCTTCAATCATTTTAGTGGCCATTGTGAGCCATACCGCTACTGACGCAGGTTATGTATTAGTTATTCCACTTGCCGGTGTTATATTTTATGCAGCAGGACGCCATCCGCTTGCGGGTATTGCAGCTGCATTTGCAGGAGTCAGTGGTGGTTTTGGGGCTAACTTTATTCCATCGGGTATCGACCCATTGCTACAAAGCTTTACCCAAAGTGCGGCGCAAATAATTAATCCTGCAATAACAATTAACCCGTTAAATAACTGGGCATTTGCTTCAGCATCTAGCTTATTTATTGTGGCATTAGGCTGGTACATTACCGATAAAATTATTGAACCACGTTTACAAAAAACAGCAGTTGATGGTGCTAAAGAGGATTTACCTGTATTTGAAGATGCACGTAGTGATGAAAAACGTGCCTTTTATATAGCCAGTACCGTGATGATTGCTGGACTTGCGTTATTAGCATTTGTCTCTGCTCCAGACGATTCTGCAATGCGCAGTAGTGACGGATCCCTTACTAATTTTAGCTCTCCTTTAATGCAATCAATTGTACCACTAATATTTTTACTTTTTTGGATCCCAGGCACTGTATATGGTTTTACGGTAGGTACCTTTAATACTTCAAAAGATATGATTGATGCTATGAGTAAAGCGATGAGCGGCATGGCATATTATATCGTCATGGCGTTTTTCTGTTCGCTATTTATTGCTGCATTTAGTAAATCAAATTTAGGTGCACTGCTCGCAATTGAAGGTGCGCAGTTATTAAAGGCGATGGAATTGCCAAGTGCAGTAACGGTTGTAGGCATTATCTTTTTAACTGGCTTTGTTAACTTGTTTGTAGGTTCAAGTTCAGCAAAATGGGCGTTACTTGGCCCCATTTTTGTACCGATGTTAATGCAACTTGGTATTTCGCCAGACTTAACTCAAGCCGCTTATCGTGTAGGTGACTCAAGCTCTAATATTATTACACCGTTAATGCCATACTTCCCATTAGTGGTAGTGTACTGTCAAAAGTATGTCAAAGGCACCGGTATAGGCACTTTAATTGCTATTATGCTGCCGTACTCAATTGCCTTTATGATTGGCTGGAGTATCTTTTTATTAGGTTATTGGGCACTTGGTATTCCTTTAGGTTTAGATGCAAGCTACATTTATCCAGCATTGCCTTAACCTAAACCTTTATGAACCTCACTCACTTGAGTGAGGTTTTTAAATAAAAGTCCTGTAATGTAAAAGTAAGTCTAAGTTATCTTTCTAAATCTCTCACTATATAGCCAAATAAGCTGGCCTCTCCAACAATATACACATAATCATTTTTATTGTTTATTATTGTAGACTTATCGTCATACCACCTAAAATCATGAATCTTATTCGTTTTAGGGTCTTTGAAGTATAAACGAGTACAGCTATCTTCATACTCAGTGCCACACTCTTGTACATCGGTCAGGATGTATTCTTTATACCAATAGTCGCCTTGCGTGTAGTAAGCCCATAATTTAATAGGATCAGAGATAAAAACATAGAGTATTCCAAAGATTAATAAAGGGGATAATGGGTACATGAAAATGGATGCTAATTTTATTTTAGTATCTGAGAAATTGTATTTAAGTGATTCTCTATATTTACTGCAGCGTTTATATTTATTGAATATAAGTATATTTAAATAGATAAATAGTGCACAACAGATAATAGGGAGGGTTATAAAGAAAACAGCGTCGTATAGTTCATTTGAGATGAATGGTGGATCTGTAAAGTCCATTAAAATAGGTATAGTGATGCATAATAATGGGGAGTACTATTGCTACAAAGAGCAAGTTGTCGTAAATCTTTTTCAATTTTTAATTCGTCCGTGAACTATAGCCTTTGTCTAGTTTACAGAATTTTTGTTATTTTAAAAATCAGAGAAATGTATTTATAGGCATTAAGCAACCCGAACTCAGGCTAAAAAAACTATCTCAAGCCGCTATTGAATTGACGCGAAAGTTTACTTTGTTTTCACTGTAGCAGCAGCTTAAAAACAAAAAAACCTTGTCACTTTCGTGGCAAGGTTTTTTTATTAAAGAGTCGTTGCTTATTTAGCTGTGAAGCTTACAGGGCGACGTTCTTTACGAGGACCGCTGCGCTTATCACCGCGTGCGCCGTCATCTTTATTAAAGCTGCGTTTCTTATCACCAGCTGGACGCTCAGAGCGTTCGCCACGTGGTTCAGCAGGACCTTGATCAGTTGTAATTGTTAAGCCCATAGGGCGTTTACAAATAAACACTTTTTGGAAGTGATCAAGTACATCTTTAGGCATGTTTTGCGGTAATTGAACCGTGCTGTGATTGTCGTGTAGACGAATATCACCAATAAACTTGCTTGAGATGTCAGCTTCGTTAGCGATAGCGCCAACAATATTTTTAACCTGAACACCATGTTCACGACCTACTTCGATACGGTACGTATCCATAGGACCTGCATCACGGCTGTTACGTTCGCGAGGTTTACGCTCAGCGCGTTCACCACCACGTTCGCCGCCACGTTCGTTACGACGTCCACGGTCACCACGATCGTTGCGTGAATTGCGGTCGTTACGCTCGTTACGTTCACGAGGTTGAATCTTAACTTCTTCAACTTTAATTGGCGATTGTTGCTGTGCTAAACACAGTAACGCACCCGCTAAGCTTTCAAGAGGAAGATCAAGTTTTTCAGCCATGTTAGTAGCTACTTCATTGAAGAACGTGATGTCTTTGTTTTCAAGCGCAATAGTTAATTTTGCTTGTAACGCTTCGATACGTTTTTCTTCAACAATTTTTGCTGTAGGTAATTCAACTTGAGCAATTTCAGACTTCGTATGACGAATGATATTTTTAAGTAAATAACGTTCGTTATGTTTTACGAATAAGATTGCTTTACCAGTACGACCAGCACGACCTGTACGGCCGATACGGTGAACGTAGGCTTCAGAATCTTGTGGGATATCGTAGTTGATAACTAAGCTTAAACGGTCAACATCAAGACCACGTGCCGCTACATCTGTTGCAATAACAATGTTTAGCATGCCACTTTTTAAGCGATCTACAGTGCGTTCACGTGCTTGCTGGTTCATGTCACCGTTAAGTGGAGCAGCAGAGAAACCTTCGCGCTCTAATAACTCAGCAAGTTGTACTGTATCGTTACGCGTACGTACGAAAACAATAGCACCTTCATATTGCTCAGCTTCTAAGAAGCGAACAATTGCTTTATTTTTATGTACGCTTGCATTCCAAAACACTTGCTCAACAGATGATACTGTAGAGTTACGCGCAGAAATATGAACCTGTTCAGGGTTATTCATATACTTGCTGCTGATGTTTTGAATTTGCTTAGGCATAGTCGCAGAGAAAAGACATGTTTGCTTTTCGCGCGGTGTTTTTTCCATGATGCTTTCTACATCATCGATAAAGCCCATACGTAACATTTCATCGGCTTCATCAAGTACAAGTGCTTGTAGAGCATCAAACTTGATAGTGCCACGGTTAATGTGATCGATTAAACGACCTGGAGTTGCAACAATAACCTGAGCGCCACGACGAAGTGCGCTTAATTGGATACTGTAGCTTTGGCCACCATAGAGTGCCAATACTTCAATACCACGAACATGTTTAGCATATTGTTCGAATGCCTCAGCAACTTGGATCGCAAGCTCACGTGTTGGTGTGAGTACAAGGATCTGTGGCTGTTTCACAGACGGGTCAATATTATTTAGTAATGGCAGTGCAAATGCTGCGGTTTTACCTGTACCCGTTTGAGCTAGTCCCAGTACGTCCTTTCTTTCTAGCAATAACGGTATACATTGAGCTTGGATTTCAGATGGTGTCTTGTAACCCAACTCTTCAACTGCCTTCAAAATTGCAGGAGAAAGATTTAGAGATTCAAACGTGACTGGTTCTGACATTAATACGCCTCAACGAATTTAAAGAGGCGCGCATTATATAGGATTCGCGAGGCAAATGCTTGTATAAATTGAAACTAATTTCTATGTGTTTGATGTTGGTCGAAATTTAACCAGTTTGATTTGGGGTTTATTAAACTGGTTAACATATTTAATACAACGCTTATTTGTACAAGCCTAGGTTTTCTTTTGCGTAAGCTTCAAATTCTGTAAATCCACCGATGTGATTTTGATCCACAAAAATTTGTGGAACGGTAGGGCAAGGTTTACCAGCTGACTTTTCAAGGTCGGCTTTACTAATGCCTTCTTTAATTATATCGATGTAGCGAAATTTAAAGTCATCACGTTCATTTGATAGTTGCTCCGCAACATCTTTTGCACGAACACAATATGGACAACCTTCACGGCCAAAAATTACAGTTAACATAGCTTTCTCCTCAATTTGATTAAAATCAGTTTAAATGATTGAAAAATTATTTAAAGCAAAAAAAATCGATTACACCATTCTAATAAAAACTATAAATCATATATTGCATAGTAATATGATTTGCAAAATGCGAATGAGAAACTAAAGCGCTGTCTGTCTAATACTTAAGTATATGAATGCAAGTGTGTTTACAAGAACTAATTTGTGGCACATAACTTGATGATTAAGAGCTATACATTGGGTTAACGAGAATACTTTATGAATATTAATAGTCACGTTTTAGAAATTATCCAAGGGGTAATCGGTAAATATTGTAAAACCCAAAATCGAAATTTTTCAGTTACTTTAATTAACAAGTTGCAATGTAACTACGTTTGTTTGCAAATCCCTCTTGAGCAAATGATTGCGCAATGCGAGGAATTTCTGATTCCAGCGCTAGCATCTGTAAAGCAGAGCTTTTTACTTAACCTAGAAGCAAATATACAAGGGGTTAGCCTTCATTACCAGATTGATGATTCTGAGCAAGTAAGCACGCTGGATTTTCATGGGCTTTTAGCAACAAAAGAGTCTGTTAGTTTGGCACTTGATATTAGCCAAAATATAGACGTTCTAACTGATTGTGAGGCGTTATTTAAAAGTTGTTTAATAACATCGGATAATACCCATGAGCGCTTTGGCTTAAATTTTAAATTATTCAATAGCACTTTTAAGGAAACGGTACAGATTGAGGATTTACGTCACCTTAGTGGTGATGCGCTAACTGATAAACTAAATGGTGACAGCATAAATAGACACATAAAGTTATGCACTATTAGCGACATTAGTGAGCTGAGCCAAGAGAACAAACTATCTAAAAAAATATTAGGTTGGCCATTTTTTGATACTGACCTCATTACCATTTTAACAACATTTCATACGCAAACACGTTTATCTGTATTAGTGGCGGATGATAGCTTACCAAGTCAAATTGCAACAAAAGTGATGCTCGAAATGCTGGGCTGCTTAGTAACATGTGCAGAAAATGGCGCTAGTGCTTTAACGCTTGCTCAAAATGAACCATTTGATTTACTGCTCTTAGATGAGCGCATGCCAGGAATGTTTGGCAGTGACGTAGCACAGCAATTGGTGCGTCAAAATACCCCTAATAATGATACACCCAAAGTTATTTTAACGGGGCTAACAGGGGATGAGCAGATAGCTGAGTTATTTGAAAAAGGTATTACGCACTATTTACAAAAACCAGTGACCAAAGCAGTGCTTGAAAAGTTTATTAAACCTTGGCAATTAGCGTCTTAAATTGGTTAATAAGGTGGCAATGATGCATGACTTTTCTAAAACAGCGCTTATTTTGATTGGTTTTCAAAATGATTACTTTTCACCAAAAGGTATTTTGTATGACGTGGTTGAAGAGTCGTCAAGAATTACTGGCGTGGTAGAAAATACACTCTCTTTATTGGCCGCCTGTGCAGAGCAATTTGCGTTAGTTGTTAATACACCCATTCATTTTACACAAAACTACAGTGAGCTTAAAAATCCGATTGGCATATTAAAAGCTATTGCTGATGTGGGCGCATTTAAAGCAGGTTCGTACGGCGCTCAAACCATTGAGCAGCTAGATTTTTTTAGCAATGTTATAGAAGTGGTGCCTGGGAAAAGAGGTTTAAATGCTTTTACACATACTGCTCTAGCGCAAAAGCTCAAAGAACATGGTGTCACTAATGTAATTTTAGCCGGCACGGTGACTTCTATTTGTATTGACTCAACTGCGCGAACGGCTGTTGAACTTGGTTTTAACGTCACTATTTTAAGTGACTGTACATCGAGTCGCACTCCTTTTGAACAAACTTTTTACTGTGAAGAGGTTTTTCCTCTTTATGCGCGAGTTTGTGATAGTAAAACTTTTATTAAGCATTGGAGAGAGCATGGATAACAACGATGAACTACAAGTGCAAATCCAATATGCATTGGTCGAAAAGCTCTCCAATAGTAATCGACGTCAAGCAAAGCTATTAGCTATTTTAGATGAATGTATTTTTGAGTGTGATAAACATTTAAATCTTACCTATATTAACGAAGCATGGGAGAAGAAACTAGGTTACTCAAGCGATTCATTAATTGGTTCTAATATTACTAAGTTAATGAATTGCGATGATATTATGCATTTTGTTGCATACAGTTGTTGTTTGCTTGAAGGAAAGCAGACTCCTAGTGTAGAAATACAAATAAAAAATAGTCACGGACTCTTAAACTGGTTTGAGTTGAGGCTAGTTTATGATGAAAAAAGCGGTTTTATAGGTTCACTCTATGACATTCAACGTCATAAAGACTCACAACTTTTGCTTACACAACAGCAAAAATATGTAAAACGCTTATCGCTTGTTGCGAGCCATACAAATAACTTAGTGATAATTACAGATAAATTTGGCGTAATTGAGTGGGTTAACAATAGTTTTGAAGTACTTACAGGTTACACCTGTGATGAGGTTATAGGCACCAGTCCTGGTCATTTACTGCAAGGGCCAAAAACATGTGAAAAAAGCCGTAAGGTCATGTCTCATGCCGTAAAAAATGGACTTCCTTTTCAAGTTGAAACTACAAATTACGATAAAAACGGTAATATTTATTGGGTTGCTATTGATGCAAACCCAGTGCGAGATGATGAAGGCCAAGTAAAGCACTTTATCGCTATAGAAACTAATATTACGCAGCGAGTTAAAGCCGAACAAGCAATGGCAGAGATAGAATATAATTATCACTCTGTCGTTGATAATATCCCTGATATTGTTTTACGCCTTGATACATTTGGCAATCTATTATTTATAAATCAAGCATGGCAGCGAGTTCTACACAGCAAGGTAGATGAGAGCCTTGGCTTACCTATAATTAAGTTTATAGCAAAAGAAGATGTAGAAAAAATTAGTAGCACTTTACTTGATTATAAACAAGGTAAGCGTGACATTCGTCGCTTTGATATACGTTTAATTAATGCACAAGGTATAAATAACTGGGTCGAAATTACACTTACTCCAATTGTTGGTGGCTACGAAAGTGATTTATCATCAATTGCTGCGACACTTGTGGATATACAAGAGCGTATTGAAAGCGAGCAAATATTACTTGAAGCTAAACATCAGGCAGAAACCCTAGCGGAGTCAAAAAGCCGATTCATGGCAAATATTAGCCATGAAATTCGCACGCCATTAAATGCTGTGATTGGATCTGCAGATATTTTGCATCATACCGGTTTAACTTCTGAACAAATGCGCTATACACAAATGATTAAAACAAGTTCTGACGCGCTATTAAGTGTATTGGACGATGTATTAACGTACTCACGTTTTGAAGCACAAGCCATAACACTCAATAATCAGCCATTTAGTATTGATACGTGTATTGAAGAAGCAATAGATATAATTTCCCAAAGTGCTTTACAAAAAGGGCTTGAGGTTATTTTTGATTTTTATCCTGATGTACCAGCTCAAGTAATTGGTGATCATGCCCGTATAAGACAAATAGTCATAAATTTATTAGCCAATGCGATTAAGTTCACTCAACATGGTGTAATAACGGTTACTGTTAAGTTCACTCATATTGAAGGTAATAATTTAAACCTTTATATATCTGTAAAAGACACGGGTATGGGAATTGCAAAAAATAAAATTGACAGTATGTTTATGCCTTTTATTCAATCCGATAATTCAATTACTCGAAAGCATGGTGGCAGTGGCTTAGGGCTTGCGATATGTAGGCAAATTTGTGATGTGGTAGGTGGAGATATTTCGGTTAGTTCTGAGTTTAATAAAGGAAGCGAGTTTATAGTTAATTACCCGCTGCAAATAGACACAACTGACTCAATTTTAAGAGAAGGGTTTGCAGCACGAAGTAAAAAGCCAAAAGTATGGATAGTAGGAAGTCACGAAATTCTAAAAACAGCCTTGGAGCATACGCTCACTCGGTTTTCTATCACTTTTGAACACTACGAAGTATGCCCAGATATACCCAAGTACGATAGTTTTCCTGATGCAATTGTACTAACTGAACCTCAAATGTTAGCCCAAACACGCGAGCGTATAAATACATACAACTCCCTTAATTCACCGTGTTTACTCATCCTAGATTTGCTAGGTAAAAGCTTATTACCGCAAAATATTAACGACAGAGAGCTTAGGTTAAATGGCCCTTATAAAGTATCGCATGTACTACGGGCAATTAGTTTATTAGAAGAGCAGCTGTTTCATTTGGATATTATATTTACCAATCGTGAGCAAAAAGAAACTTTAGAAAGCCCCTTAGGGTTAAATCAGTTAAGCGGAACCAAGGTATTGGTTGCTGAAGATAATACGAATAATCAAATTGTAATTCGGCAGTTTTTAGAACAAAAAGGTTGCCGTGTGCATATTGTTAGTGATGGTCAAGAGGCAATAATAAAGGCGCAAAGCGGTGAAATTGATATTATTTTTATGGATATCCAAATGCCAATACTCGATGGGATTTCTGCAACTAAAGCAATCAGAAAGTTAGGTATAACCACCCCCATAATAGCACTCACTGCAAATGCGATTCATGGTGATAAAGAGCGATTTATAGACGCGGGGATGAATGACTATTTAGCTAAGCCAATTGTAAGTGAGACACTTTATTTATTACTTGATAAATATGCCCCAGAGCAGGTTATTGAATCTAAACATTTAAAGCTCTCTCGTTTAGCGCAAGTGTGGGAAAAGCTGAGTTGAGCAATAAAGGCTAGGGTTTGTTAAACGTTTAGGGTTAAGTTTGTAGCAGTGTGTTTGGTATTTAGGCAAAGTTGAGCCTATGCAGTGTGGTTATTTTCCATAAATGGGCGATAACGTAGCATTAATGCCAAACAGGCGCTGCCCAAAGGTTTCTTCCTAAGGGCTATTTACTCTTTGTTGCCAACATGGATGTAGGTAAGGGGCGTGAGCAGAACGCGGAAGCTTTGCTCGGTCTTACATCGATGTAAGTCAGTAGGGTAACGCAGGAGCAGTTACCGATCCCGCTAGGTTATAAACCTCGCGCCGCGATTAAACCGCCTGTAGTTTGAACGAATTTTAATCCGCAAAGATCAACAGACAATATAAAAAGTGGGTTTGTGTTGCATAAAACTTGATAAACGGAGAAATTAACCTAGTATTTTAGGGGTAAGTTAAATTTATTTTTTAGTAATTAATGAGTGTTTTTTAGTGTGTTTTTTTTAATTTGATTCGCAAATTGCAATTCAAAATAAAAATAAAATGTTATGAACTTTATTTAAATACTCAATCATACCTTTAATTTATTTTAACGACATGATTTTGTAAGGTTTTTACTTTTTTGTAAAGTTGTTATCTGGTTGGCACGACTTTCGCAATATATTAAATATCAAATCAAGACGAATTTAGTTAAATTTTTAAGGGGTGCAATATGCAAACAAACACAAAAGCCAAACAACAGCCTAAAGGTAACAATTGGGTACTAACACCTGAAATTATGGTTTTGTCAATTTTGCTTGTTGCCACTTTAGTAATAGGTATAACAGTTTTACGAGGTAACGATTCGATTGAACCGCTGGCAGATATTCAGCCAATTACTTTTACACAAGCTGATGTTGAAAACGCTCAGTTGATGAGTAATACGTTTGACTCGCAAAATACCAACTATGCACAACATGTAACTTCTTCTAAAAACGAAAATAACGACACTCTTTCAAACTAGAGACTTTTGCGCAGGTAACTATTTATAGTTGCCTGCGTTTTTTTATGTTCCTACCACCAATTTAATTTTTTATCCCTCCCCATAAAATTATTTATTTTCTCTTAAATTTAGATGGTGCTTAACCTAAACAGGGTTTTATCAAAGCTTTCTCTTTTCTCATATACAATTGCTAATATTAGCTTTGGTCAGTATCTATTAACTGGCTTATCTGTGTTTTATAAGCTCGATTAAGCGCTCACATTGCCAATGTAGCTGCATTGCAAACTGAATTGCAAAATGCGAATGAAATGGGAGAAGTAAATCCATTCAATATTCTAATTTAACTACCTGAATATATTGGTTTTTATTTCTGTTTTTTTGTATTTAAAATGGCCTGTAAATTGCTCTTTAATATAATAAGTCACTAAGAGTGAAACCGGAGTAAAATCATGAGTGCGTTTAAATACCTAGAATCGGAAAAACCAGTCAATCTAGCAAGATGGCATGAGTTAGAGAGAATCATGTCTGATTCAATGCAAAATAATTATTTTAAAATGGTTTATCAACCGCTTTTATCATTGGGATCTGGAAAGCTGGTCGGCTTTGAGTCGCTAGTAAGGTGCCAATCACCGCGCTTTGGCATTGTTGGCCCTGATGAGTTTATCCCTCATGTAGAGCAATCGGGAATGATTTTAGAATTAGGTGACTGGATTTTTGAGCAATGCTTGTCTGATTTAAAGCATATGCGGCAGTTTGGTATGACAGATATTGCTGTTTCATTAAATATTTCACCGGTACAAATCTTAGATGGTGATGTGTTTTCAAAAGTAATGTCTTTGCTAGAAAAGCACCAAATACCACCACAGGCTATTAAAGTCGAATTAACGGAAACAGCGCTCATTCATAGTCCTGATAAAATAGCTAAGGCGTTTGAAAACTTCCATAAAGAAGGCGTAAAGGTGTGGATTGATGATTTTGGCACTGGGTATGCCTCTTTAGGTTTACTTCGTCAATTTGATATTGATGGTTTAAAAATTGATCGCAGTTTTGTAAGTGGTATTGCAACTAATAATGAAGACTTTACGTTATGTAGCGCAATTATTGCGATGGCTCAACGATTGGGTTTACAAACGGTAGCAGAAGGTATTGAAGAGAATGAGCAATTACAAATATTAGAACAACTTGGTTGCGATATAGCTCAGGGGTACCTGCTAGATAAGCCGCAAACGTTAACTAAAAGTATTGATACTTGGGCTTTGTAAATGTTTATATTCATTTTGATTTGCAAAATGCAAAAAACAAATTACTCTTAAACTACAACTCTTACATATTATTAGTGTACGAAGTTTTAACTTACACAAAGGTTATCTATGCCCATATCAGAGCAGTTTGTCGATAAAAGTATTACCGAGCTAAATGTATTAACTCAACTCGAAAAGGATGTTGGGACAACCGTGTTAGCTCGTTTAATTAAATTATTTATTGATGAATTAGTTACTATGGCTAACCAATTAGATACGGCAATTAGTAGTGAAGATACTATAAAAATTAAAGAAGTAATGCATGTCTTAAAAAATTCAGCAGCTTTATATGGTGCATCTGCTTTAGCTGCGTTAGCAACACAATTACACGATTCGCCACCGTCAACTACACAAGAAAACTTGCACGCAGCGCTTGTTATTAAACACAACTTGGATAAAACCCGAGATGCGTATCAAATAATGAGTAATAGTATAGCTATCTAGGAGAAAGCTGTGTCAGATATAATTGATAAAGGTCTTGTTTATATTGTTGAAGATAGCATTGCCAGTGGTGCTTTATATGCAAGTCAGCTTGAGCAGGCTGGTTTCCAATGCAAACACTTTACAGATGGGTACTCTGCTTTAGTCGGTATTAAAGAAAAAATGCCAGCGGTCATAGTACAAGACGTATGCTTGCCAGATATAAGTGGGCTTGAGGTATTACAATTTGTAAATAAGCAGAAAAATCCTGCTAATGTAGTCATGATCACCTCAAACAGCTCTATTGATATTGCAGTGGAAGCAATGCGTTTAGGCGGTTTTGATTTTTTAGAAAAACCTTTCACAAGTCAACGACTCATTAGCTCAGTAGAAAGTGCGTTGACGCCAAAAGAGCAAGTTAAAGTTCAACCATTGGTTAAAAACAGGGATAAAAATCAAGATTTTGTTGGTGAATCACTGGCAATGAAAACCGTTTTTAGATTACTTGATAGTGCAGCTAGAAGTAAAGCGTGTGTATTTATTACAGGTGAAAGTGGAACCGGTAAAGAAGTTTGCGCACAAACCCTTCATGATACAAGCCCGAGAAATACAGGACCATTTATTGCCATAAACTGTGCAGCTATACCTGCTGAGCTATTTGAATCAGAGTTTTTTGGTCATGTTAAAGGTGCGTTTAGTGGGGCATTGAGCGATCGAAAAGGGGCTGTTGAAGTGGCCAACGGCGGTACCTTATTTTTAGATGAATTATGTGAAATGGAACTTAACTTACAAGCAAAGTTATTACGCTTTTTACAAACAGGCATTTTTAGTAAGGTTGGTAGTAGTGAAGTATTACACAGCGATGTTCGTTTAGTCTGTGCAACAAACAGAAACCCAATCATAGAGGTTGCAGAAGGGCGCTTTAGAGAAGATTTATATTACCGTTTAAATGTTATCCCCGTAAAACTCCCCCCTTTAAGAGAACGCGGAGGCGATATATTACTGCTTGCTGAGTATATTTTGAAACAAAAAAGCGATAGTAATGCAAAGCATTTCACTGGTTTTTCTGATGAAGTTAAGGCGCTTTTTTGTAATTACGATTGGCCAGGAAATATTCGCGAACTACAAAATGTAATTGAAAACACCGTCGTTATTAATGATGGCGATGTAATTGAAAAAGACATGCTACCAAGCTCATTTGGATTAGGCGCTGTTAAGCATTCGATATCCGCTAAGTCAGTTCACAATACAAACGAGCAGAGTGTTCAACTATCGCCTATGTCTGTTCACGATATAGAACCTTTGTGGCAAGTTGAAAAAAGGGCGATTGAAAATGCAATTAAAAGCTGTGAAGACAATATTCCTCTTGCTGCTGCTTATCTAGGGGTTAGTGCATCTACCATTTATAGAAAAATAAAGGGATGGTCTTAAAGTCATAATCGATTTTTAATTACACTTTTCAGGTTGAATTAATAAAAGTTACCCTAAGCTCTATGGGTAAGAGCAAATTAATTTTTAATCTGAAACAGTAAAAGGAGATCGCAATGAGTAACACTAGTTTAAAACCTGCGGATATTATGCCATCACTAGTAGTGAGAGATGTTGATGAGAATAAGGTAGATTTAGTTGATAGAGTAAGTGACTCTCCCTGGAAAATGATTGTTGTTTATCGAGGCCAGCACTGCCCTAAATGTACTGCGCAACTTAACGAGCTTGCTAAAGTTCATAAAGACTTTAAAGATGCTGGTGTTGAAGTGGTTGCAGTAAGTGGTGATAGCCATGAGCAGCTTAATAAACATTTTGAAAAAATAGATATTAACTTCCCAATTTACTATGGTTTAACAATCGAACAAATGACCGATTTAGGGCTACATATTAGCGAGCCTCGCAGTGATGCAGAAACTGATCATCCATTTGCTGAGCCAGGCATTTTTGTACTTAATGAAAAAAATCAGCTTCAAATGGTCGATATATCAAACAGCCCATTTGTTCGTCCTGATTTAGAGCAACTGCTAGGTGGAATTAAGTTTTCTAGAGAAAACGACTATCCAATCCGAGGCACATTTATTAAATAACATTCATTTTCATGGTTTCAAAAGGCACTTTTTAGCTGTCTCTTATACACAAATCCCTGCTAAGAAATTAGCGGGGATTTTTTTGAACTAAATCTCAATGTCATGATCAGATCTTCAAATCTTGTTTGAGGGCACATTATGATTAACGAACATAC